>NZ_BAAGRO010000056.1:0-88614 GCF_054782915.1 Nocardioides hungaricus | reverse complement strand
CCTCCGCGCGCGCGGCCGCGGCCGCCTCCGCGCGCGCCGCCGCCTCCCGGGCCGCCTCCTCCGCGGCGGTGCGGTCCACCGCCTGCTGGGCGGCGGCCTGCTCGGCGGCCAGCCGGAGCGCGGTCGCGACCTTGGCCGCCTCGACCAGCTTCTTGGCCCCCTCCTCGGCCTCGGCCCGGGCCTGGACGGCCGTGGTCGCGGCCTCCTCCAGGCGGGCTCGCTCCGCCGCGTGGGCGGCGCCCTCCTCCTCGGCGGCCCGGCGGGCGGCGTACGCCTCCGCCGCCTCGGCGGCGTGCTCCGCGGCCTTCTCGTCGGCCTCCGTCCGCGCCCGCGCCGCGACCTGGGCGGCCTCCTCGGCGACGAGCCGTTCGGCGGCCTGCTCGGCCGCGGCCTGCTCGGCGCGGCGGCGCAGCTCGGCGGCGCGCTCGATTGCCGCCTGGAGGTCGGCGGGGGTACGGACGGCCGGCGGCACGCTGGTGGCCGGCTCCGGCGTCTCCGCGGGCTGGTCCTGTTTGCGCTGCCACCACCGGTTCGGGCTGGCGTCGTTGGAGTCCATCAGCAGGGAGCCTAGGGGTTGGTGGGTCTGGTCTGCTGTGGAAACTGGCGTCCTGAGTGGGTCGGACGCCGGTTGGCGTGGTCAGCGTAGGGTGCCGACCGAGGTAGAGGCGACGTCCTCTACCGACGCCTACCGGCGTCGCCAACGCGCCGACGCAGCGCTGACGGACGCGCGATGTGCGTCATGCTCCGCTACTTCGCCACCGTGGCGCCCGTCCGAGGTGCCGGTCCGCGGGTGACGCGCACGGCGGCTCCCTGGCCGACGGTGACGAGGTACCCCTCGGAGTCGCCTTGACCGGTTCGGTCGATGACGACGCGACCGTCGATCCGCACGATCAGGCGCCAACTCAGATCAGTTGCTCCGCAATCCGACCACACCTGGACGTAGGCGGTGTATGTGCCGCTGGGCGCGGCAGCCTGTGGCCAGTACACGTTCTCGATGGGACTCGGAAGTTGCTCACTGCACCCGGCGTTGGCGTCGTTGTCGAGGAAGCCGCCGGATGTCGTGGGTCCGGGCTCGCCGTAGTAGATGTGCTCGCCCAGCGGGTCGAGAACGTGGAGGTCGAGGTCGGCCGGGCTGTTCCACAGGAGCGTGACCTGGATGTCGCCGGAGCCCACGGTCATCGGGTTCACGAACAACTGGACCGTCTCCGTCGTCGAGCGACCGTCTCCATCCGTGAACGTCACGTCGAAGAACCAGTTTCGTATGCTCGCCATCGGTCTGCCCGTGACCTGCCCGGAGCCCGGCTCGAGCTCAAGGCCCGTCGGCAGTGTCCCGCGGGAGATCGACCATCGACCTTCCCGGTTGTCGAGAGTTGTGAGGCGGGCCTCGTAGTTCGTGCCGTTGGTGGCGGCCGGGAGTCGGAGGCTGGTGATCGCGGGATCCGTCGACGGTGCGCTCGGGCCGACCTGGCCGAGGCACTTCGCCCACGATGCCAGCGGGAACGACCGATCATAGGTCGACGAGGTCCATCGCGCGATCCAAACGTCCAGGAAGCCTCCGATGCTGAGGTCGAAGCTGAGCACGAGGTCGACGCACGTGCTCGGCGGTGGCGATTGAGCACTGAGCTTCGCCGTGGCGGCAAGCTGTGCCGTGATTTCGACACCGATCCGATCGAGGGCCCCGATCTGGACGGAGACGCCCGCGCTGGCCCGCGCCACCACGCTCAAGTCACCGCCCTGGACCGTGGTGCCGAGGTCGCGGCGGACATTGAGGAACTGTGGGTTGTTGTTGTAGGCCGAGAGGCCGACCATCATGCGCGTGCGCTGCGTCAGCTGAAGGGTGCCTTCGCCGGAGACCGAGAACGAGGCGGCCGGACCGAGTGAGATGGTCGCACCCGTCGTACCGATCGGAAAGACGCGACGCTGAGCGTTCTGCCACTCCGGACGCAGCTCGCAGGAGATCTCGCTGGATGCGGTGATCTTTCCCGTGAGGACCAGATCGGCGCGGACCCAGGCATCGACAGCGGGCTCGACTCCGATGCCCGGAGTCTGAAGGAAGAAGCTCGTCTGCGTGTTCTCCAGTCGGAGGCCGAGCTCGCCACTGAACGAAACTGATCGGCTGTTCTGGTCGGTGCACTGGAACGCGCTGGGTCCGAGCTTCGGGAACGGCAGCGTCCCCAAGCCGGCCCGCTGCACGGGTTCTCGGCCGGCTCCGTCCTCGGACATCTCGAGGGGTCCGGAGTAGTTGATGGACACACTGTCCATGACCCTGGAGAGCGGCGCCGGCTCGATTGTCAGGGCGACCCCTCCGTCGGCTTGGGTCGATACCTCGGACACGGTGCCAGCGAGCCCCGAGGGAAACACTCTCCCGCCAGGCTGGAGGAAGAATCCAGAGCCGACCTCGGGTACCTCGGCTGCCGGACCGAGGCCGACGAGCCAGGGATCAGTGGCACCGGCCGTGGACCCGTCATCGCCGAGGGTGCCTCCGGCAACCCATTCGACCTCGTCGGCGAGCACGGTGTCGGCGGCCGGTTCGTACTGCGAGGTGTCGATGGGCCGGGGGGTCGTGTAGGTGAAGCGGGAGGCCTTGCTCGGCTTGCTCGTGCCGCGCTTGGTGACGACCCGGACGTCCACCGGACCAGCGAAGCCTGCTGGCGTCACCGCCCTCACCTTGCGCGGGGATATGACCCTGACATCGGTCGCACGCCGCCCGCCGACCGTCACGGCCTTGACGGCGGTGAGGTTCCTCCCCCGGATGGAGAGGGTGGTCCCGCCCGAGATGTTGCCGCGTGCCGGTGTGATTGCGGAGACCTTGGGCTTGGGCTTGGGCTTGGGGTGCGTGCCAGCTGCCGCCGGGCCTGACACGATGGCGATGCTGCCGAGCACAACGCTGATCACGAGGACGACCACCGCGAGGCGCCTTCTCGACGACTGCGACTCCATGCGTCGGTGGTCGTGCATGTCCAGGACTCCTTCGCCGGTCCCCGTGGTGATGCTGTGTCGTCGGCCTCTCCGCGGTCGACGCGCGGGACACTAACAACGTTTGGCGGGGCAGCGGAGGCAAACGGACATACAAGGTCCGCTGCCTAGACCAGAGTGCCGGGTCGAACTCAGTACACCAGCGCCTGCACGTCCGGCGCGAGCACCTCCTCCGCGAACGCCGCGGCACCCGCGATGCGTACGCCGGGCAGCACGTCGGCCTCGGTGATCCCCCGCCGCGCGGCGCACTGGGTGCACACGGTGACCCGCCCGGCCGCGAGCACCGACCCGACCAGCCCGGCCGGCGGCGCGGCGTGCTCGAGCTCGAACGTCTCGCGCCCCGCGACGCCCAGCCAGGCGCCCTCCCCGGTCAGCCACAGGCTGACCCCGGCGCCGGCCGTCACCGCCGTCGCGGCGACGGTCAGTCCCTGGTTGGAGCGCTCGGGGTCGTCGGCCCCGCAGGTCACCTTCACGACGAGTGGGCGAGGCATCCCACCAGCGTAGATCCCGGACAGGCTCAGGCGGTCGCCGGCCTCCAGGATCGGCTCGCCCACAGGTCGGCGAGCCGGTCGAGCACGGCTCCCGTGCCCGTGGGGAGCTCGGTCGCGTGCACGGCCTCCCACGTCGCGCCCAGCACCTCGTCGACGACGGCCCGCGCCCGCGTGGCCGCCATGCCCCACGAGGCGCCCTCCTCGGCGAGATCCTCCGCGGACACCCAGTCGATGCCGGTCCGCCCGTTGAGGACGTGCCCGATGCTCTTGAACCGCGCGTCGAGGTAGCGGACGGGGGCGACGTCGTAGAGCGGCGCGAGCTCGACCTCGCCCCGCCGCCCGAGCATGAGGGAGTAGTTCTTGGAGTGGGCGTCGCCGTTGCCGACGACGACGTTGAACGTCACCGTCGCGAGCAGCCGGCGCCGGAAGGCGTCGGGATCCGGACTCCGCGGAGCCGCTGCCATCGCGAGCCGCCGCAGCCGGGAGCCGCGGGTCTCGTACTCGCGACGGCTCTCGTACTTGGCCTGCGGATCGAGGCCGAGAGCCTGGCAGAAGTCCTCCTGGTGGATCCGGTGGCCCTCGGCCGTGCGGTCGTAGCGGGTGACGACGATGGCGGTGCGATCGGCGAACCGCGCGAGCCGGGCGTCGGCGGCCCGCAGGCCGGCGGCGCGGGCCACGCGCAGCGCCCAGTCCTCGGTCTGGACGAGGTGGGCGACGACCTGGGTGCCGGTGGGCTCGGACTTGATCAGATGCGACGAGGCGGCGCCGTTCTCCGGCCACCCCCAGCTGCCGTCGTCGAGACGGGTGAGGAGGACCTTGTCCTGGACCCCGGCGAGCGAGGCCTGGAGGGCCGAGCCCTCGGGCAGGTGGTAGGTCGGGAGGTCGCCGACGAGGCGGTCGATCTCCTCCGCGGTCAGCGGGCGGACCTCGCCGGCGGCGGGGCGCTGGCCGGTGGGGAGGAACTGGACCGCCCCGGCGCACTCGGCGCCGAGCTGCTCGAGCAGGGCGAGCTTGTCGATGGGGAGGACGCCGAGGGTGGTGGCCACCTGGGTGCGCAGGCTGCCCTCCGGGAGCAGGCCCTCGAGGAACGCCGACACCGGCTGTCGCGTGGGATCGGTGCGGTGGTCCTCGGCGGGCTCTCCCGAGATCGGCAGCGCCAGGGAGAGGACCCGGCTGCCCTGCCCGAAGGCGTCGAAGGCGGCGTCGGTGAACGCCAGCCGGTAGCGGTACGCCGAGGGCTCGGTCAGCGTCGCGAGGTGGGTCCCGTAGAGCCACACGTCGAGCGAGCGGGCACGCCGTCTAGGCATCGGGTATCTCGTCGGCCAGGCGCAGCGTGCTGAACTTCGGCGCGACGGCGAGGGCGTACCCGGACTCGGACAGCGCGCGCATCGCGGTCTCCATCGAGACCGCGTCGCCGGCCTCCAGGCGGGAGATCGTCATCCGGTTGACCCCGAGCCGCGCGGCGAGCTCTGCTTGGGTGAGACCGCGTTCGACCCGGGCGCGGCGGATGACCTGGCCGAGTTCCCGGGCGTCGTACGCCCACCGCACGCTCTGCTTCATAAAACGAGCATATCCCGCGAACTCACAAATGATGTAAATAGATAGCAGCGCGCCGCTCGACCTCGATGCTCGGTATATCGATCTGGGTGGCCGCCCTACAGTGGCCCCATGCCGTTCGAGCTGCCCGAGAACCTCCACCACGACTGCGGACCCGTGGCCTGGCTGCTGGGCCGCTGGGGCGGGCGCGGGCACGGCGACTACCCGACGATCGAGAAGTTCGAGTACGGCCAGGAGCTGGTGTTCACCCACGACGGCCGCCCGTTCTTCCACTACTTCGCCCGCTCCTGGATCGTCGACGAGCACGGCGAGAAGGTGCGCGACGCCGCCCAGGAGGCGGGCTTCCTGCGCTGCCGCCCCGGCGGCGAGATGGAGTTGCTGCTCGCGCACTCCTCGGGCGTCTCGGAGATCTGGTACGGCAAGGCCGCCGACGGCAAGATCGAGCTGCACACGGCCGGGGTCAGCTTCACCGACTCGGCCAAGGAGGTCACCGGCGGCAAGCGGCTCTACGGCAACGTCGAGGGCCGGCTGCTCTACGCCTACGACATGGCCGCCGTCGGGCAGGAGCTCCAGCCGCACCTGTGGGCGACGCTGGAGCGCCAGTAGTGCCATGAGCAGTAGTGCCATGAGCCACGACCTCGCCGCCCGGCTGCACAGCCTCGGGTACCGGCTGACACCCCAGCGACAGCTCGTCCTCCAGGCCGTCGAGAGGCTCGGCCACGCGACGCCGGACGAGATCCTCGCCGACGTGCAGGCGCAGTCCAGCGCGGTCAACGTCTCCACGGTCTATCGCACGCTGGAGGTGCTCGAGGAGCTCGGCCTGGTCCGGCACACCCACCTGTCCGACCGCGCGCCGACGTACCACTCGATCACCGACCACGAGCACTTCCACCTGGTCTGCCGGAATTGCCACCGCGTCGTGTCGGTTGACCCTGACGTGGTCGCGCCGCTCGCCGAGCGGCTCCGCGCGGAGGAGGGCTTCGTGATCGACGTCGGCCACCTGGCGATCTTCGGAGTCTGTGTGGAGTGTGAGACGGATGCCTAGTCCGCTGTTGGGTCTGCCCGGCGCGGTCGCGGCCGACGGCGTCGACCGCGACGTGGCGGCCCACTACGGCTCGTTCAACGGCGAGCAGCGCACCCTCGAGTCGGGTGAGGGCTTCGTCGACCTCTCGCACCGCGACGTCGTCCGGGTCTCCGGCCCCGACCGGCTCGCCTGGCTGCACTCGCTGACGACCCAGCACCTCGAGTCGCTCGAGCCGAAGGTGTGGACGGGCGCGCTGATCCTCAGCCCGCAGGGCCACGTCGAGCACGCCTTCTTCGGGTACGACGACGGCGACTCGTTCACGGCCCACACCGAGCCGGGCGCGGCCGCCGCGCTCGTGGACTTCCTCGACCGGATGCGGTTCATGATGCGCGTCGAGGTCGCGGAGGTGACCCCCGAGCTCGCCGTCGCCTGGCGCCCGCCCGCCGGCTACGAGCTCGTCCCGCGCGACCGCCTGCCGGCGTACGCCGAGGCGGCCGGTCCCGCCTGCGGCCTGTGGGCCTTCGAGGCGCTGCGGATCGCGCGCGGCGAGCCGCGACTGGGGCTGGACACCGACCACCGGACGATCCCGAACGAGGCCGGCTGGATCCCCTCCGCGGTCCACCTCGACAAGGGCTGCTACCGCGGCCAGGAGACCGTCGCCCGCGTGCACACGCTCGGCCGCCCCCCGCGCCGGCTGACGCTGCTGCACCTCGACGGCTCCGAGAACCGGCTGCCCACCGTCGGTGCCGAACTGCGCAATTGCGCCAAGACGGTCGGTTTCGTGGGCACCTCCGCCCGCCACCACGAGCTCGGCCCGATCGCGCTGGCGATGGTCAAGCGCAACGTCCCCCTCGACGCGCAGCTCACCGTCGAGGGCATGCCCGCCACCCAGGAGGTCGTCGTCGACCCCGAGGTCGGCCTGCACGTGCGCCCGCTGCGCTGACCCCGGGGGGCCGGTCACGGGCCGAGCAGCGCCGCGGGTACGACGGCGATGCCGTCGGGTCGCCGGTAGGCGTGCCGGCCGGTCGTGACGACGACGGCGTCGCGGAGGTCGGCTCCGAGGCGCTCGCGGAGCCAGAGCAGGTGGCGGACGTCGTTGTCGGCGACCGTGGCCGAGAGTTTGACCTCGACGGCCACGATCCCTCCGTCGGAACCGGTCACCACGAAGTCGACCTCTCGGTCGCCGCGATGGGTGCGCAGATGCCGCACTTCGGCCTCGGCGGCCTGGGCGTAGACGCGCAGGTTGAGTGCGACGAGGCTCTCGAACAGTGCTCCCAGCAATGTCCCGTCCCGCGGGACCGCGGGACCCCGCGCCTTGCCGGCGAGCAGCTGCGCAGAGGACACGTTGAGCAGGCGAGCGGCGAGTGCCGGGTCGGCGAGGTGGTGTTTGTCGGCGGCAGCCAGCTGCTTGAACCGGTTGCTGGTCGGCAGCCAGGCCGGCACCGGATCGAGCAGCCACAGCCGGCTGAGGACGTCGCGGTAGGGGATCGCGGTCGTCTTCGCCGGCTTGTTCCCGACACCGGGCGTGGCGGCATCCCGGATCACCTCGAAGCTCGCGCTGGTCGAGGTCGCCGCCGCGTAGGCGCGCATCCACGCCCGGAGCGTGTCCGGATGCCGCACGCTCAGCCCCTGGTCGGGGAACTCCCGGTCGATGACGCGGTCCAGGTAGCCGTCGAGCTGAGCACGCTGTGCCCGGCCCGGCAGCGCACGGATCGCGGGGAAGCCGCTGGCCAGGATCTCGGCCACGTAGTCGCGCAGCTCGGTGTCGGTCTCGCCGGCGACCTGCGGGGACCCGCCGAGGAGGTCGGCGAGGCCCACGCTCGCCGAGAATCCCCGCTCGGCCAGCGTCATCGGTCGCATCCGGACCGGCAGGATGCGACCGGCTCCGGTGTGAGTGGGCGGCCCGCTCGGCGCTGCCGAACCGGTGAGCAGGAACCGCGCGGGCGAGGGATCGCGGTCCACCTCGCGACGCACGAGGTCCCAGCTCTCGGGGAACAGCTGCCACTCGTCGATGAGGATCGGCGTGGTCCCGCGCGTCAGCCGGCCCGGGTCGGCGCGAGCCACCTCGAGCTCGCCCGGAGAGTCCAGCAGGTACGTGGTCGCGGAGCGGCGCTGAGCTGTCGCTGTCTTCCCGACGCTTCGCGGACCCTCGAGGCTGACCGCGGACAGCCCGGCCGTCAGCTCGTCGAGCTCGGTATCGACCACTCGCGGTGCGTAGGCCGGCGTCGGCATCCTTCAACGCTACCGTTTCGTCGCTGGAAACGCTACCGTTTCGTCGCCGGCAACGCTACCGTTTCGTCGGCCCTCAGCCCCGCCGGTACATCACGTGGGTGTCCGCCGCGTCGTGGCGGAACCCGAGTCTCGAGTAGACCGCGACCGCCGGCGCGTTGTCGGACTCGACGTAGAGCAGCACCTCGGCGACGCCGTGGTCGCGCAGGTGGTGCAGGCCGGCGAGGGTCAGCAGCCGGCCGAGTCCGCGGCCCTGCGCGCCGGGGTCGATGCCCACCACGTACACCTCCCCGAGGTCGGGGGAGTGCCGCTTGGTCCAGTGGAAGCCGAGCAGCCGGTCGCCGTCTGGGACGACCAGGAGCCCGGCGGGGTCGAACCACGGCTCGGCCATCCGCTCGGCCAGGTTCGCGGCGTCCATCGCGCCCTGCTCGGGGTGGTGCGCGAACGCCGCCGCGTTGACCCGGACCACCTCCTCGGCGTCGGAGGGCAGGTAGCCGCGCACGCGGCTCGCGTCGTACGCCGGCAGGGGATCGGCCGACGACCTCCGCATCACCCACAGCTCGCGGAACCGCTCGAAGCCGTGGTCGCGCGCGAGCGCGGCCGCCGCGGGGTGGTCGCCGTGCGACCAGGCCCGCACCTCGCCGTACGCCGGGAGCGCGGTCGTCAGCAGGGAGCGCCCGACGCCGCGCCCCCGCCTCTCCGGCGCCACGACGAGCGACAGCTCACCGCCGACCAGCAGCGCGAACCCGCCGTCCCGCACCCAGGAGCGCACCCGGTCCGGGTGGTGTCGCAGCGCCAGCAGCGTGGCCTCGTCGAGCGGGGCGGCGCCGTCGGCGGCCTCCGCGGCGGCGGCGATGGCCTCGATCTCCTCCACGGACGTCACGCTACTTCTCCAGGATCACTTCTCCAGGATCATCGTGATCGGCCCGTCGTTGACCGACGCCACGCGCATGTCCGCGCCGAAGACCCCGCGCTCCACGCGCGCTCCGAGCCGGCCCAGCTCGGCGCAGACCGCGTCGTACGCCGGTTCGCTGACCGGCCCCGGAGCGGCGGCCTGCCAGGTCGGCCGCCGGCCCTTGCGGGCGTCGCCGTAGAGCGTGAACTGGCTGACCACCAGCACCGGCGCGCCGACGTCCGAGGCCGACCGTTCGTCGCGCAGCAGCCGCAGGTCCCAGACCTTGCGCGCCATCCAGGCGATCTCGGCCGGGCCGTCGCCGTGGGTGACGCCGAGGTAGACGAGCAGCCCGGGCTCGTCGATCGCGCCGACCACCTCCCCGTCGACCGTCACCGACGCCGACAGGACCCGCTGCACCACCGCTCGCACGTCTGACAGCATGACGCCATGCCCGACCTGCCTGCCGACCGGATCCTGATCACCGTCGCCCCGACCGGCGCCGAGACGGCCAAGGCCGACGCGCCGGCGCTGCCCACGACGCCCGAGGAGATCGCCGCCACCGCGCGCGACTGCCAGGAGGCCGGGGCCGGGATGATCCACCTCCACGTGCGCGACCACGACCACCGGCCGACGCTCGACCTCGGCCTGCTGCGGGAGTGGGTGGCGGCGGTGCGCGAGTCGAGCGACCTGGTGGTCCAGCTCTCCACCGGCGGCTCGGTGCACGACCCGCTCGCGGACCGGCTGAGGGTGCTCGACGCCGAGCCCGACTCGTGCAGCCTGACCATGGGCACCACGAACTTCGGCGACGACGTCTTCTCCAACCCGTGGCCGTTCGTGTGCGAGCTCTACCAGCTCTCGCAGGAGCGCCGGGTGGTGCCGGAGTTCGAGCTGTTCGACCTCGGCCAGGTGCACGCGCTGCACCGGCTGCTCGACAGCTACGGCCCGCCGTACGGCGGTCAGGTGCACTGCGACTTCGTCATGGGCGTCCCGGGCGGCATGCCGGGCACGGCGCCGGCGCTGGTCGCCGCGGCGGGACTGCTCCCGGACGCCGTGACGAGCTGGTCGGCGACCGGCATCGGCCGCAGCACGCTGCCGGTCATGCTCGCCTCGCTGTCGATGGGCGGGCACCTGCGGGTCGGGATGGAGGACGTGCTCACGATCGCGAGGGGTGTCCCGGTCGAGAGCAACGCCCAGCTGGTCGAGCGCGCCGCCGGCGCCGCGCGGGTCGCGCAGCGGCAGCCGATGTCGCCCGCCGAGGCGCGGTCGCTGCTCGGCCTGGCCTGATCGTGGAGTCGCAGGCGCACCGGATGCGCGTGCGACTCCACGATCAGGCTCGATCGGCGACGGGGCAGTCCGGACCGCACGGGCGCGGGGTGCCGGCCCATCCCCGCCGCTGCAGGATGCGGGCCAGCCGCTCGGCGGTCCGGCACGGCGTGCCGAACACCTGATGCCAGCGCAGTCGTACGACGCTGCGCCCCTCGGCCTGGTCGTCGAGGTCGCGGTCCGCGTCGCGACCGCCACCCGCGAACGAGTCGTGGCCGAGCCGGCCGTCGAGCTCGACGGTCAGCCCGGCGGCGTACTCCACGTCGCGGTACTCCCGTCCGCGCCGGCCCCGCCGGGCCACCTGGCGCAGCCCCCGGGGCAGCCCGTGCGGGCGCTCGACCAGGCTGAGGAAGCCGTGCTCGAGCACCGAGCAGGCCCCGGCCTCGATGTCGTCGAGGAGGCGCCCGACCCAGGCGCGGCGCCGGAGCCGGGGCCGGTCGGCGAGCGCGCCGCGCAGCCGCGACGCGGTCGTCCGCCGGCTCCCGACGGCGTCGGCGAGTGCGCGGACGACGTCCAGGTCGGACTCCGCCGCGTCGACGAGGTCGAGCACCGCGACCTCGTAGCGCAGCCGGGGCGGGGTCGCGTTCCACTGCACGAGTCGCGCGAGGTCCCGCCGCCGATGGATGCGTACGCCGGACGGCGCGGTGACCCGTCGGCGGGCGTCGATCGCCACCTGGACGGGGGCATCCGGCGCGGTCTCGGCCAGGGCGGACGGCCCGCAGAGGGCGGCGGGCTCGGCGAGCAGCACGGCCGCCCAGGCCCGCTGCCGCGGGCTCGGCGGGCCGGTGTGGTCGACGTACACCCGGGGGCCGAGGAGTGCGAGCTCGCGGCGCCGGACCATCCGCTCGACGTCGTGCCGCCGCGCGCCGAGGCGGCGCAGCTGCGCGTAGGAGACGACGCCGTCCTGGGCCGCCAGCAGCGCGGCGATCTCCTCGTCCATGCGCGGACACCTGCCCGCCCGGACCGGGCGCCCACCGCGCCGCGGTCGCGCCTGTGGACAGAGGTGGAGTCAGACGCGCGCGTCGTCGGCGACCGGCGCCTGCTCCTTGGCCGGGAGCACGAACCGGTAGCCGACGTTGCGGACGGTGCCGATGAGGGTCTCGTTCTCGGGGCCGAGCTTGGCGCGCAGCCGGCGCACGTGCACGTCGACGGTGCGGGTGCCGCCGAAGTAGTCGTAGCCCCACACCTCCTGCAGCAGCTGCTGGCGAGAGAACACCCGGCCCGGGTGCTGGGCGAGGAACTTGAGGAGCTCGAACTCCTTGAACGTCAGGTCCAGCACCCGCCCGCCGACCTTGGCGGTGTACGTCGCGTCGTCGACGACCACCTCGCCGGAGCGGATCACGTGCGCCTCGGGGTCGTCGGCCTCGCGCCGCGCGGCGAGCCGGCCGATCGCCAGCTTGATCCGCGCCTCGAGCTCGGCCGGGCCGCAGGTGTGCAGCACCACGTCGTCCATGCCCCAGTCGTGCTGGACGACCGCGAGGCCGCCCTCGGTGCACACGAGCAGGACGGGGACGTCGGTGCCGGTGGTGCGGATCAGCCGGCACAGGTCGCGCGCGTGGGCGAGGTCCTGGCGGCCGTCGACCAGCAGGAGGTCGGAGTCGGGCGCCTCGAGCAGCGCGCTGCCCTCGGCGGGGAGGATCTTGACCTGGTGGCCCAGCAGCGCCAGGCCGGGCAGCACCTCGGCCGAGGGCTGCAGCGCGCTGGTGAGAAGCAGGAGCGTGCTCATGGTGTGGTCTCCTCCCGTCGGCCGGGGCGGGGACCGAAACGCGACGCTGGGCTTCGGCCGGTGTGTGTGGTCGGGAAGAATACCGAACATGGCCGCCGCTCCGATCGAAGTCCACTACTGGGCCTCCGCACGCTCCGCGGCCGGGGTGGCGGCGGACGCGCTCGAGGTCGACGGCCCGATCACCCTTGCCGAGGTGGTACGCCGGGCGCTGGAGCTGCACCCGGGCACCCGGCTCGCCGAGGTGCTGCAGGTCTGCTCGACGCTCGTGGGCGACCGGCCGGTCACCGCCGAGGACCCCGGTGCGGTCCTGGTGGAGCCTGGCCAGTCGGTCGAGTTCCTGCCGCCGTTCGCCGGTGGGTAGCGGCCCAGCATCACCGATTTGCGCGATCCGCGTAGGCGTTTCGGCCGGCATCCGCCCCGAAACGGCGCAATTGCTGCGACCCTGTGTGGGGCCGATCCTGTGCATGGGGGGAGAGGAGGGCATCGGTGGTCAACCGGTTCTCGGACGGCGAGCAGCTGTGGCGGCTGACGCTCGAACACTCCCCGGTGGGCATGACGCTGGTCGCTCCGAACGGCCGGCTGCTCGCGGTGAACCGGGCGCTGTGCGAGATGCTCGGCTACACCGCCGCCGACCTCCGCGGGCGGACCTTCCAGGAGATCACCCACCCCGACGACCTCGAGGGCGACCTGGCCCTCGTCGAGGAGACACTGGCCGGCCGGCGTACCTCCTTCCGGATGCGCAAGCGGTACCTCCACGCCGACGGCCATGCCGTGTGGGGCGACCTGTCCGTGGCGCTGCTGCGCGACTCCGCCGGGCGGCCGATCCACTTCATCTCCCAGATCCTCGACGTCACCCCGCAGTGGGAGAGCGAGCAGCGCCTCGCCGCCGCCAACCAGCTCATCGAGCGACAGCGCCGGATGGCCGAGGCGGTCTTCGACTCCGTCGACGTCGGGCTGATCCTGCTCGACCGGGACGGGCGCTACGAGTCGATGAACCGCCGGCACCGGGACTTCATGGCGCTCGCCTTCCCCGACGGCCACGACGGCCTGGCCGGGCAACTCGGCGACGTGTACGCCGAGGACGGGCTCACCCTCCTCGCGCAGGAGGAGATGCCGACCCATCGCGCGGTCCGGGGCGAGCAGTTCGACGACTGCCGCATCTGGGTCGGCGCCGACCCGATCGTGCGGCGGGCGCTCTCGGTCTCGGCCCGCAGCGTGCGCGACCCGGCGGGCGAGCTGACCGGGGCGGCGCTGGCGTACACCGACGTCACCGACTACATGCGGGCGCTCGCGGTCAAGGACGAGTTCGTCGCGTCGGTCTCCCACGAGCTGCGCACCCCGCTCACGGCCGTGCTCGGCTACCTCGAGCTGCTCGCCGACCGCCCCGACCTGCCGGCCGAGGTCCTCGAGCAGGTCGCGGTCGCCCAGCGGAACGCCGTCCGGCTGCGCGCCCTCGTCTCCGACCTGCTCCAGGTGGCGCAGGCCGGCGAGGGCGGCCTGCAGGTGGCTCGGACGCCGACCGACCTCGGTGCGCTGCTGCGCGACGCGGTCGAGGCCGCCCTGCCCGTCGCGCAGGCCGGCGAGGTCGGCGTCGCCGTCCGAGCCGAGGACCGGTTGGTCGCCATGGTCGACGAGCAGCGGCTGCGCCAGGTGGTCGACAACCTGCTCTCGAACGCGCTGAAGTACACCGACGCCGGGGGCTCGGTCTCGGTCGAGGCGCGGCGCGCGGGCGGCACCGTCGAGATCGAGGTCGCCGACACCGGCATCGGCATCGCGCCCGAGGACCTGGACCGGCTGTTCGGCCGGTTCGTGCGCGGCCGCACCGCGCAGGAGCGGATGGTGCCCGGCGCCGGCCTCGGCCTCAACATCGTGCGCGCGATCGTGCAGGCGCACGGCGGCGAGGTCCGGGTCGCCAGCGAGGTCGGTGCGGGCAGCCGGTTCACGGTCGCGCTGCCGTTCGTCGGGCCCTGACCGGTCGGGTCGGCGCGCCGGAATGGCCGGCCGGCCGTCGTGGTTGTCGAGGACGTGAGCACCGGAGCCTGGGTCGTCGTCGCGGCCGTCGTGGCCGCGCTCGCGTTCGGCGGCTACCGGCTGCTCACCGACGGCCGGTTCCGCGGCACCCGGGCCGTCGGTGGTCGAGCAGCGAGCGCCAGCGAGCGTGTCGAGACCCCCTGGGCCCACGTCGCCGCCTCGGTCCAGGACGCCGAGCTGGGCCAGCGGGCCACGCTGCTGCAGTTCTCCTCGGCGTTCTGCGCGCCCTGCCGCACGACCCGGCGCACGCTGTCGGACGTCGCGGACCTGGTCCCGGGCGTCGTGCACGTCGAGGTCGACGCCGAGCGCCACCTCGAGCTGGTCCGCGCGCTCGGCATCCTGCGTACGCCGACCACGCTGGTGCTCGACGGCGGCGGCCGCGAGGTCACCCGGGCGACCGGCGCGCCGCGCCGGGAGCAGGTCCTCGCCGCCCTGGGGTGGGTCTGATGTCCATATCATGGACGCACTATCCGAATAGTGAGACGCCGATTGTGGGCGGCCGAGCCGGCTTCCCTAGTGTGTCCGTCATGTCCTCGACCATGCTGACCAGGCGCCGCGCAGTGGACCACTGCCGCATGCGCTCGTCGCTGTGTCGAATGCGCTGAGGCCGGTCACGCCCCACCGCATCCACGCGTCCGCGTGACCTGCAGTCCGTCCGTCGTCCCAGGACCCGCAGGAGAGACATGTCCACGATCACCACCGCCGCGCGCACCGGCGCCGGCATCGACCC
The DNA here is from genome assembly GCF_054782915.1 of Nocardioides hungaricus. NCBI lineage: Bacteria > Bacillati > Actinomycetota > Actinomycetes > Propionibacteriales > Nocardioidaceae > Nocardioides > Nocardioides hungaricus. Next base: position 73,632 of record NZ_BAAGRO010000056.1, on the reverse strand, counting down.
GAGGGGTCCGCAGCTCGCCGCCGCGCTGACCTCCGCGGTCCTCGTCGCGGTGCTCCTGCTGGCGCCCGGCCCGGCCGCCGCCCTGCTGCTCGCCGCCCAGGCCGCCGTCTTCTCGGTCGGCGCGTCCCGCGGCGTGCAGCACACGCCGTACTCCTGGCTGTTCCGCACGCTCGTGCGGCCCCGGCTCTCGGCTCCGGCGGAGCTCGAGGACCCGGCCCCGCCGCGGTTCGCCCAGGCGGTCGGGCTGGCCTTCGCGCTGGCAGGGCTGGCCGGCCTCCTGCTCGGCGCGGACCTGCTCGGCCTGATCGCCACCGGCCTGGCGCTGGTCGCGGCCCTGCTGAACGCGGTGTTCCGGTTCTGCCTCGGCTGCGAGATGTACCTCCTCATCCAGCGCTTCGCGCACTGACCCCAGACCCCGCGCCCCTTCCTCGGCGCACAAGAAAGGTAGAGACCATGACCCGCGAGAGTTCCCTCGTCACCGCCCAGTGGGTGGAGGACCACCTGGACGACCCGAAGGTGGTGCTGATCGAGGTCGACGAGGACACCACGGCCTACGACAAGGGCCACATCAGGGGCGCCATCAAGCTCGACTGGACGACCGACCTGCAGGACCAGGTCCGCCGCGACTTCGTCAACCGGCAGCAGTTCGAGGCGCTGCTGTCCGAGCGCGGCGTCGCGAACGACGACACCGTCGTGCTCTACGGCGGCAACAACAACTGGTTCGCGGCGTACGCCTACTGGTACTTCAAGCTCTACGGCCACCAGGACGTCAAGCTCCTCGACGGCGGCCGCAAGAAGTGGGAGCTGGACTCCCGCGAGCTGACCGACGAGGCCCCGACCCGGGCGGCCACGTCGTACTCCGCCACCGAGCAGGACCGGAGCATCCGCGCGTTCCGCGACGAGGTCGTCGCCGCGATCGGGGCGCAGAACCTGGTCGACGTCCGCAGCCCCGACGAGTACGCCGGCCGGCTGCTCGCCCCGGCGCACCTGCCCCAGGAGCAGGCGCAGCGCGCGGGCCACATCCCGACCGCGGCGAGCGTGCCGTGGAGCAAGGCGGCCAACGACGACGGCACCTTCAAGTCCGACGAGGAGCTGAGGGAGATCTACACCGAGGCCGGCGTGGACTGGGAGAAGGACACCATCGCCTACTGCCGGATCGGGGAGCGCTCCTCGCACACCTGGTTCGTGCTCAAGGAGCTGCTCGGCCAGGCGAACGTGAAGAACTACGACGGCTCGTGGACCGAGTACGGCTCCCTGGTCGGCGTCCCGGTGGCCCTCGGCGACGAGCGGGGCGAGGCCTGATGTGCGGAGCAACCGAGGGCGGCCTGTCCCTCGACGGCATCGACGTCGCGAAGGAGGCGATCGTCCAGGGCCGGGTGGTCCGCGCCGGTGAGCCGGTGGGCAACGCCTACGTGCGGCTGCTGGACCGGACCGGCGAGTTCACCGCCGAGGTCCCGACCTCGGCGACCGGCCACTTCCGGTTCTTCGCCGGCGACGGCGAGTGGACCCTGCGCACTCTGGCCCCCAAGGCGGAGCCGGTGGACAAGAAGGTGCATGCCTCGGTCGGCACCGTCGCCGAGGTCGTCGTCTCGATCTGACCCGCCTGTCGGGGACCCATCCACCACTCGCTGCCCCGGGCTGTGAGCCTCGAGTTCGTCTGGCGCCACAGCCCGGATAGATCGGCCACCCATGGTAGCGACGGTTCGCCGCTAAACTCCACGGCCATGACCTCGCCGCAGACTGGCAATCGGGAGTTCCGCGACGAGGTCGTCACGATCTCCAGCCTCACCGTCGTCGCTCCGACGATCGAGGACTATCGCTTCGTCAACTGTCGGGTCGTCGGACCTGCCGTGCTCGGGATCGTCGACGGCGTCGTGTTCAACCATTGCCAGTTCGAGGGCGAGTTCAGCGCGTTCTTCTGGGAGGTCGACCCGAGCAGGAGGCCGTTGGTCATGGGTGCCGTCGGATTGAAGAACGTCGAGTTCCATAGCTGCTCGTTCCAAGCCGTCGGGATTGCCGGATCGCCCGAGTTCGGCGTGGAGTTCGAGAAGTCGTTCGGTTAGATGCGCCGCGCCGCCGTGAGCACGACGTGGTCGACGTCATGACGGACGTCGACGCCCGCTGAGGTAGTCCCGGACCCCTCCACCACGGCTCCGGAGCGCCCCGGTGCGATCCGGACCGCCCCGACGATCTGGTCGTGCCTGCGGCGGATCAGCGGCCGAGTGCCCACGGTGATGTCCCCGGGCTGATTGCCCTTGGCGAGAGCGCGCTCTCGTAGAACCTCGGGGGGAATGTAGTCCGGGTCCATGATCTCAGTATGCCTCACGGCCAAGGGGCCGGGTAGGCCGTGCCGAGGCGCCACTGCCCGGCCTCTTCGTCGACCGGATAGAGGCACACGAAAATCGTGCGGCGACCCGCGCGGCCCCAGACGTAGAGCCGGCGACCGCGGTCGGGATCCTCGTCGAAGTCGTAGTTCACGATCGAGCCGAGGGCTTCCTCGACGTCGTCGAGGGTGACCCGGTGCTCACTGTTGATCTTCCGCACGACATGGTCGCTGCCGGGATCCACGTCGAGGATCAGCAGGCCCACACCCGCGCACCCTACCGACGGACCGGCGTCTGCCGCCCCGAATCCACAGCTGAACTACGAGGCGTCCTCACCGGCGGAGAGCGCCGGAGTGTAAGACGACGACGCCTGGGTAGGGGCCGTCCGTGACGGACGAGGTACGCCGCGGTCCGGCCGTGGCCGCGCGGGTGGCGGCCGACCCGTTCTGGTCGGCGGTCCGCCGGCGCCACCCGGACCTGGACATCGTGCTGCTGCCGCCCGAGGGGCCGGCTCCCGAGAGACCGGCGCGGGAGGCGGGCGAGCCGCCGGAGCTCGACGAGCCGGCCGCGGCCGAGCTCGCCGCCGTGGAGGCCGAGTGGCTGTGGCGGGAGCTGGTCGGCGACCACGAGCCCGACGATCGGGCCAGCCGGTGGCTGCGCGAGGGCGGCGGCGTCGTACGCCGCGAGACGACCCTCCGGGCACGAGACGCCGATCCGGTCGCGGCCGTCGCCGCGGTCGAGCGGGCCGGCGCCACGCTGACCGATCAGGGCTGGCGGGTGGTCGCGCCGCCGGACGGGATGCCCAGGGTGCTCGCCGCCCGCGAGACCGAGGTGCAGCTCGTCTTCGCGCCCGCCGACGCCGTGCTGATGCTGCGGGTGCGCGGCGGTCGGGTCCGTCTGGGAGAGGCACCGGCGTGAGCACGCTGGGGGTCGAGCAGCCTGCGCTCGCGGCCGGCAGCGCGGACTGGCGCGCCCTGGCCGAGCTGATGACCGGCTCCTCCCGTGAGCTGGGCGACCAGTCGACGGCCGGGTTGGCGTCGAGCGTGCAGGGCGCCGCGGCGTCGTTCCTGGCCGCCTGGTCGGGGTACGCCGAGGAGAGCGCCGCCATCGCCACCGGGTTCGCCGACGCACTCGACGCGGCGGGGCGGGACTTCTGGCGCACCGACCAGGGTGCCGGTGAGGAGCTCACCGACCTGGACGGGCGGCTGGGGCCGCGTCGATGACCGTCACCGTCGACGTACCGCCCTCTCAGCCCGAGATCCGCCGGCCGGAGGGCGAGCCGAGTGGCGCGGACGCGCTCGCCGAGACGCTCTACACCGCGTCCGGCCGCTTCGAGGAGGTCGCCGACCGGGCCTCGCAGCTGCTGACGCTGAGCGGCTGGTTCGGCGCCGCCGCCGACGCCTATCGCGGCGCGACCTCGCGGGCCTCGGGCGAGCACACCGCGATGTCGCGGACGGTGCAGCGGGTCGGCCGCGCGGTCACGGCGTACGCCGACACGCTGCGCGACCTGCTGGCCACCTGGCGGCAGCTGACCGACCGCAAGCGGGTGCTCGACGACCGCCGCGCCGCCCTGCTCGCCGACATCGCGGCCACTGCGGAGGCCACGCCCGAGGCGGTGGCGGCGCTGCGGCAGCGCGCGACCGAGCTGGGCGCCGACTACGGCGAGCTGGTCGCCGACCACGACGACCTGCACCGGCGGGTGCGGGAGGCGGAGGACCTGCTGCGCCAGTCCTTCGAGGCCGGCACGTCCCTGGACCGGGCGCTCTCCGACGCCGGCGGCCTCCCCGCGATCGCCACCGACGCGATGGGTCGGCCGGGCGCGCCGGGGTCCGGGGCGTCGCCGCAGCAGGTCAGCGACTGGTGGGCGGGGCTGAGCGAGGCCGAGCGCGAGGCCGTCATCGCGGCGTACCCCCGCCTGGTCGGCGCCGCCGACGGCCTCCCCGCCGACGCCCGCGACCAGGCCAACCGGGTGCTCCTCGACGACGACCTGGCCACCCTGGCCGCCAAGGAGGAGGACGGCACGATCGGCGACGCCGAGCAGCGGGTGCTCGACAACGCGCGCACGGCGCAGGAGGCGCTCGCGAACGCCGACGGCTACGAGGACCCGATCACCGGCGAGCCGCTCGGCGGCCAGCTGTGGCTCTACGACCCGGGCGCCTTCGGCGGCGACGGCCGGGTGGCGGTGGCGGTGGGCGACCTCGACACCGCCGCCGACGTCGCGGTGTTCACGCCGGGCATCAGCACCGACATGGGCGACACGGTGCGCTACACCGACCAGATGATGAACCTCTACGAGGCCACCCGCTACAACGGCGACGGCTCGAGCGTCGCCACGATGTTCTGGCTGGGGTACGACGCCCCGGCCGGTCCCGTCGACCCGGCGACCCTCACCGAGGGGCGCGCCGAGGACGGCGGGCAGCGGCTGGCCGACGCGGTCGACGGGCTGCGCGCCTCGCGACCGGACGACCCGGCCCACCTGACGGCGGTCGGCCACAGCTACGGGTCGACCACCACGTCGTACGCCGCCGGCGACTTCGACCTCGCCGCCGACGACGTGGTGCTGATCGGCAGCCCCGGCGCCGGGCCGGCCGACCAGGCCTCGGACCTCGGCGTCGGGCAGGACCACGTCTTCGTCGGCCGCGACAGCCGCGACCTCGTCGCGACGCTCGGCGACGAGGGCTGGGTCGGCAAGGGCGGGCTCGGCCTGGGCACGGATCCGTCGTCGGAGGACTTCGGCGCCACCCGCTTCGAGGCCGAGAACGTGGACCGCAGCTGGGCCATCAACACCGGCGACGCCCACGGCTCCTACCTCGAGCACGACACCGAGTCGCTCTACAACATCGGCCTGATCGTCGACGGCCAGGACGATCGGGTCAACGCGGCCGACCAGAGCTACGACCCGTGGTACGGCCCGGCCGTCGACCCCGAGTGGGACCGCGACCCGAGCAGCGGCGTGCCGGGCGAGTCGCGCACCCGGGACCCGGGGTAGAGATGATGGGCCGAGATGATGGGGTCGCGATGAGGTGGACGAGACTGCTGACGATCCTGGGGGTGCTGATGCTCGCGAGCGCCGGCTGCGGCGACAGCGGCGGCGATCAGAGCGGCTCGCCGGGGAGCGCCCGGACCGGCGTCCAGGACTCCCTCCGCTCGGTGGCCACGGTCGCCGCCGACGCCGGCCTCGAGCTCACCGGCGCCACCGGCTCCTGGTCGGTGTGCAGCTCGAACCCGCCGCGCCTCAAGTACGCCGCCGGCGCCACCGCGACCCCATCGGGCCCCGTCGCCGACGCCGTCGCCGCCCTCACCGCCGCCCTCGAGCAGGACGGCTGGCAGGTCGACCGCTCCGGCACCGACCCCGAGCCCTACGCCACCCTGACCCGCGACGACCTCAGCGCCAGCCTCGCTGAGTCCCGGCGTGCCCCCGGCACCGTCTCGGTCGGCGTCACCGGCCCCTGCGTCGACACCACCGACGACCAGGACTCCCTCCTCGGCGACACCGACGACATCTCCCTCGACGGCTGAGGCGCGAGCGCGTGCCGGGGCCGCGGATCGGGTACGTCGCCCGCGTGCTTCGTCCGGGTGAGGAGACGACGGCGCGAGCCCGGTACGCGGTGTTCGCGGTCTGGCAGCTGCCCACGCTGCTGCTGGTCTCGGCGGTCGTGGCGGTGCTGTGGGCCGACCAGGCGGTGCCCCGTCCGTGGCTGAGCCTCGGCGTACCCCTGGTCGTCGTGGTCGTCGCGTCCGTCCTCGCGCTGGTGCTGCCGTGGGAGCGGTGGGCGGGCGGAGGCCGGATCGTGGTGCCGCTCCTCGACGTGGTCGGCGTGGTCGTCCTGGAGTTCGAGGGCGCCCAGGTGGCCCCCGAGATCTCGCTGCTGAGCGTGCTGCCGCTGATCTGGCTCGCCTTCGAGTTCGCCTGGGCGGGCGTGGTGGCGGCGCTGGTGGGTGCCGTCGTGGCCGGCGTCTATGCCGCCGTCGACGACCCCGCGCTCCCCGACGCGACAGTCGAGTGGCTCTCCGCGCTGTTGCTGCCGGGGGTCGCGCTCGCGCTGGTCGTCGTCGCCCAGCTCGCCGCGAACACGCTGCGCCGCAATCGCCGGCAGCTGCTCGAGAGGTCCCGCGACCTCGCGCTGGCGCTGCAGTCCGCGCAGGACCGGCTGGTGGTGGGGCGGGGCATCCTGGAGACCGTCGACGCCGCGCTCTGCTTCTACGACGCGCGAGGGCGCCTGGAGATGGCCAACCGGGTCGCGCAGGAGCTCGCGGTCCGCGGCGGGTTCCGGTTCGACGTCCCGCCGTACGCCGGCGACCTGGTCTGGCGGGCGGACCGGTCGACGCGGCTGGCGATCGACGAGCAGGCGGTGCCGCGCGCGCTCCGCGGCGAGGCCCATCCGGGCCGAGCTGCAGTGGGTGGGCGACCGGGCCGATCAGGTCGCGGTGGTCGTCAGCGTCCGCAGGGTGCTGCGCGAGGACGGCGGGCTCCTCGGCACGGTCGTGGCGGCGTGGGACGTCACCGAGCTCCTGGAGTCGGTGCGGGTGCGCGAGGAGTTCCTCGCCACGGTCTCGCACGAGCTGCGCACGCCGTTGACCTCGATCATCGGCTACGTCGAGATCGCGGAGGACGCGGTCGGCGAGGGCGACCACTCCCTGCGTCCGACGCTCGAGGTGATCGCCCGGAACGCCGAGACGCTCCTGGAGCGCATCTCGGCCCTCCTGAGCGCCTCTCCGACCAGCGAACTGGTGCTGCGCCGCGAGGACGCCGACCTGACCGCCTTGGTGGAGCAGGTGGTCGAGGAGGGGCAGCCGGCCGCCCGCGCCACAGGGCTCGCGCTGTCGGCCGACGCGCAGGGCGGCGTGCGCGCCCGGGTCGACGCCGCCCGGGTCAAGCAGGTGCTGGAGAACCTCGTCTCCAACGCGATCAAGTACACCCCCGACGGCAGCGTGATCGTCGGCCTCGCCCGCGAAGCCGGCGCAGCGGACGGCGAGGACGTCGTCCTGACCGTCGCCGACACCGGCCCCGGGATGAGCGAGGCCGAGCGCCGCCGCGCCTTCGACCGCTTCTACCGCACCGACGCCGCCCGCGGCAGCGCCGCCGGAGGCATCGGCATCGGCCTGTCGATCGTCTCCCAGATCGTGACCGCCCACGGCGGCCGGGTCTCCCTGGACCTCCGCTCCGGCGGCGGCACCCTGGCGACCGTCCGCCTCCCCCGCAGCCCCGTCGGTGGTTGAGGAAGGCGCGCCTGTCTCGAAACCACCGCTCCACCGGACCCGCCCCGGACGTGGCCCACCCGGACGCACGTCCATCACCCGATTGGGCAGGGTGACGCGACGGGTGATGTGCCCGTAGAGTGAGGGACTGGATTGTTGGCTGCGGCGCTCATGCGCTGAATGGGGAAAACGGACGTGAAGAAACTGATTATCGGCATGGTCTGGGCTGCGCTCATGGCCACTGGCCTGATCGGCATCTCCGCAAGCCCATCGGCTGCGGACTGCCCCTACACCGGCTGCGTGGCGACCGCCACGAACATCTTCGTGCGGGACACCGTGAAGCGAGGCAACCGTGCGAAGATCTGCGTCGCGGCGAACACCGGTGGCAACGGTCGGCCCAAGGGCCGGGTCAACATCCGCGTGGAGCGCTCGAAGGGCGGCTTCAAGTTCGTCGACTCCAAGCCGTACAACGACAACCGCGAGTGCTTCCGCACCGGCAAGCTGAACAAGCTCGGCAAGTACGTCGTGCGGGCGACCTTCGAGGCCAGGCCGGGATCGGTGTTCCGGGACTCCGACAACAACACGAGCTTCCGCGTCATCCGCCGCTGACCCCTTCGTCCGACTCCTTGATCGATGGCTCCGTCGTGAACGCGACGGAGCCATCGCCATGCTGTGACAGGATCGCGCCGTGACCGTTCGCCGCGTGCTCTGGGTCGTGCTCGCGCTGCTGGTGGTGGCGGCGGCCTACACCGCGTGGCTCGCCTGGCAGGTCCAGGGCGAGCTCCGGGGGGCGGAGTCGAGCGCCACCGCACTCCAGCAGGCGTGGCGCACGGGGGATGCTCCCGCTCGGGACGCCGCTGCCAGCGGCCTCGCGGAGCAGTCCGCCGCCGCCGCGGACCGCACGTCCGGCCTCTGGTGGCGCGCGCTCGGCCACCTCCCCCTCGTCGGCGACGACGTCGACGGCGTGGCGGCCATGAGCCGCTCGCTCGACGTGATCGCGCGCGACGCGGTCGCCCCGCTCGGCACGACGGTCGACGGGCTGGACGGGGTCGTGGCCGACGGCCGGGTCGACCTCGCCACGGTCGCCCGTCTGGAGGCGCCCGTGCAGGAGGCCCGCACGGCGCTCGACGAGGCCGAGAGCGAGCTGGCCGGGCTCGACAGCGACGGCTACGTCGGCGCCCTGCGCACCCGCTTCGACCGGTTCGCCGGCCTGGTGCACGACCTGCGCACCGGGCTCGCGTCCGCCGACAAGGCCATCACGGTCCTGCCGGCGATGGCGGGCGGCGACGGTCCAAGGAACTACCTGCTGCTCTTCCAGAACAACGCCGAGATCCGGGCCACGGGGGGGATGCCCGGCTCCTGGGCGCTCCTGCGCGCCGACAACGGCAGGGTCTCGATGGTCGACCAGGGCACGGCCGGTGACTTCCCCACGGCCGAGCGACCGGTCCTGCCGCTCTCCTCCGAAGAGGTCGCCGTCTACGGCAAGGAGCTCGGGATCTACTTCCAGGATCCGGGCTGGACCATGGACTTCCCCCGCGCCGCCGAGCTGTGGCGCGCGCACTGGGACCAGCGCTTCCCGGACACCCCGATCGACGGCGTCGTGGCCGTCGACCCGGTCGGCATGTCGTACCTGCTCGACGGCACCGGCCCGGTCACTGTCGGCGACGTCACCCTGACCCGCGACAACGCCGTCGAGGAGCTCCTCAACAAGCCGTACGTCGAGGCCGGCCCGGCCGCGCAGAACGCCTTCTTCGCGCAGGCCTCCCGGGCGATCTTCGACGCCGCGACCGGCTCCCTGGCCTCGCCGACGGCGTTCCTGGAGGGGCTCGACCGCGCCGCCGGCGAGGGCCGACTGCTGATCGCGCCGTTCGACGAGCAGGTCCGCGGCGAGCTCGCCGGCACGCGCGTCGAGGGCGCGCTCGCCGGCGACGACGGCGCCACGCCGCGGGTCGACATCGGTCTCAACGACCTCACCGGCTCGAAGATGTCCTACTACCTGCGCTATAACGCCGAGGTCGAGGCGATGGGCTGCCGGGCCGGGGTGCAGGACCTCGCCGGCACGCTGACGCTCAACCAGGTCATCTCCCCGAGCGAGGCGGCCCGGCTGCCGGTCTCCGTCACCGGCGGCGGCCGCTACGGCACCGACCCGGGCTCGCAGTACGTCATGGTGCGGATCTACGGCCCCTTCGGCGGCTCCATCGACACGGTGCGCCTGAACGGCCGCACCCTCGACCTGCCTCAACGAACGATCCTGGGACGACCTGTCGCGGTCGTCGATGTCCTGCTCTCGTCGCGCAGGGACGTAGTTCTCACCTGGGAGGGTACGACAGGGACCGGTCAGACGGGGGAGGGCCTGATCAGGACGACCCCGAGCATCGTTCCCGGAAGCGATATTAGAACTTTCGATAGCGCATGCTGAACTGGACGGGCGATGGGGGACCTTGGCGGGAGCCCAATGATTCCTATGCCCCAAGGGGTGAATCTGCTTGCTGTGCAACCCATCACTGCCTCTCCACAGAGTCGCACGGTACGGTCGGATCGTGAATGGACAGAACCGGTGACGGGCAGGCCAACGGACGCGCCAGGGTCGTTCTCGACGTCGGCGGAGCGTGAGGTGCCCGGGCGGATTGCCGAGGTGTTCGCCTCGAGCCCCGACGACCTCGCAATTCGCCTGGCGAATCTTCCGCGATATATGCGGCGGGCACACTTCACGCGTCTCGCAGCCCTCTACGAGCTGTTCAAGCTCACGCTTCCCGTCAAGGGATCGATCGTCGAGTGTGGCGTCTTTCGCGGCTTCAGCCTGATGACCTTGGCCCAGTTGAGCGCTGCCCTGGAGCCGACCAATCTGACGCGGCGAATCTACGGCTTCGATACCTTCAAGGGATTCCCGAGCGTCAGTGCTGCTGACGCGCCGGCCGAGACCGGGGTGCGGACGGGCGATCTCGCTGCCGACTCCCACACTGAGCTCAGCCATCTCCTCGAGATCTACGACACCGATCGCTTCCTCGGCCACGTCCCGAAGGTGAGCCTGATCAAGGGCGACGTGAACGAGACGATCCCGCAGTTCGTCGGCGAGAACCAGCACCTGGTCGTGAGCTTGTTGTTCCTTGATCTCGATCTCTACGAACCGACTGTGACAGCGCTGCGTAACTTCATTCCGCGGATGCCCAAGGGCGCCGTGCTTGCCTTCGACGAGCTCGACAATCCGATCTGGCCGGGGGAGACCATGGCTGTCCTGGAGGAGATCGGGCTCGGCGGGCTCGAGTTGCGCCGGTTTGAGTTCGACCCCTACATCGGGTATGCGGTGCTCTGACGGTAATGACTGATCTGACGCCCCCGGAGTTCGCGCGCCGGATCCGCCAGCACGTGCTGAGGATGACAAACCGGGGACGCAGTTCCCACGTTGCCTCCGCGCTCTCGATCGCGGACATCCTGGCCGCCCTGTACTGCGATGTGCTCCGTGTGGATCCCGCCGATCCTGCCTGGGTGGATCGCGACCGGTTCGTTATGAGCAAGGGCCACGCGGGGGCTGCTGTCTACGCGGCACTTGCCGAGGCAGGCTTCCTCGACCCCGCAACGTTGTCGCTGCACTACCAGAACGGCTCCACCTTCTCCGGTCACGTCAGCCATGTCGGGATATCAGGCGTCGAGCTGTCAACCGGATCGCTCGGGCACGGCCTCTCAGTCGCGACCGGGATGGCTTGGCGGGCGAGGTCCGTCGGCGCGCAGTGGCGGGCGTATGCGCTGCTCAGTGACGGTGAGTGCGACGAAGGAAGCACATGGGAGGCAGCGCTCTTTGCCGGCCACCACAGGCTGGCGAATCTGGTGGCTGTCGTCGACTACAACAAGTATCAGTCCCTTGCGACGACGGATGAGACTTTGACGTTGGAGCCCTTCGCGGACAAGTGGTCTGCGTTCGGCTGGGACGTCATCGAGGTGGACGGTCACGACACGACCGCACTGTCGTCGGCATTGGGGGTTGCTCCGGCGCAGACGAATCGCCCGCGATGCGTCATCGCGCACACGGTCAAGGGAAAAGGGGTGTCGTTCATGGAGAACAACGTCCTCTGGCACTACCGGCCGCCGTCCGACGAAGAGCTGGCAGTGGCGCTCGCGGAGGTAGGAGAGTGAGGTCAAGGTTCTTCGCCGACCTGCTCGAGGCGGCCCGAGCTGACCCCGACATCGTGTTCATCACGGGCGATCTCGGCTTCGGAGTGGTAGAACCGTTCGTCGAAGCCTGTCCCGAGCAGTTCGTCAATGCGGGTGTCGCCGAGCAGAACATGACCGGGATGGCCGCCGGAATGGCCTTGGCAGGAGCGAAGGTCTTCACCTATTCGATCGCGAACTTTCCGACGATCCGGTGTCTGGAGCAGATTCGGAACGACGTCGCCTACCACGGAGCCGATGTCGTCGTGGTCGGCGTGGGTGGCGGACTTGCCTACGGAGCCTTGGGGATGTCCCACCACGCCACCGAGGATCTGGCGATCATGAGATCGATCCCGGGACTCGCGGTCGCGGCACCGGGAGACCCGGAGGAAACGAGTGCGATCCTCGCAGATCTCGTCGCACACGGCGGTCCTGCTTACCTTCGCCTTGGCAAGGCAGGCGAGAGGACGGTGCACCGCACGCGGCCTGATCTCGCGCGCGGGCAGACCGCAACACTTCGCGTCGGGTCAGACGTCGCTCTGGTGTCGACGGGCGCGATGCTCCCGGTCGTGATGGATGCCGCCGACGACCTGGATGCGGCCGGCGTCTCGTCGACCGTCGTGTCTTCGCCGTGGATCGTGCCGTTCGACGAGGCAGCCATACGCCGGGTAGCGACGATGCACCGGCTTCTGGTCACGGTCGAGGAGCACACGATCTCAGGGGGACTCGGCGGGGCAGCTGCGGAGGTGCTGGCCGAGTCTGACTCCACCTGTCCGCTGATGCGGGTCGGAGTACCACACAAATTCAGCTCTGTGGTCGGCGACCAGGATTATCTTCGCGGCGTCCACGGGCTGACCCGGCAGAGCATCGCAGAACGAGTGATGAAACGGCTGGAGGACTCCTGATGGTTTGGCGGGTCAAGTTCATCGACTTCCCCCTGCAGTGGCAACAGCAGCGGGCGCACCTGCTGCCGCTCATCGACGACACGCTCGCTCGAGGTGACGTCATGCTGCGCCAGCAACTGGTCGATTTCGAGCGGAACCTGGCCGCCTTTGTGGGGACCAAGCACGGCGTAGGCGTCAGCAACTGCACGGACGGTCTCAGGCTGATCGCGCACTCGCTGGACATCGGACCGGGCGACGAGGTGGTGACCGTCGCGCACACGTTCATCGCGACGATCTCTCCGTTCGTGATGCGAGGCGCGAAGCCGGTGTTCGTGGACATCGGTGCCGATCAGTTGATGGACACCACCCAGCTCGAAGCGGCGGTGACCGATCGCACCAAGGTGATCATTCCGGTCCACCTGAACGGACGCACCGTCGACATGACCGAGGTTGTCAGGGTCGCGGACTCATGTGGGGCGACGGTGATCGAGGACGCGGCGCAGGCACTCGGTGCCACGATCGACGGACGTACAGCGGGAACTCTGGGCCGAGCGAGCACGTACTCGTTCTACCCAGCGAAAATGCTGGGTGCCCCGGGCGACGCTGGCGCAGTGCTGACCGACGACGACCAGCTCGCCGGCGATATCCACCGCCTGCGCGACCACGGCCGTGTCACCAAGACGGAGGTCGACGGCTGGGGATACAACTGTCGACTGGACAACCTCCACGCCGCCATCCTCGATTGGCGGCTGACCCAGCTGCCTGCTTGGATCGAGCACCGCCGCGCACTGGCTCAGGTCTACCACGACGGACTCAACGACATCGACGAGTTGGACCTTCCGGTCGGGCCCAGCCAGGACAGTCGACGGCGGGATGTGTACCAGAACTACACGGTCATGACCGATCGCCGAGACGAACTTGTCGAGCATCTCACCGGCGACGGGATCGAGGTCTTGGTCTCATGGCCTGTTCCCTTTCACAAGCAAGCCGGCGTCGGCCTCGACCACTGGTCTTTGCCCAACACCGAGAGGTTGAGTCGCCGAGTGGTCTCCTTGCCCATGAACGCGGAGCTGACGGTGGAGCAGGCCGAGATGGTGATTGCCTCTGTCCGAGGATTCTTCGAACGGTAGGTTTGCCTTCACGATCAGGGCGCGTCTTGGCTACCTGACCCAAACGGAGATCCAGCATGACGATGAAGGGCCGCGATTCCAGTCCGGCTGGCGACGGATGGTACTCGACAGGGAAACGCGTTCTGGACTTGGCGCTCACCGTTCCGGTAGCGATCGTGCTCAGTCCTGTAGCTGCACTGATCTCGTTGCTGGTCAAGCGCAGCGACGGAGGTCCAGTCCTCTACCGCGCCACCCGCGTCGGCCGCGACGGTGAGCCGTTCACGATGTTCAAGTTCCGGACGATGGTGGTGGACGCCGAGAGCAGTGGACCTTCGTCGACTGCCAACGACGACCCCAGGATCACCCGGGTGGGAGCGGCGCTTCGGCGAACCAAGCTCGACGAGTTGCCCCAACTACTCAACGTGCTCCGGGGCGACATGAGTCTGGTAGGCCCACGACCGCAGGTCGACTGGGACGTTGCCCGCTACACCGACGAGGAGCGGCGCCTGCTCACCGTGCGACCCGGTATCACTGACTGGGCCTCGATTCAGTTCTCGGATGAGGGGTCGATCCTCGAAGGCGAGGGAGACCCCGATGACGCGTACGACCGTCTCATCCGGCCTGGGAAGATCCGGCTGGGGCTCCAGTACATCGAGTCGGTTTCGTTCAGGACCGATGTTGCCATCTTGATCGCGACGCTCAGGGCAACGATGCCGAAGAGTCGGAGGTGAGGTGGGTGTACGAGGTCGTCACGCGCCTCATCGACCGATCTGGCTCGTGCGCCAAGAAGGCGCGGACTCGGTGACTTGGCTCCTGATCCCCTTAGCGGCCTGCTTCCTGGCCTTCTACATGCTGGTCCTCCCGCAGGTAGGAAGGCTCACCGCAGTCGGGCTGTTCGCCATCCTGCAGTTCGTGATGGCTGCAGGCACGCTACCGATTCTTGATCCGACGTACGACACGGATCGCGTATATGGGTGGATCGTCTTCGGGACGCTGATGGCTTTCATGGCGGCGACCACGCTGATCGTGTGGGGCGTCACCCTGTCCTCGACGCGGGTGACCGATCATGAGCCGCCCCTCATTCGACGCCCCACTGCGGGCTTCTGGCTCGTACTCGCAGTATCGGTGGCGGTCGCGGGCCTCTACTTCCAACAGATTGGATACAGCGCGCTGCTCCAGGGGATCGGCGGTCAACTGTCTGGCCAACGGGTCGATGTGACCACTCTGCGACTCGAGTCCTACAGCGGTGAGCGATATCTCTTCCCTGGATACGTCAATCAGTTCAAGAATGCCCTCTTTCCCGCGCTCGTCGTACTCCTGCTGACCTACTGGAACCACGTGGGGCTTCTCCAGCGACGTGCGCTCGTGTGGGCCCCCTTGGTCGTGATCGCCGCGTTCGCGCTTCTCGGCACCGGTCAGCGAGGAGCATTCGTCCTGTTCGGGGCGACGACGGTCGTCTACCTCTACCTCCTCAACGGACGGATGCCTCGGCGGGTCCCCATCTTGACCCTCATCGGGA
This sequence comes from Nocardioides hungaricus, assembly GCF_054782915.1. Classification (NCBI taxonomy): domain Bacteria; kingdom Bacillati; phylum Actinomycetota; class Actinomycetes; order Propionibacteriales; family Nocardioidaceae; genus Nocardioides; species Nocardioides hungaricus. The sequence goes on along the minus strand of NZ_BAAGRO010000056.1, from coordinate 58,451 downwards.
TCGGCCTGCTCATGATCTCGACCATCGCCCTCGGGCGCGGTCCCGAGCTGCAAACCGCCCAAGGACCGCTCGACAAGGGCGCGATCGCATTGGCCCAGCTGAGCGACCGCGTCACTGCCGGGAACCAGATCTCGGGTGTCATCGGCTTCCGCTTCATCTACGACTACATGCCGATCGCGAACGGCTCTGAGTGGGTCGCCTCGATGACCGCCGTGCTGCCCGGCCGGAACGGCAGCGACTTGGCAAGTCAGATCTTCGCGTTTGAGTACGGCTCGACCCGCGGCACGATGCCGCCGTCGGTATGGGGCTCCATCTACCTGAACTTCAGTTGGTACGGCATCTTCCTCGGTCCGTTGATCTTGGCGGTGGTGCTCGTGTACGTGAGCAGGATCGGGACCAGACTTCCGCAACGTGACTCCATGGAGCTCATGGGGATCGCTGGCGTGTTCACCCTGCTCGGCTTCTGGGTCGCCGACAGCCCGATCTTTCTCCTCAACAACGGCCTCGCCGTCTATGTGGCGTTCTGGTTCGCGGGTGGGATGGCGAGGCGCCGCGAGCGAGATCGGGTGACAGCGCCCTTGCGCCGCCCTCCATGGGAAGTTCCTCCGCCCGGCAGCCTGGAGCGGGACGGGCGCGCACCTGATCGCTCTACGTCAGCGCGAGCTTCGACCGGAGAACACCCGGAAGAGCCGGTTGCGCAACCAGAACAGCCGAGGCGATGCCATCGACGCGAAGGCCAAGCGGTCGGCGACCGGAGCATCTCTACATGACAGGAGTCGTGCTACCTGGCCTCGGCGCCTGAGCTCCTCCAACCTCACCCGCATCCGCAGATCCGCTGTGGTCTGCTCGTCGAGGTCGAACCGAGGTTCGGAGAGGAGGGCCTCCCAAGCGCGATGGCGTGCGGCAATCGCATCGGACATCTCCTGGAAGGGTCTGGACCGTGGATTCGAGTTGCCCGAATGAATTCGGTAGTTGAGGACGACCGCATCGGACAGGCGCACCTCCGACGCGAGCGCCTCGGCGGCTCGACCCAGCCACAGGTCCTCGGATATCAACGTTGGGTTGATGGGAAATACGCGTTCCGCCAGGTGCCGAGTCAGCGCGGTGGTCCCACCGGACCGATTCGACACCCCCTTCTTCCGAGGCAAGATCAGGCCGTCTCGCGAGGCCTCGGTTGACATGGTCCGCAGTTTGAAGAAGGAGACCACCGCCTGCGAGCTTGCGTCGACGTCCCGCATCGCACGAACACGTGCCCGGAGGCTGTCGCGTGGCAGGGTGTCGTCGCCCGCAAGAAGGATGATGACCTCACCAGAAGCAGCCCGGAACGCCTCGTTGAACGCGCCTACCTTCCCTCGCTTGAGGTTCGGCCCGACCACCTTGATGCGGTCGTCCGCGATGGCGGCGCGTTGAAGGATCGAGTACGTGGCATCTGTGGATCCATCTGAGACGAACAGGACTTCCCAGTCCTGATGATCTTGATTGCGGACGCTGTCGATCATCTCCTGAAGATGCTGTTCCTCGTTGAACACGGCAGACAGGATCGAGACCTTCATGACGTCCCGACGCGTATGCCGGCCCACGAGTGATGACGCGTGGCCGTCGAGAGGATGTATCGCACGACGCGGCTACTCGTGTCATCAATCTCGTAGCCCGCGGGCATGGCCGGCTGGCTCGATCGATCGCCCATGACGAGACTCACGGCTCGTTCGACGTCGTCCGGAGACAATCCCGTCATCATGATGGTGCCGGTCTCCAGCGCCTCTGGTCGTTCGATGGCGTCGCGCAGCGTGACTGCCGGGAAGCCGAGGAGAGCCGACTCCTCGGCAATGGTTCCGGAATCGGACAGCACGCACGCTGAATGCAGCTGCAGACAGTTGTAGTCGTGGAAGCCGAACGGGTCGAGCCAGCGGATCCCGGACATGGACGGGCTCGCGAGGGATCCCAGAGCGTCGAGCCGCTTGCGCGTACGGGGGTGAGTGGAAACCACCACGGGTAGGTCGTAGACATCACGGATCCGGACCAAGCAGGACAGGAGGGCCCGCAGTCGCTCGGGGTCGTCGACGTTTTCTTCTCGGTGGGCACTGACCAGGAAGTATCGCCCGGGCTCGAGACCGAGTTCATCCACCGCGTTCGAGGCCTCGATGCGATCGCGATAGTGACCGAGCACCTCCCGCATCGGCGACCCCGTGAGGATGACCCTTCGCGGATGCAAGCCCTCCGCCAACAGATTCCGGCGGGCATGCTCGGTGTACGCGAGGTTGAAATCCGCGACGTGATCGACCAAGCGCCTGTTGGTCTCCTCTGGCACGTTCTCATCGAAGCATCGGTTGCCGGCCTCCATGTGATAGGTCGGGATCCGCAGGCGCTTGGCCATGATCGTCGCGATGCAGGAGTTCGTGTCTCCCAAGACCAAGAAGGCGTCCGGGCGCTCGGCCAGGAGGACCGGCTCGATCCCCGAGAGGATGGTTCCGAGCGCTGAGCCCAGACTGCTCGTGTCGGCAGCGAGGTTGTGATCGGGCGGCCTCAGGTCGAGATCGTCGAAGAAGACCTCGTTCAGGGAGTGGTCGTAGTTCTGTCCGGTGTGCACGAGGACGTGTTCGACGGTCCGGTCGAGCTTGTGGATGACTCGTGACAGTCGGATGACCTCGGGCCTGGTGCCGACTACCGTCATGACCTTCACGTCAGCTCCTCAACACGCAGCGGGTACTGATCCGGATCGCCAGAGGCGAGGAGATGGTCGGTCCAGAAGGCCGTCAGGAGGGGTCGGCTGCCTACGTTGCGGATGTGGTGAGTCCACATGGTCGGCATGTCCACGAAGCAGGGCTCCCGGCCAGAGACGCGGAAGCGTTCGACCTGGTCGCCGTACAGCCGACGGAGAGCTATCTCGGCGTCTCCGTCCAAGACCATGAATCGCTCGAACTTGTGAAGGTGGTAGTGGTCTCCCCGGGTTTGCCCGGGTTCTGTCGAGGATGCAAAGGCTTGGCTCGTTCCGCCGTGGGACCGCGCCATCTCCACGAGCATCCCCCGCTGGTCACTGTGCCTTTCGGGAAACATCGGGAAGGCCCGCGGAAAGAGGTAGGAGCGGTAGGTGTTGAACAGACTTCGCGAAAGCCGCCTCGACAGGTCCGGGATCTCGCCTCGGAGAGAGTACTGATCATGGAACTGCTGGATGAGAGCGAGTACTGCGGTGATCGCGATTGCTTCGCCGGGTGGTTCGACATCGCCGTTGACGCGATTCTCGCCGCCGGCGACCAGCGCCTCCGCTGCGTCCTGGGCATGCAGGACCGGTAGCACGCGGTCATTCGAGACTTGGGGCCGTTCTCCGGACACGACCTGGTTGCAGAATGTGGCGACGTACGAGTTGTAGTTGGGCCGCCCGTGCTCGCCGAACAGGTTGGGGAGGAAGACATTCGTCATGGTCGGCGCGCGAGTGGACAGAACGTCCGCCGCGGCCGCCTTCCCGCGGCCGTAAGGAGTATCGCCACGTGCGTGAACCGAGTTGGCGTAGACCAGGTGAACCCCGTCGGGCAAGACGTCGATGAGGGTCCGCGCGGCTTCGATGTTGCCCTGCTCGACGTCTGCGTCGAGTGGCGCTCGGTTGATCCCCGCAAGGTGATAGACGACGTCGACGTCCTTGATCTTTCGCGCGAGCGCTCGCGGGTCGTCGAAGTCATGGCGTCCTACCGGGACAGCCTCGATTCCCCTCGTCGCTGCGAGACGGCAGCGGAGGTGCCAGCCGAGGAATCCGCGAGCACCTGTCACCGCCGCTCTCATGACTCGGAACCAGCCGCCGCGGGCACGTCGACGCCCGCTCGCCGCAACTCTGCACGGACGGCCGGGAGCCCCCACAGAACAGCTTTCACCTCGGGCTTGGTGAGCCGGGTGGTGTTATGTGAGGTGTAGTCGGACTGCTGAGTCTGCACCTCGGAACTGCCATCGAAGAAGAGCTCATATTCCAGGGAACGAGCGTCGAGTGGGACTCGGAAGTAGTCGCCCAGCTCCTGAGCCTGCAGCACCTCTTCGCGGGAGAGGAGCGTTTCGTAGAGCTTTTCGCCATGCCGCGTCCCCAGGACCCGGATCTCGGCATCGTATTTGCCGCAGACCTCCGCGACTGCGTGTGCGAGGTCCAAGATGGTGGTGGCCGGTGCCTTCCTCACGAAGAGGTCGCCGGGCGTCGCATGTGCGAAGGCGTGCTCCACGAGTTGGACGGACTCCTCCAACGACATGATGAAGCGAGTCATGTCGGGCTGGGTCACGGTGAGAGGCTGACCCGAGAGCGCTTGATGCATGAACACCGGGATCACCGACCCGCGGGACATCATGACGTTGCCGTAGCGGGTAACCGAGACGGTCGTGCGTGACCGGGGGTTGTTTCGTGCATGTGCCATGGCGACCTTCTCCATGAGGGCCTTCGACAGTCCCATGGCGTTGATCGGGTAGACGGCCTTGTCGGTGCTGAGGCAGACGACCGACTGCACGCCTGAGCGTTCTGCGGCAGTGATCACGTTCTCGCTGCCCTGCACGTTGGTCTGTACCGCTTGAAGTGGAAAGAACTCACAGCTCGGAACCTGCTTTAGCGCTGCAGCGTGGAAGACGTAGTTCACGTCCCTCATCGCGTCGACGACGCTGTCCCTGTCTCGCACGTCGCCGAGATAGAACCTGAGCCGCGAATCGCCGAGTTGTCGTCGCATCTGATCCTGCTTCGCCTCGTCGCGACTGAGGACACGCACCCGCTCGACGGAGGTGGAGCCAAGTAGGCGGCGCACCATCGTGGTGCCGAACGAGCCCGTTCCGCCAGTGACGAGGACGGTTCCCGAAAAGGTCGGCGAGCTTGGCTCGACGGAGGTGGTCAAGGTCTATCCTCTTTCGACGGCCTTGGCGAGAAGGGCACTCAGGCGACGCGAGCCGACCCGCATCGACATCGTCTCATGGTAGTAGGCCCGGCCCCTCGCACCCATAGCAGCGCGCTCGCTGGCACCGGCGCGTCGGATGGTCATGAGCGCGTCGACTATGCCCTGCGGGTCTCCAGGGTGAGCGGAGGTACCGCAGCGCGATTCCTCGACGACTTGTGCCACGTCCCCCGCGGCGACCGCGAGGATGGGGTGCCCAGCCGCCATGATGCTGGGCACCTTGCTCGGCATCGTCACCGAGAAGATGGGCCGGTCGGCGAGAGCCACCACCTGCGCGTCGGCTGCACGCATGAGCCCCCACATGGACTCTCGAGGTTGTGGCTGGACGAAGTGGACCCGCTCAGGCGCCACTCGAGCAGCAAGCTCCTCAAGCTTCGGCTTCTCGACACCGTCGCCGATCATGACCAGATGGCAACGCTCGGAAAGCGCGACACGCCCGACCGCCTCGATCACAGCGGACAGCGACTGCGCTCCGCCATGGTTCCCGGCATACATCAAGATGAAGTCCTCATTGCTGAGTCCCCAACGAGTGCGCCAGTCCGGCGCATCTCGATCGGCTTCCTGAGGCACGTCCTCGACCCAGTTGTAGATCAGCGACAGTTTCGCTGGCTGGACGCCTCGAGAGATGAGCAGGTCGATCATGCCGGGGGAGATGACCGCGATGTCCCGAGCGTGTCGGTACGTGAGATCTACGAAACGATGAAGTGCCCATTCGATGGGTCGACGGACTCGCCCGTTCAGGAAGCCGGAGGAGAACACTGAGTCCGGCCATACGTCCTCCACGAGTAGCAGGTATTGAGTGCCGAAGAGCGCCCGGGTGATGAGGGCAGGCACTGTCGCGGTGGCGGGCGAGGAGTACACCAACACGACGTCTCTCGAGCGAAGGTGCCGGACGTAAAAGAGGGATGCTGCTCCTGCCCAGGAGAGGTAGTTGAGGGCGCGACCGATGACGTGCTCATCGTGGCTCGGGTACAGGGGGGCCCGACGAACGGTCATGCCGTCGACCTTGTCAACCCGCGGACGCCAGGCCCGGTAGCCCTCGACCACCCGCCCGCTCGGATAGTTCGGGATGCCCGTCACCACGTCTACGTCGAACCCCGCCCGCTGCAGAGCGCCGGCGATCCACCACGGTTGCAGCGCGGGTTCCGGCGGGAACCACTGCACGACGAGAGTCACCCTTGTCTTCGCCATGGCTCCTAGGTCACCTCGGGTTCGATCGGGACTCAGTCATTCGTCGTCCGTTGCGCCAGGACATACGACCCGAGTTCGCTGCGGCCAAGCCTGGGAACCTTGCGCCCGCGTCCCACACATTCGAACCCGTTCTTCTGGGCAACGCCGACGGATGCGCGGTTGTGTGCCTCCGTGACATACCAGTAGCGACCGCTGCACGGCGTGGACTGGAGGATCATCGTCAGCATCGTGCTTGCCAAGCCCAGCCCTCGCATCTCGGGCGCTGTCCACACCGCGCCGATCATCAAGTCGTCCTGCGACATGAACGGGAATCGGAAGTCTCGCCGATGAACGACCGATCGGTGCTGGGCAACGCCCGCCGGGGTCACGAACAGGTTCACCGTCGCACCCCTGTAGAGAATGTGCTGCGCGGCGCCGGCTCGGAGCAGTCGCGGCGGGTGGCTCCAGTTGCGAGCCGCATAGGTCGGAAAGGTCATGTGGCGCAGGTCCGGCGTGAGAGGGGCGGGCTGCCCAGCGGGCACCTCGCCGAGTGCGAAGAAGAGACAGGCGTCAGTCAAGACAGCTCCGCAGGCGTGCACATGTAGGACCCTCGCGTGAGGTCGGTCAACGGTCTTCTGCTTCGACTGCCAAGGACTCGTCTGCCTCGGGGAGCGACTGCCCGGGCAGCTGGTTGTACTCACCGGGATACTGGCGCTCGAGAAACTCTCGGGTGGTGTTGATGATCGTTGCTGGATTGCCAATCGCGATCGAATGGGGCGGCACCTCACCTCTGACCACGGCTCCGGCACCGATGACCGCTCCCTCGCCGACGGTTGATCCCGGCAGCAGTATGGCCCCCAGGCCGATGAACGCATGGGGCCCAACCACCACAGCTGCCTTCTTGCCCACCGGCCAAGCCGGTACGCCGCCGAGACCGCGCAGAGCCGTGAACGGGGACCAGTCATGGGTGAGAATCCGTACGCCCGAAGAGATGTTGCAGCCTTCTGACAGCGTGATCAGCCGGTAGCCGTCGGTGCCGTCGAACCACGCATCGGAGGCGACGTAGGTGGGTTCGCCCGCGAAATTAAGGCCTTGGCGTGCATAGAAGCGCACGGAAAGGTTCGATCCAGTGCGAGGGTGGAACTTCCCTAGAGCGCGAGCGCTGGCCATCCAGAATGCTTTGCGAAGCTTCTTCGCGAGCTGGTTCACTGTGTCATCTCTCCTCTGCGAGCGGGTCGACGCGCCACGATCAGGGTGTACAGGACGAGCCCCCATAAGGTCACGTAGGCGACGGTAGAGGCAATGGCTAGGACCCGGACTGCTTCCACGGCCGAGCCGCCAATGAGGATGGACGCTCCGACGCATCCCACCGTCAGGACCAGGCGGGAGGCGTCCCACGCCAGCTGCAGGCCCTGCCTGCCCTTGATCGCAAGCGTCTGCGACACCGGCGCGACGATGAGCTGGACGGCCATCGGAATGGCAAGCAAGCGTGTGTAGTGACCGCTGGTTTCCCAAGCGTCGCCGAAGACCCAGCTGAACGCGCTGGGGGCCACGATGACGAGCGCCGTTGCCGTCAGGAGACCGAACAGCGCCAACCAGCGCGTCGCGGTCAGGAAGAGTCGCAGCTCGGAGCCGTCGTTGTCTCGGTGCGCCTGGCCCAGCTCTCCTAGGTACACCTGCGCGATCGCCTGTCCTAGCAGTGCGACCGGCATTGCGAGGACCAGCAGCGTGAGGCCCAGCCACCCTGCAACGATCGGGCCGAACGTCGCCGCGATGAGAAGGAAGGGCGCCTGGAGTCCGAGGGCATTGAGGACGGCCGATGGTCCCAAGATGAGTGGGAACCGCCTGAAGCGGATGGCGATGCGTCGCATCGGCTCGCGGGCGCCCGGTGCGCGGGTGAGGATCTGCGACGGTCTCAGCAGCGCGACTGAGGCCGCGATGTTGCCGACGACGGCTCCGAGTACCAGCGTGCCGGTACTCGCGTTGACCAGGCCGGCGCCGACCTGGACCAGCGCCTGCACTCCGGACCGCATGAAGTTGCGTCGTCCGACCGCGGAGTACATTCGCCGACGGATGGCCAGCTGGTTGAGCACGAGATGAGTACCCTGGAGAGAAGCGAGAAAGGGCGCTAAGAGCAGCCAGTTGCCAGCCTGTCCGATGTCCGACGACTGGGGCAGGCTCTGGACAACGGCCGCGAGCCCGAGGGTCAGCACGACCCAGGTCGCGAGGCACGAGAGCAGGCCCAGACGCGCAATCGTCAGGGCCTCCGACCGGTTGATCGGCACTGGAATCGCCAGTTCCCAGCGCAAGGTTGCGATCGGGACAGCTACTGCAGCGCTTGCCGTGACGATGGTGAAGGTGCCAAGTTGCTCGGGTGTATAGACCCTCGTGAGGACTGGCGCGCATACCGCACTGATGAGTTGGGCACCGGCCGTTCCCGCGATGATGGACAATGCGCCTCGCGCGCCAGCCGGCAGCTCCCTCTTGAGCCTCGGAAGCACGCTTGATCCGGGCGTCACGTTCTTGTCCTCACCTGAGGGGTGCGCCCGCCGCCGGTTCCGAACACACGCTGAGTCCCGTTCAGATCTGTTCCCCCACGCCGAGGACGACCAGCCGCGTCGAAGAGTATCGAGAACGGTCGAGGACTCCTCGCCCGTCCACTAGGACGCGGCAGCCCGGGAGGTCAGCATCTGACAGATCCTGGTACTCGGCATGGTCGGTGTGGAGAATTGCTGCATCGACCGGAGTTCCCATCTGGTGGGTTGGAAGACCAAGTTCGTCGAGCTCCTGCGGACTGTAGAGAGGATCGTGCACCCTTGGTTCAGCGCCTCGGCGGCGCAGCTCCGCGACCAGCGAGAAGACACCGCTGAAGGCCGACTCCTTGACGCCACCCCGATACGCGGCCCCGAGTACGGCTACACGGATGCCAGTCAGACCGCCGAGGGCGGACTCGAGACGCGTCACTCCGTGGCCAGGCATTGCCTGGTTGGCTTCACGGGCAACTCGGACGATCGTCGCTTCCGGATGCGTGCTCATATACAGCTGCGGATAGATCGGAATGCAATGCCCGCCTACGGAAATCCCCGGATTGTGGATGTGTGAATAGGGCTGAGAGTTCGCGGCGGTGATGACTTTTCGGATGTCGACGCCAATGCCTTCTGCGAATATCGCGAACTGGTTCGCGAGCCCGATGTTGACGTCGCGGTACGTCGTCTCGGCCAACTTCGCCAACTCGGCCGCTTCGGCGGTCCCCAGATCCCAGACGCCGTTGTCGCGAGTCAAGTCCGGGCGCTGATCGAATTCCAGGACCTGCCGATAGAAGTGTGCAGCGAGACCGGCACCGGCGGAGGACAGTCCACCGATCAACTTCGGATACTTCCGGAGATCGGCGAACACCCGGCCGGTGAGAACTCGCTCCGGGGAGAACGCGACGTGGAAGTCCGCTCCCTCCGTCAGGCCGCTACCTTGCTCAAGCAGGGGTTTCCACCGCGTCCGCGTAGTGCCGACCGGGAGCGTGGTCTCGTAGATCACGAGAGTGTCCTCGGTGAGGTTGGCGGCGATCTCCCTAGTAGCGGAGTCCATCCACCCGAAGTCAGGTGCTCCGGTGTCGTCGACGAACAGTGGGACGACCACCACGACGACGTCGGCCTCGGGCACGGCCGTCGCATAGTCAGTAGTTGCCGTGAGCGTTCCGGTAGGCACCAACTCCGCCAGCCGCTCGGCAAGAAAGGCTTCGCCCGGGAAGGGTTCCCTGGCGGAGTTGACGGTCTCGACTGTGACAGGGTTGATATCGACTCCTGTCACCTGATGACCACGGCTGGCGAATTGGGCTGCGAGGGGGAGACCGATCTTGCCCAAGCCGATGACTGCGATCTTCACGCGATAGATCCTTGTTCAGTCGATGATGATGTCGATGGTCCGCCGCTCGCGTGCAGACCGAATGGCCGAATCTGCGACTTCGACCGTCTTCATGCCTTCTCGCATGGTGACGATCTCGGCCTCCAGGCCGAGGACGGCATCGCGAAAATTCTCGTGCTGGACGCGCAGCGGCTCGGGCTTGGGGATGGCGAAGCGGGTGCTGTTGCCTTCGGCGACCCCGCGAAACGTCGACACCTGCTCCCACTCCGTCGTGACGAGTCCGTTCTCGTGGAATGTGAGATCACCATGGAGGGTGTCCGCGACGTACGCGCCTCGCTCGCCGGTCACCACGGTGCATCTCTCCTTGAGCGGAGAGAGCCAGTTAACGAGATGGTTCGCGACGGTACCGTCAGCCATCTGCGCGGTGATGGAGATTAAGTCTTCGTGAGGTCGGCCGCTCTTGTGTGCCGTGTGAGCCGACACCCGGGCATAGGGTGATTGGATCACCCATGCCGTCAGGTCGATATCGTGAGTCGCGAGATCCTTCACCACACCGACATCGGCGATCCGGTTCGGGAATGGTCCTTGACGGCGGGTCGCGACCTGGTAGATCTCGCCCAGTTCGCCGGCTTCGAGCCTGGTGCGGAGTGCGCGCAGGGCCGGGTTGAATCGCTCGATGTGGCCGACCGCGTTGGCGAGACCCGCGCCCTCGAACGCCTCGACCACTTGACGTGACTCCTCTGCGTCGGTGGCCAGTGGCTTCTCGATCAACGTCGGAACGCCCGCCGCGGCGAGCTCGAGCCCGGCGTCAAGGTGGTAGACCGTCGGCGTCGCGACCACCGCGAGGTCGATCCCGACGTCGATCATCTCCGCGACGGTCGGGACGACCTTGGCCCCTCCGGCCATCCCGTGCTTGTCGCCCGCCGGATCGGCCACCGCCACCAGCGTGACACCGTCGAGGGAGTTGAGGACGCGCGCGTGGTTGCGCCCCATCATGCCGATGCCGACCAGGCCGGCGCGAAGCTGTGTCATCTCAGGCTCCTGCCGCCGCGAGCTTGTTGACCGCCGCGACGATTCTCTCGAGATCGTCCGTCGACAGAGAAGGGTGCACTGGGAGCGACAGGCACTCCTGCGCCGCTCGCTCGGTGGCCGGTAGGTCGACGGACGACCGGAACGGCGCGAGCCGGTGGTTCGGGATCGGATAGAACATGCCCGATCCGACGGCATACTGCTCGCGCAAGGCAGCAGACAGACCGTCGCGGTCGTGCGGGACGCGGACCGTGTACTGGTGGTAGACGTGGACGGCGCCGTCGGCGACCGGCGGCGTGGTCACGCCCTCGAGGTTCGCGTCGAGGAACGCGGCGTTCTCCTGACGGCGCTCGGTCCAGACGTCGACCTTCGTCAACTGCACCCGACCGATAGCGGCGTGGATGTCGGTCATCCGATTGTTGAAGCCGACGACCTCGTTCTCGTACTGACGCTGCATCCCCTGGTTCCGGTAGAGGCGCACCAGACGCTCGATCTCGTCGTTGGCGACCGAGACCATGCCGCCTTCGCCGGAGGTCATGTTCTTGGTGGGGTAGAGCGAGAACATCGCGAACCTGCCGAAAGCGCCGACCGGGACGCCGCCGAGGCTGGCACCGTGAGCCTGGGCCGCGTCCTCGAAGACCTGGAGGCCGTGCTCGTCGGCGATGACCTGCAACGCCGGCATGTCGGCGGGGTGGCCGTAGAGATGCACCGGCATGATCGCCGCGGTCCTGTCGGTGACGGAAGCGGCGACGCTGGCCGGGTCGAGGCAGAACGTCGCCGGATCGATGTCGGCGAAGACGGGCGTCGCTCCCGTGAGTGCGACGGAGTTCGCGGTCGCCGCGAACGTGAAGGACGGGACGATCACCTCGTCGCCCGGGCCGATCCCGGCCGCCAGAAGTCCGAGATGGAGCCCAGACGTACCGGAGTTGACCGCGACACACGCCCTGTCGAGGCCGAAGTGCCCGGCGAACTCGTCCTCGAACGCGGCGACCTCGGGTCCCTGCGCGAGCATGCCACTGCGAAGCACGCGGTCGACCGCGGCTCGTTCCTCCTCGCCGATGATGGGTCGGGCCGGGGGGATGAAGTCGTCCATGTGCTCAGTTCTTCGCAGGGGACAGGCGACCGTCATTCTCGACGAAGCGAGCCCCGGTCGCAGGACAGATCCATGAATTCTCGCCGTCCGGCTCGAGACGGCGCCCAGCATGCCCCACCCATCCGACCTGCCGGGCCGGCACGCCGGCCACCAGGGCGTAGGCAGGCACGTCCTTGGTGACGACCGCTCCCGCGGCGACGGTCGCCCAAGCGCCCACTGTTACGGGGGCGACGCACACGGCGCGCGCACCGATCGCGGCCCCGGTCTCGACGGTGACTCCGACCGCCTCCCAGTCGGTGGCCGACTTCGGGCTCCCGTCGCCGTTCACTGCCCGCGGGTAGGTGTCGTTGGTGAGCACCGCAGCCGGACCGATGAAGACTCCGTCGGCGAGATCGGCTGGCTCGTAGACCAGTGCGTAGTTCTGGATCTTGCAGTTGTCGCCGGTGCGGACACCGGTGCCGACGTAGGCGCCACGCCCCACCACGCAGTTCGCGCCGATCACTGCCCGCTCCCGGACCTGTGCCAAGTGCCAGATCGAGGAGCCGGCGCCGATCACGGCGCTCTCGTCCACGTCAGCGCTGTCGACGATTCGCACAGTCACCGCACCATGACCCCGTTCCGGGACGACATGACCATCTGTCGCAGCATGCCCTACCTGCTCCGGCGGCGCCGAGTCGGGGTCTTGGATGGGGAGACGGCTGCTCAGGTGCCGCTGTTGATCATGCCCGCGCCGACGGTAACACCGGTCGCCTCGTCGATGAGGATGAAGGAGCCGGTGGTGCGGTTCTTGGAGTAAGGGTCGCACAGCAGCGGGACGGTGGTGCGGAGCTGGACGCGGCCGATCTCGTTGAGGCCGAGCTCCTTGGTCTCCTGGTCGCGGTGCAGGGTGTTGACATCGAGGCGGTACTGGATGTCCTTGACCAGGGTGCGCGCCGTACGCGTGGTGTGCTTGATGGCGAGCTTCTGGCGGGGGCGCAGCGGCTCGTTGGTCATCCAGCAGATCATCGCGTCGATGTCCTGGGAGGGCTTCGGGGCGTTGGCGGGGCGGGCGATCATGTCGCCGCGGGAGACGTCGACGTCGTCGGCGAGGCGGACGGTGACCGACATCGGCGGGAACGCCTCGCCGATCTCCTGGTCGAAGAGGTCGATGCCGGCGATCGTCGACGTCATGCCGGAGGGGAGGACGACGACCTCGTCGCCCGGCTTGAGTACGCCGCCGGCGACCTGGCCGCCGTACCCGCGGTAGTCGTGGTGCTCGTCGGACTTGGGGCGCACGACGTACTGCACCGGGAAGCGGACGTCGACCAGGTCGCGGTCGGAGGCGACGTGGACGTGCTCGAGGTGGTGCATGAGGGTCGGGCCGGAGTACCACGGCATCCGCTCGGAGCGGGTGACCACGTTGTCGCCCTGGAGCGCCGAGATCGGGATGACCTCGAGGTCGGGGATGTTCAGCTTGGTCGCGAACTGGGTGAACTCTGCGTGGATCCGCTCGTAGGTCTCCTCGGAGAAGTCCACGAGGTCCATCTTGTTGACGGCGAGCACCAGGTGCGGGACGCGGAGCAGGGAGAGGATCACCGCGTGCCGGCGGGACTGCTCGGTCAGGCCCTGGCGGGCGTCGACGAGGACCAGGCCGAGGTCGGCGGTGGAGGCGCCGGTGACCATGTTGCGGGTGTACTGCACGTGGCCCGGGGTGTCGGCGATGATGAACTTGCGGGTCGGCGTCGCGAAGTAGCGGTACGCCACGTCGATGGTGATGCCCTGCTCGCGCTCGGAGCGGAGGCCGTCGGTGAGCAGCGCCAGGTCGGTGTAGTCGTAGCCCTTGGACTGGCTGGTCGCCTCGACCGCCTCGAGCTGGTCCTCGAAGATCGACTTGGAGTCCAGCAGCAGCCGGCCGATCAGGGTCGACTTGCCGTCGTCGACGGAGCCGGCGGTGGCGAAGCGCAGCAGGTCCATGTCGCGGATCTCCTGCGCGACCTGCGCCTGCGTCAGATTCGGGGAGGTGGGGTCGCTCATCAGAAGTAGCCTTCCTTCTTCCGGTCCTCCATGGCCGCCTCGGAGAACCGGTCGTCGCCGCGGGTCGCGCCGCGCTCGGTGACGCGGGCGACGGCGATCTCGTCGATGATCTTGTCGATGGTGTCCGCCTCGGACTCCACGCAGCCGGTGAGGGTCAGGTCGCCGACGGTGCGGAAGCGGACGGTGCGCTCCTGCACGGTCTCGCCGCCGCGGGTGGGGTTGAACTCCGACTCGGTCAGCAGCATGCCGTCGCGCTCGAAGACCCGGCGCCGGTGGGAGAAGTAGATGGAGGGGATCTCGATGCCCTCGCGGCCGATGTAGTGCCAGATGTCCAGCTCGGTCCAGTTCGAGATCGGGAAGATCCGCATGTGCTCGCCCTCGTGGAGGCGGCCGTTGTAGAGGCTCCACAGCTCCGGGCGCTGGTTCTTCGGGTCCCACTGGCCGAACTCGTCGCGGTGGGAGTAGACGCGCTCCTTGGCGCGGGCCTTCTCCTCGTCGCGCCGGCCGCCACCGAACGCCGCCGTGAACCCGCCCTCCTCCAGCGCGTCGAGCAGGGTGCCGATCTGCAGCCGGTTGCGGCTGGTCTTGCCGTCGTCGACCACCACGCCGTTCGCGATCGCCTCCTCGACGCTCGCCACGATCAGCCGCGCGCCGAGCCGGCTGACCCAGTTGTCGCGGCAGGCCAGCACCTCGGGGAAGTCGTAGCCGGTGTCGACCTGGAGCACCGGGAACGGGATCTTCGCGGGGTAGAACGCCTTCTCCGCCAGCCGCATCATCACGATCGAGTCCTTGCCGCCCGAGAACATCAGCACGGGCTTCTCGAACTCGGCGGCGACCTCGCGGAAGATGTGGATCGACTCCGCCTCCAGCTGGTCGAGCTGGCTCAGCCGGTAGTCGGCGTGGGTTTGGGTCATGGCTGACAGGGGGCCTCTCGTCGGGACAGCAGCCGTCATGGTAGCCGTGGCAGGACGGGGGAGGCGAAGCGCCGCCGAAGTGGAGTGGCTCGGGTCACTGCGGCCGGCCACCGCGGCTGCCAGGGGGCGACGACGTCGTCGGATCAGAGTGGTGTCACCGGTGATACCATCGCGTCGTGAGCACTCAACCATCGGTGTCCGTTCGGGACCTGCGTCATCGCGGTGGACAGGTCCTGAGCGAGGTCGCCCGAGGCATGACCGTCGTCGTGACCAAGGACGGCGAGCCGGTCGCGGAGCTGCGTCCGGTCCCACGACGAGGACCGACAGCCACCGAGCTGGTCGCCCGCCGCGCGGCACTGCCTCGGATGGACCCCGACGACCTGCGTGCCGACGTCGACGCCGCCGTGGACATGTCGCTGTGAACGACACGAACGACTCCGGCGCTGCTGGCGCGGAGCGCGGGCTGATCGACACGAACGTGGTCGTCCTACTACCGGACTTGGATCCGAGCACGTTGCCCGAGGAGCCCCTGATCAGTGCCGTCACCATCGCGGAGCTGTCCGTCGGACCGCTGGTGGCCGATGACCCGGAGGTCCGGGCGGCGCGGCAGGCGCACCTGCAGCAGGCCGAGGCCGACTTCGCGGCCATCGGCTTCGACGCCGCAGCCGCGCGAGCCTTCGGCCGGGTGGCGGCAGATCTGCGAGCCGCCGGTCGGAAGCCGGCCGCTCGTGCCTTCGACGCGCTGATCGCGGCCACCGCGGTGGCGCACGACCTGCCGTTGTTCACGGTGAATCCTGCAGACTTCGCCGGGGTCAAGGACTTGCGCGTGGTACCCGTCGCTCACCCGCACGCCACGTAGGGACCCCTGACCTCTGGCCCGAGGGCCTCAGGCGCCAGGGGGGCGGCCTCTCGGGTCGGCGACGGCGTCGAGCTCGGCGACGGTCGGGGCGCCGAACATCGGCAGGCCCTGCTCCTTGCGGAGGACGCCCCAGACGAGCGGCACCAAGACGAGCGTCGCGACGCCGATGCCGGCGACCAGCATCGGGTAGGTGCGGTCCGCGCCGAGCACCGACCAGCCGGACTTGTCGAGCAGCGCGACGCCGGACATGGTCAGCACCACGACGATGCCGCGGCGGATGATCGACTGCGGCACCCGCGGGGCGATCCGGCTGCCGAGGATGGTGCCGGGCAGCGAGCCGAGCACGAGCGGGATCAGCAGCGACCAGTCCAGGCCGTTGATGACGATGTTGGAGATCGCGGCGGCGAGCACCAGCGGCACCGCCTGCACCAGGTCGGTGCCGACCAGCTTCACGGCCGAGAGGCCGGGGTAGAGCATGAGCAGCGCGATCATGATGACCGAGCCGGAGCCGACGCTGGTGATGCCGACCAGCAGGCCGCCCAGGGCGCCGACCAGCAGCGTCGGGACCGGCCGGATCGGCGGGTTCGGGTCGGCGTCCGGGGCGCCGCCGCGCACCCGGCGCAGGTTGATGTAGAGGCGCAGGGCGTACGTCGACGCGGCGAAGAGCAGCGCGAAGCCGATGCACATCAGCAGCAGCTTCTCCAGCGACGCCGGCTCGTCGCCGGCGATCCGGTGGATGATCCACGGCCCCAGCAGCGCCATCGGCACCGAGCCGACGATCAGCCACTTGGCCAGGGCGAAGTTCGGGGAGCCGTGGCGGGCGTGCACGGCCGCGCCGCCGGTCTTGTAGATCGCGGCCGCCGTGAGGTCGGCGGTCACGACCGCCGCCGCCTCGCCGACGCCGAGGAAGATCAGTGCGGGCGTCATCAGCGCGCCCCCGCCCATCCCGGTCAGCCCCACCACCACGCCGACGAGGAAGCCGGCGGCCAGGATCGCGAAGAACGTCGTCGTGATCAGGTCGCCCATGACGCGTCCTCCCTCGAGCCGGTCAGGGCGGGTACGACGACGCGCAGCAGCTCCTCGAGCGCGGCGGCGGTCCGCTCGGCCGCCTCCGGCCCCAGCCCGTAAGGGTCCGGGACGTCGAGCGACCGGTCCGCCGGCCCGCGGCGCTCGGCGACCGCGTCGAGCAGCTCCCGGCCGGTCGGGCCGTCGCCGAGCGCGCGCACCGACTCCGCGAACTGGCCCAGCGTGAAGACCCGGCGGAACGTCGCCGGGTGGTCGTCCAGGATGAACTGGCGATGCGCGGTCTCGGCGGTGAGCACCAGGTCGGCGTTCGGCATCAGGGCGCTGGAGAACGCGCGGCTGCGGAACCCGCCCGCCCCGGGCACCCCGCGGGCGGCCAGGGTCGCGGCCATCTCCGGCGACATCGGCTCGGCGGCGTGCCCCCGGGTGCCGGCGCTGCCGAACGTGGCGCGGGCATGCGGGCCGGCCAGGTGGCGGGAGAGCAGCTCCATGAACGGGGAGCGGCAGATGTTGGCGGTGCAGACGTAGAGGACGCGGATCGGCGCCTCGGCCGTGGGCGAGAGGATGTCGAGGCCGGCGTCCTCGGGGGTCTCGACGCGCTCGCTGGCGCTCGCTGCTCGACCACCGGGGGTGGGGTGGTTTCGAGACGGTTGCTGCGCAACCTCCTCAACCACCGGGTCGCTGCTCGTGAGGTCGAGGTAGCCGGCGTCGCGGAGCGCGGCGAGGACGTCGTCGAGCGCGTCCTCGATGGTGCGGCCGGTGGTGTCGACGCGGACGTCGGCGTCCTGGGGCTCCTCGTAGGGGGAGGAGATGCCGGTGAACTCGGGGATCTCGCCGCGGCGGGCCCTGGCGTAGAGCCCCTTGCGGTCGCGGCGCTCGCACTCCTCCAGGGGCGTGGCGACGTGGACCAGGAAGAACGCGCCACCGGCGTCCTCGACCATCGCCCGGACCTGCCGGCGGGTCTCGTCGAAGGGCGCGATCGGGCTGCAGACCGCCACGCCGCCGTGCCGGGCGATCTCCGCGGCGACCCAGCCGATCCGGCGGATGTTCGTCTCCCGGTCCTCCTTGGAGAAGGTGAGGCCGGCGGAGAGGTTCCGGCGTACGACGTCGCCGTCGAGGCTGGTGAGCGAGCGGGTGCCGCGCTCGAGCAGTCGGTCCATGAGCGCGCGGGCGAGGGTGGACTTGCCGCTGCCGGACAGCCCGGAGAAGAACAGCACGAGCCCCTGCTCGGCCGGGGCCGGGCGGTCGCGGGCGACGATGTCGGCGATCTCGGCGGGGTGGGCGCCGGCCGGGTCGTCGGTGACGCCCACGACCGGGTCGTCGCCGGCGTAGTTGGCCACCACCTGGACGCCGAGGTCGTGGTCGACGTCCGGGTCGCCGTGCGCGGCCAGCGGGATCGCGACCACCGCGGCGTCGGGCAGCCGCGCGGCCGCGGCGATGGTGGCCCGGATCAGGGCGACGGGGGAGAGCTCGGGGGTGCCGTGGCCGACCAGCGGCAGGAGTACGGCGGGGCCGACGGTCGCCAGCGCCGCCAGCTGCGGCGCCGTCAGCGCGTCGACGAGCGGGACGAACGTGCGCCCGGCGTACCGCCTCCGCGTCTCGGTGGGCGTCAGGTAGTGGCCGCGGAACGGGCCGTACTGCGCGTGCGCGAGCGGCTCGATGGTGCCGCCGGGGAGGTCGACCTGCGCCAGCGGGAGGCCCTCGGGGTCGACGAGCTCGACCGCGCCCGCGGCGGCGGCGCGCTCGGCGACGTCGGCCGGGAGCTCGAGCGTCACCGGGCTGCCCGGCTCGTCGAAGGCGACGGTCGGCGCGAGCGCGCCGGTGACCAGCAGCTCGAGGTCGTCGAGCTCGCGCGGCGTCGGGCAGTGCTGGGGGACGGGGGGCATCGGCACGGGCCTAATGCTGCCATCCTAGTCAAGTTACTCTGCAAGGCATGCCGAAGCCCGTGGTCGTCGCCGAGCTGGTCCGGTCGGGGTTCGTGGAGGGCCGCCACCACGGGTCGGTGGTCGCGCTCGACGCCGACGGGTCGGTCGCGTGGTCCGTCGGGTCCGTGGCCGAGCCGATCCTGCCGCGCTCGTGCAGCAAGCCGCTCCAGGCGCGGTCATCGAGTCGCCGTGACCACGTCGACCACTGCGCGCAGTCCCGGCGCTCGGGCGATGCGGGCGTCGGTCGTGACGAGCGTCGCGTCGAGTACCTCGGCGAGGGCGACGTAGACCGCGTCGTACGGCGTCAGGTTGTCTCGCAGCTCCCAGGCGCGAGGGAGCAGCGGAGTCGGATCGTGAAGGTCGATGTCGGACGCGGTCAGGTCGGTGAGCGCGAGTGACGCCCGCTCGGGTGTGGTGTGCCCTGCCCTGACGAGGCCCCGTAGGGCGGCTGCCACCTCGACGCCGATCAGGGACGGCGCGTGCACGGTGACATCAGGCTCGTCGAAGCGGTCCGCCACGGACGCTGCCGCGTCGCGCACGAGGAGCCACTCGACGGCCGCGGACGCGTTCAGGACGATCACGAGGCGCTTCGGGCTTCGTCGACCAACTCGGCGGAGGAGGGGCCGGAGCGAACCGGCTCACGGGACGCCACCCGCTCGAGGAGCTCCCGGCGAGTCGGCCGGTCGAGGGACCGACGGAGCTCGGCGAGGGCCAGCTCGGACAGCGAGATGCCCTCGAGCGCCGCGCGCGCCTTGAGGCGCCGATGGACGTCCTCGGGCACGTTGCGGATCTGGATCATCGTCATGTCTCGACCGTAGGCTGCATGTGCAAGTGATGCAATCATGCTGGCCGCATCTCCACTCCGATGGTCACGAGCGGGCGATACGCTCGCTGGCGCTCGCCACTCGACCGGCGAGGCCACCGAGGGCGAGACCACCGAGGGGAGGTGCGCCGTGACGCGACGGGCGCTCATCACCGGGATCACCGGCCAGGACGGCTCCTACCTGGCCGAGCTGCTGCTGGCGAAGGGCTACGAGGTGCACGGCCTGCGCCGGCGCGCCTCGACGTTCAACCGGTCGCGGATCGAGCACCTCTACCAGGACCCGCACGACCCGGAGAGCCGGCTGTTCCTGCACTACGCCGACCTCTCCGACGGCGCCCGGCTGATCCGGCTGCTCCACCGCATCCAGCCCGACGAGGTCTACAACCTCGCCGGGCAGTCGCACGTCGGCGCGAGCTTCGAGGAGCCCGAGCACACCGCCCTGACCACCGGCGTCGGCACGGTGACGCTGCTCGAGGCGATCCGTACGGCGGGCATCGACTGCCGCTTCTACCAGGCGTCCAGCTCGGCGATGTTCGGCGCCGCCACCGGCCGGCAGGACGAGTCCTCGGCGTTCCGGCCGAACTCGCCGTACGGCGCCGCGAAGCTGCACGCGCACTGGACGACGGTGACCTACCGCGAGGGGTACGGCATGTTCGCGGTGAGCGGGATCCTCTTCAACCACGAATCGCCGCGGCGCGGCGAGACCTTCCTGACCCGCAAGGTGAGCCGCGCGGTCGCCCGGATCCGCGCCGGGCTCGACGACTACCTCTACCTCGGCAACCTCGACCCGCGCCGGGACTGGGGCTACGCGCCCGAGTACGTCGAGGGCATGTGGCGGACGCTCCAGGCCGACGAGCCGGACGACTACGTGCTCGCCACCGGCACCGGCTACAGCGTGCGCGAGTTCGTCGCGGCCGCCTTCGACCGGGCCGGGCTGGACTGGGAGAGGCACGTGCGCACCGACGAGCGCTACGTGCGGCCGACCGAGACCGCCGCGCTCCTGGGCGATGCCTCGAAGGCCGAGGAGCGGCTGGGCTGGCGGGCGGAGGTCGCCACCGACGAGCTGGTCCGGATCATGGTCGACGCCGACATCGCGGCCCTGGAGAGCGCCGGGCCGTGGATCGACCGGCCCTGGCCCTCAGCCTGACCGCGGCGGTACGGCGCCGATCGCGACGCGTCCGGCGCCGCCGAGCTCGATCGCGCCCTCGTCGTACCCGACGAAGACGGCGGACCCCTGGGTCAGCGTCCGGGTGTCCGTGCCGGACGCGACGGTCACCTCGCCGTCGAGCACCAGGACGATGCGCGGGCCCGCGACCGGCAGCTCGCTCGCGGGGGCGTCGACGAGGTGGAGGCCGAACTCCGCCACCGGCGGGGCGTAGGCCAGGGCCGCCCCCTCCTCGGCCGGGGTCCAGAGCGGCGGCGGCATCGGCCGGAAGTCCGCGATCTCGAGGAGCTCGGGCACGTCGACGTGCTTGGGCGTGAGGCCGGCGCGGACGACGTTGTCGGAGGCGGCCATGATCTCGACCCCGAAGCCCGAGGTGTAGGCGTGCACGACGCCGGCGTCGAGGAACATCGCCTCGCCCGGCCGGAGGATCACGTGGTTGAGCAGGAGGGTCACCAGCACGCCCGGGTCGTGCGGGTACCTCGCGGCCAGCGCCGGGGTCTGGGCGAACACGCGCGTGGCCTCGCGCTCCACGCTGTCCCGGTCCCGGTGGATCCGGCTGGACGGCGTACGCCGCCGGTGGCCGTCGTCCTCGGCGCGCCGTGCCGCCGCGCCGATCTCGGCGAGCAGGCCGGCGATCCGGTCGCCGGGCATCGCGAGCATCTCGGCCACGACCGCGTGGAGGGCATCGCCCGGGTCGCCCTCGGTCAGCTGTGCGGCGGTCGCGTCGGCCCAGGGGAGGTCGAGCAGCCGCAGGATGGCGGCGGACTTCGCGACGTCCCGGAAGCCGGCCATGCCCTCGAACCTGGTCAGGGCGACGATCAGCTCCGGCTTGTGCGACTCGTCCTGGTAGCTGCGGTCGGGCGCGCCGACCGGGATCCCGGCGGCCTCCTCGCGGGCGAAGCCCTGCCGGGCGCGCTGCGCGGTGGGGTGGACCTGGAGGGAGAGCGGCTCGGCCGCCGCGAGCGCCTTCATCAGGAAGGGGAGGTGGCCGTCGAACCGCTGGGCGACCTCGGCGCCGAGCGCCTCGCCGGGGCGTCTCGCGATCAGGTCCGCCAGCGTCGTCCCGT
This sequence comes from Nocardioides hungaricus, assembly GCF_054782915.1. NCBI lineage: Bacteria > Bacillati > Actinomycetota > Actinomycetes > Propionibacteriales > Nocardioidaceae > Nocardioides > Nocardioides hungaricus. The sequence continues at coordinate 36,602 of NZ_BAAGRO010000056.1, read as the reverse complement.
CCGGGAGCATGGCGGGGTCGCCGGGGTGGGCGCCCAGCCAGAGCTCGGCGTACGGGCCGCCGTCGGGCTCGGCCCCGAGGAAGCGCGGCAGCAGCGTGCGCGAGCCCCACTCGTACCTCCGCACGGCGCCGTCGAGCCGCTGCATCGTCGTTCCCGCTCCCTTCCCCAGGCCCTCCGACGGGTCATCCTAGGCGGCGGTCGCGGGCGTATCCCCAGGCCGGATCGGACCCTGTCGGACAACTGTCGAACGCGGCTAGTCTGGTGACATGTCGTCGTCGATCGGGTTCCGTCCCACCGCCGAGGACGAGCGCATCCTCCGCGAGGCCGCCCGTCCGGGCGAGAGCACCTCCGACACGCTGCGTCGCGCCCTGCGGCTGCTGGACCACGAACGGTGGCTCGGCCAGTTCCACGCCGACGCCGAGCGGATCAAGGACGAGGACGTCAACGCGGAGCCGGAAGCCTGGCTGTCACCGATGTCCTGAGACATCACACAGGGCCGGCCGGGCCCTTGACATTTTGTTCGAACAGGTGTTCGATAGCGGTAGGTCGACCGGCCGAGGTGGTCCACACCGGATCGAAGGTCGGCGGCTCAGGTTCCGCAATCGGTGAGTAATAGCGCCCAGGGGGCGCCTCCGGCGGGGCGACACGCGTCCAAGTCCCGTGTCCTGTCCGGAGTATCCGATGTGCTGGCAGTCCGATCCCGAGGTCCACCCGGTGGTGGCGTTCGCGGCACATGTCCGCGCTGCCGCCAAGGACGTCGCGGACGTCGAGCCGACGTTCATGTCCCCCGCCGAGAAGGCCGAGGCGCTGCGTGAGCTCGCCCGGGTCGAGGCGCAGGTCGCGGGCCTGCGGATGCAGGTGATGGCGGTCGCCGGCGACGTGGCCGAGCAGCACGGCGCCCGCGACGTCGCCGCCTGGCTGGCGGCCGAGACACGGACGGAGTACCGGTCGGTCCGGTCCGACCAGGAGCTCGCCGCAGGGCTGGAGCGCCACGGCCTGGTCGCGTCGGCCCTGCTCGCCGGTGACATCTCACCGGCGCATGCCCGGTCGATCGTGGCCGCGCTGGAGGTGCTTCCGCGCGGCCTGGACGTCGACGTGGCCGCGAGCGCGGAGACGGCGCTGGTCGGCTACGCCGGCGAGTTCCGTCCCGCACAGCTGACCCGCCTGGGTCGGCGGATCCTCGAGATCGTCGCGCCGGAGGTGGCCGACGAGGAGGAGGCCCGTCGACTGCGCGCCGAGGAGCAGCGCGCCACCTCCCGGCTGCGCGTGAGCTTCCGGCCCCTGGGGGACGGCATGACCAGGATCGTCCTCGACGTCCAGGAGTCGATCGCCGCCCGGTTCAAGACCTACCTCGACGCGTACACCTCGCCCCGGCGCAGCGAGCCGGCGCCGGGCGACCGGGTTCCCTACGGACGGCGGATGGCCGAGGCGTTCGGCTCGCTGCTCGAGCACCTCGACCCGCAGCGGCTGCCCGACCACGGTGGTGACGCCACCACGGTGCTGGTGACGATCGGCCTCGACCAGCTGCGGGCCGACCTGGCCGCGGCCGGGCTGATCGACGGCGACCTGTCCGGCGGCTCCAACCTCACCGCCGACGAGGCCCGCCGATTGGCCTGCACCGCGCACCTCGTCCCGGTCGTGCTCGGGGGAGACAGCGAGATCCTCGACCTCGGCAGGTCGCGGCGGCTGTTCAGCGCCGCCCAGCGCAAGGCGATGCGCCTGCGCGACCGCGAGTGCCGGGCGGAGGGCTGCACGGTCCCGGCGACCTGGTGCGAAGCCCACCATCTCCGGGGCTGGGCGGTCGGTGGGCGCACCGACCTCGCCGACGGCGTACTGCTCTGCTCGCACCACCATCATCGTGCGCACGACTCCACCTGTGAGATGCAGCGGCTGCCGAGCGGCGACTATCGCTTCCATCGGCGGACGTGACGGCGAGATCTTGCTGCTGCTAGCGGTTGATTCTCCTTTCTTCCAAGGAAAATCTGCCGGGTGTGAACGGATGCACATCACCTCTGCTTGCTCTTGCTAGCAAAGGCTGGCACCGTGGGAGTCATGGCGAAGGGCAAGGTCGGCAAGACCGTCGAGTCCCTCGGTGACTACCTCAAGGAGCAGCGCGTCGGCGCTCAGCTGACGCTCCGGCAGCTCGCCGAGCAGGCCGGCGTCTCGAACCCCTACCTGAGCCAGATCGAACGCGGGCTGCGCCGTCCGTCCGCCGAGGTGCTGCAGCAGATCGCCAAGGCGCTGCGGATCTCGGCCGAGCAGCTCTACGTCCGCGCCGGCATCGTCAGCCCCGACGACGGCGTGGGCGGTTCGGTGGAGCTCGCGATCCTCGGGGACACCGCGCTCACCGAGCGGCAGAAGCAGTCCCTGCTGGACGTCTACGCGTCCTTCCTCGCCCTCAACAAGGGCACCGATTGACCCCCCAATGAACCCCGATGAAGGAGTGGACATGGCCAAGACCAAGTTCGACATCAAGACCAAGTTCGACATCAAGACCGAGGCGGCTCGCCCGCTCTACGCCGGCGTCGGCGTCACCGACCTCGCCGTCGGGGTCGTGCGCGACTACGTCGCCGACATGCAGAAGGTGTTCGCCGACGTCCAGAAGGACGTGCAGGCCCGGATCACCGACTTCGAGTTCGAGCCGAGGGCGCTGCGCGACCAGGCCGTGACCGTGGTCAGCGCCGGCGTGGACGCGCTGTCCAAGGACGCCAGGGCGCGCCGTACCGCCATCGAGGCGCGCGTCGCCGAGCTCCAGGCCGACGCCCGGACGATCCCGGCGGTGGTGACCGACACCTACGCCGACCTCGCCAAGCGCGGCGAGACGCTGGTCGAGCGGATCCGCCGGCAGCAGTCGACGCAGGACGCCAAGGCCTCGGCCGCGACCACCACCGCGAAGGCGAAGACGACCAGGACGCAGGCGAAGAAGGCCGGCGCCACCACGGCCAAGAAGACCGCCAAGAAGGCGTCGACCACCGCCAAGAAGTCGTCGGCCGCGCCGAAGAGCAGCGCGAAGGCGACCGCGACCGCGGCGAAGAAGACCGCGGCCAGCGCCGCCGCGGCCGTCACCGACGCCGCCGAGAAGGTCGGCGACTGACTCGCGGGTCCGGACCCCGTAGGCTGTCGGCGTGCTGGAGGTATTCGACGCCGAGTTGAAGCTGATGCTGATCGTGGAGCTGGTGCTCCTCGTGGTGAAGCTGTTCGCGTTCATCAACAGCCTGCTGTACTCCGCGGAGGCCTACAGCGCGGCCAACAAGCTCACCAAGCCGGCGTGGGCGATCATCCTCGGCCTGGGCATCGTGGTGCAGCTCGTCCTCGGTGGGCCGCTCGGGATCGTCAACCTCGCGTTCACGATCGCGGCGTTCGTCTACCTCGCCGACGTCCGTCCCGCCCTCGCCTCGCTGACCCGTCGGTAGCGGGCCGCGGGGCGTAGCCGTAGCCGTACGCATACCCGTAGCCGTATCCGTAGCCGTAGCCCCCGGCCCTCTTGCGGGCCGGCGCGAGGTTGACGACGACCCCGATCGCCTTGCCGTCCACCGCCTCCACGCGCTCGATCGCGTGCGCGAGCTGGTCGCGGGTGGTCCTGCCGTGCCGGGTGACGATGAGCGCGCCGTCGGACTGCGCGGCGAGCAGGGCCGCGTCGGTCACCGGGAGGAGCGGGGGAGCGTCGAGGATGACGATGTCGAACTCGTCGCGGAGCTGGCCGAGCAGCTTCTCCATCGCGTTCGACTGCAGCAGCTCCGACGGGTTCGGCGGGATCGGGCCGCTGGCGAGCGCCGCGAGCTCGGTGTCGGCGTACTTCTGCAGCGCGTCGCGCAGGTGCACCTTGCCGATCAGCACGCTGGTCGTCCCGACGCCCCCGTCGAGGCCGAGCCGGTCGGCGATGAGCGGGCGGCGCAGGTCGCACTCGACGAGCACGACCCGCTGGTTGGCCAGGGCGAGAGTGACGGCCAGGTTCACCGCGGTCGTGGTCTTGCCCTCGCCGGGCAGCGAGCTGGTGACGACGAAGACCTTCTGGTCGTGGTCGACCTCGACGTACTGCATGTTCGTGCGCAGCACCCGGAACGACTCCGACCACGGGGTCGCGGTGGCGAGCATCTCGGCCGGCGGCCGCTTGACCGCCGCGCTGTCGGCGCCGATCCGGCCCAGGATCGGCGCCGTCGTCACGGTCGCGACATCCTCGGTCGACTTCAAGGTGGTGTCCATCAGCTCGCGGAGCACCGCGAGGCCGACGCCGAGGAGCAGGCCGAGCACGACGGCGAGGCCGAGGTTGCGCACCGGCTGAGGGCTGACCGGCGTGTCCGACACCTGCGCGTTGTCGACGATCGAGGCCTGGACGAGGGCGTTGGACTTGCCCTGCGGCGTCTCGAGGGTGGTGACCTGGTCGCTCAGCGCCTGGGCGTAGGCCTGGGCGATGTCGCGCGCCATCACCGGATCGGGGTCGGTGGCGGTGATGCCGAGCAGGACGGTGTCGGGGTTGACGCTGGTCGAGACGCTCGCCTGGAGCGCGGCCGGGCTGAGGTCGCCCCCGAGGTCGTCGGACACCCGCTCGGCCAGCTTCCGCTTGGTCACGAGCTCGGCGTACGACGCGACCCGCTGGGTCGCGAACAGGTTGCCGGTGTAGGCGTCGGAGGTGTCGGACGGGCTGGTCGAGACGAAGATGCTCGCGGTCGAGGCGTACTGCGGTGTCGCCTGCCAGGTGAGCGCCGCGGCGACGCCGACCGCGACCACGAGGGTCGCCACGATCACCCGCCACCGCCGGCGCACGGTCAGCCAATAGTCCCTGAGCTCCACCTGGTCCCCATCCTGAGTCGACCGGCCCCGGATGCGCGAGGCCGTCCGCGAACAGTATCGACCGTTTCACCTCCGTTTGCCGAACGGCGCCGCTACCGTGGGTACGACCGGGTGACCATCCCGGTTCATCGGGGGGAGTCTGGTCATGGTGGGTGACTTCGAAGTACGTCCATGGGGGAGCTGGCACGTTCTCGACGAGGGCGGCGGCTACAAGGTCAAGCGGATCGAGGTGCGCGCCGGTCAGCGGCTGTCGTACCAGACCCACGAGCACCGCGCCGAGCACTGGATCGTCGTGTCCGGCGTGGCCACCTGCGTGCTCGACGGCCAGACCGTGGTCGCGCGGCCCGGCGACACCGTGGAGGTGCCGATCGGCGCCGCGCACCGGATCACCAACGCGCACGAGCAGGAGCTCGTCCTCATCGAGGTCCAGCGCGGCGCCTACACCGGCGAGGACGACATCTGCCGCCTCGAGGACGACTACGGCCGCTGCGAGGCGCTCCGATCCTGATCGGCTGACCGGTCCAAGACCACCCCTTCGGCGCATGCGGGTGGCAGCAAATCGGGCTACCGTGCCCCTCGGGGAATGCCGCCGAAGCACAGGAGAATGAGCAGTGAGCGACCTGGTCGCGCGTATGAGGCGTCACCGAGCGCCGCTGGCGATCGCCTTCGACGTCTGGGCGTGGCTGGTCTCCTACGTCGTGTTCGCCTGGCTGCGCCTCGACAGCGATGCGTCGCAGGTCCCCTGGAGCGAGGTCATGGCCGTCGCCGTGGTGACGGCGGTCCTGTACGTCGTCGCGGCCGTGCCGGTCCGGCTGCACCAGGGCCGGGCCCGCACCGCCAGCCTCGAGGAGATGGTGCTCCTCGGCACCCTCGTCGGCGGCATCGGTACGACGGTCTTCGTCGCCAATCTCATCACGCAGTGGGTCCCGCGCAGCATCCCGGCCGGCGCCACCCTGGGCACCCTGGTGTTCGCGGCCTGGGCGCGGGCGACCTGGCGGGTCCTCCAGGAGCGGGACGAGCGGGCCGGCGGCGACGACCAGTCCCTGGACACCCTCGTCGTCGGCGCCGGTGAGGCGGGGCGCGAGCTGATCAGCTCGATGCAGCGCGACCCGGCGCAGCGCTACCGGCCGGTGGCCCTGCTCGACGACGACCACCGCAAGCGGCACCTGCGGATCCGGCACGTGTCGGTCGTGGGCACGACCGACGACCTGGCGCGGCAGGTCGCGCTGCTCGGCGTGAAGCTCGTCGTGATCGCCATCCCGAGCGCGGACGCCAACACGATCAACCGCCTGCGGCTCGCCGCGATCGAGGCCGACGTCCCGGTGAAGGTGCTGCCGGCCTCCACCCAGCTGCTGACCGACACCGTCGGCATCCGCGACCTCCGCGACATCAACATCACCGACGTCCTCGGCCGCAAGCAGCTCGACACCGACGTCGCCGCGATCGCGGGCTACCTGACCGGCCGCAAGGTGCTGGTCACCGGCGCCGGTGGCTCGATCGGCTCCGAGCTGTGCCGGCAGATCCACCGCTACCAGCCGGCCGAGCTGATGATGCTCGACCGCGACGAGTCCGCGCTGCACGCCGTCCAGCTCTCGATCCACGGCCGAGCGCTGCTGGACTCCGACGAGGTCATCCTCTGCGACATCCGAGACGAGGCGGCCGTACGGCGCATCTTCGGCGCGCGCCGACCCGACGTGGTCTTCCACGCGGCGGCGCTCAAGCACCTGCCGATGCTGGAGCAGTACCCCGCCGAGGCCGTGAAGACCAACGTGCTCGGCACCCGGACTGTGCTCGAGGCGGCCGACCTCGTCGGCGTCGACCGGTTCGTGAACATCTCCACCGACAAGGCCGCGGATCCGGGCAGCGTGCTGGGCTGGTCCAAGCGCGTCGCCGAGCGGATCACCGCCGAGAGGGCCCGCGGTGCCGCCGGCGTCTACCTGTCGGTCCGCTTCGGCAACGTCCTCGGGAGCCGCGGGTCGGTGCTGGCGTCGTTCGCCCGGCAGATCGCCGCGGGCGGTCCGCTGACCGTGACCCACCCCGAGGTCACCCGCTACTTCATGACGATCGAGGAGTCCTGCCAGCTCGTCATCCAGGCGGCGGCCATCGGTGCGCCCGGCGAGGCGCTCGTCCTCGACATGGGCGAGCCGGTGCGGATCGTGGACGTCGCCAGGCAGCTCATCGAGCAGTCCGGCACCCCGGTCCGGATCGAGTTCACCGGGCTCCGCGAGGGCGAGAAGCTGCACGAGGACCTCTTCGCCTCCGACGAGCCGCGCGACATCCGGCCGCGGCATCCTCTGGTCTCGCACGTGCCGGTGTCACCCCTGACCGACGCCGACGTGCTCGGTCTGCCGACCGCCGGCACGGCCGGGGAGGTGCGCCGGGCGCTGGAGGTGCTAGCCGGCCAGGTCCGCGTCGACCATCCGGCCGACGAGCTCGCCGAACTCGACGGTCGGTGACCAGCCGAGCACGCTGCGCGCGCGCGTCGCGTCGCCCACGAACTCGGTCGGGTCGGCCGGGCGGACGAACTCCGGGTCGACGACGACGTACCGCTCCCAGTCGTCGATTCCCGCCCGGGTGAACGCAGCGGCGACGAAGTCGCGCACCGAGTGGGCGACGCCGGTCGCGACCACGTAGTCGGCCGGGGTGTCGGCCCGGGCCGCGCGCACCATCGCGTCGACGTAGTCCGGGGCCCAGCCCCAGTCGCGCCGGGCGTCGAGGTTGCCGAGCGCGAGCACGTCGGCCCGCCCCTGGGCGATCGCGGCGACGGTCGAGGTGATCTTGCGGGTCACGAACTGCTCGGGGCGGCGCGGCGACTCGTGGTTGTAGAGGATCGCGCTCACCGCATGCAGGTCGCGCCGGCGGTAGACGTCGACCATCAGGTGCGCGTACGCCTTGGCCGCGCCGTACGGGTTCACCGGACGCACCGGCGTCGACTCGTCCTGGGGGGAGCGGTCGGGCTCGCCGAAGATCTCGGCGCTGGATGCCTGCACGAACCGGACCGGGCGGCCCTGCTTCTCCTGCACCAGCAGGGCCGACTCCATGAGCGCGGCCGCGGCGAGGCCGTTGACCCGGGCGGTGAGATCGGGCTCCTCCCACGAGCGCGCGACCGAGCTCAGCGCGGCGAGGTTGTAGACCTCGTCCGGGGCGAGGTCGACGAGCAGGCCGCGCACGTCGTCGACCGCGGTGAGGTCGCCGCTGTGCAGTTCCACGCTGGGCAGGTCCGGGAGTGGCTCGGCGTCGTGCGCGAGCGCGTGCACCTCGACGCCGTCGGCGAGCAGCCGCTCGGCGAGGTAGCTGCCGTCCTGGCCGCCGATGCCGGTGACGAACGCGCGTGGCCCCTCAGTCAACCGTGGTCCCTCAGTCAACAGAGCTCACCAGCCCTGCCGGGTCGCGGCGAGGTCGGCGTCGACCATCAGCGCGACCAGCTCGCGGAAGGACACCTTCGGCTTCCAGCCCAGCACCTCGCGCGCCTTGCTCGCGTCGCCGATCAGGTGGTCGACCTCGGCCGGCCGCATGAACCGCGGGTCCTGGCGGACGTACGGCGCCCAGTCCTCGATGCCGACGTGGCGGAACGCCGCGTCGAGGAAGTCGCGGATCGAGTGCGTCTCGCCGGTGGCGACGACGTAGTCGCCGCCGTGCGGCTGCTGGAGCATCAGCCACATCGCCTCGACGTAGTCGCCGGCGAAGCCCCAGTCCCGCTCCGCGTCGAGGTTGCCGAGCACCAGCTCGTCCTGGAGCCCGAGCTTGATCCGCGCGACCGCCTCGCTGATCTTGCGGGTCACGAACTCCGGCCCGCGCCGCGGCGACTCGTGGTTGAAGAGGATCCCCGAGGAGGCGTGCATGCCGTACGACTCGCGGTAGTTGATCGTCATGTAGTGGCCGAACACCTTGCTCACGCCGTACGGCGAGCGCGGCCACAGCAGCGTGCGCTCGTGCTGCGGCACCTCCTGCACCTTGCCGAACATCTCCGAGCTGGACGCCTGGTAGAAGCGGATGCCGTCGGGCCGGTCGCCGGTGTGCAGCCGCACCGCCTCGAGCATGTTGAGCACGCCCTTGGCGGTGACGTCGGTGGTGAGCTGGGCGTTCTCCCACGAGTAGGCGACGAACGAGACCGCGCCCAGGTTGTAGACCTCGTCGGGGTCGGAGTCGCGCAGTGCCCGGATCAGGCTCGACATGTCGGTGAGGTCGCCGTTGTGCAGGCGTACGTCGGGGAGCAGCCGCTGCACCAGGTCGAGCTTGGGGTTGTTCTGCCCGCGGATGACCCCGTGGACGTCGTACCCCTTGGCGAGCAGGAGCTCGGCCAGGTACAGCCCGTCCTGGCCGGTGATCCCGGTGATGAGCGCGGTCGGCATGGACGGATTGTGCCAGTGCCGTTGTGCCAATGACCTTCTGCAACCGGACGGTTGACAAAGGTGGCTGCCGGATGCAGGATCTTCTTCAACCACATGGTTGAGGAGGTGGATCGCATGGCGGACCAGCTGTCCCGGGTCTTCCAGGCCCTGGCGGACCCGACCCGGCGCGACCTGGTCGCCCGGCTCGCCGCGGACGGGGACGCGACCGTCGGCGAGCTGGCGGCGCCGTACGACGTGAGCGTGCAGGCGGTGTCCAAGCACCTCAAGGTGCTCGAGGCCGCCGGGTTGGTCAGCCGCAGCCGGGAGGCACAGCGGCGCCCGGTCCACCTGGAGGCGGAGGTGCTCGACCTGATGACGAAGTGGATCGAGCGCTACCGCCGGCAGACCGAGGAGCGCTATCGGCGCCTCGACGGCGTCCTCGCCGCGATGGACGAGCAGACCACGACGGACGCAGCAGGAGGAGCAGCATCATGAGCGAGACCACGATCGAGGCCGTGAGGGACCTCCCGGTCATCCGGATCACCCGCGAGTTCGAAGCGCCGGCCGAGCGGGTGTTCCGCGCGCACACCGACCCCGACGTGTTCGCCCGGTGGATCGGGCCGAACAGCATCGACACCACGATCACCGTGTGGGACGCGACCACCGGAGGGCGCTACGCCTACCGCAACACCCGGGCCGAAGACGGCCTCGACACCGGCTTCTACGGGTCCTTCCACGAGGTCCGGCCGAACGAGCGGATCGTGCAGACCTTCACCTGGGAGGGCGCGCCGGACGGCGTCAGCCTGGAGACGATGACCTTCGAGGACCTGCCCGGCGGGCGCTGCCGGATCGTGGGCACGTCGGTCGTCGAGTCGCTCGAGATCCGGGACCTGATCCTGTCCAGCGGCATGGACGTCGGCGTGACCGAGGGCTACCAGAAGCTGGACGCGCTCCTCGCGGGCGACTGAGCCCCCTTCGGATCGGGGCCTGTCGTCGGGGGCCTGTGGATGACGGCGGCGCGAGACGGGCCGATCTCCGATGCTGGTCGCCATGACCGACAGGAGGCACCATGGTGGGCATGACCGCGATCTCGCCCGGCCCGATGACCCGGGCCGAGCTCGACGCGCTGCCCGACGATGGGCGGCGCCATGAGCTCATCGACGGGGTGCTGGTCGTGACGCCGGCGCCGTTGGTCCGTCATCAGCATGCGGTCATGAATCTCGTCAGGGCGCTCGATACGGCGCTGCCCCCCGGCTTGCTCCTCTACACCGCTCCACTCGATGTCGTCCTGGGAGACGACACGCTCGTCCAGCCCGATCTGCTGGTAGCGCGCAGGGCGGACTTCACGGAGAGGGATCTGTCGGCGCCGCCGCTGCTGGCGGTCGAGGTGCTCTCGCCGAGCACGCGGCGGGTCGATCTGAACCTCAAGCGGGTCCGCTACGAGGCGGCCGGGTGCCCGTCGTACTGGGTGTTCGACCCGGACCGGGTGGAGCTGACGGTCTGGGAGCTCGATGGGGCCGGCTACGGCTCGCCGACGGTGGTGCGGGGCGACGAGACGTTCCGCGCGCGGGCGCCGTACCCGGTCGAGGTGACACCGTCCCGGATCGCCGCGGGGTGACATGACGGGCATCTGGACCACGACGCACGGACCGATGACCAGGGCCGAGCTCGACGCCTGGCCCGACGACGGCCGGCGCCATGAGCTCATCGACGGGGTGCTGATCGTGACGCCGGTGCCGCCGACTCGGCATCAGGCCGCCCTCATGGGCCTGTTCGACGTCCTCCACCGATCTCGCCCCGACGGCCTCATCGCGCTCCTCGGCCCGGTCGACGTCGTGCTCGCGGACGACACCGTGATGCGGCCCGACCTGGTGGTCGCGCGGCGGGCGGACTTCACCGAGAGGGACCTCCCCGGGGCGCCCCTGCTCGTCGTCGAGGTCCTCTCGCCCAGCACCCGGCTGGTCGACCTGGAGCTGAAGCGGGCGCGCTACGAGGACGCCGGGTGCCCGTCGTACTGGGTGTTCGACCCGGACCGGGTGGAGCTGACGGTCTGGGAGCTCGAGGGCGAGGGCTATCGGGAGCCGGTCGTGGTGCGCGGGGACGCGACGTTCCGCGCGCGGGCGCCGTACCCGGTCGAGGTCACGCCGAGTCGGGTGGCCGCCGGCTGACGACCTAAGGTGGCCGGCATGAAGGTTCTGGTCACCGGCGGTGCCGGGTACATCGGCTCGACCACCGCGAAGGCGCTCGAGCAGGCGGGCCACACGCCGGTCATCCTGGACTCGCTGCTCACCGGGCCGCTGGTGTTCGTGAGGGACCGGATCTTCTACGAGGGTGACATCGCGGACCGCTCGCTCGTGCGCCGGGTCGTCGACGAGCACCCCGACATCGAGGCGACCATCCACATGGCCGCGCGCATCGTCGTACCGGAGTCGGTGGAGAAGCCCTACGAGTACTACCGCGACAACGTCGCGAAATCGCTGGAGCTCTTCGACGAGCTCAACGCGCTCGGCAAGACCCGGGTGCTGTTCTCGTCCTCGGCGTCGCTCTACGCGACGAAGGACGACTTCGAGGTCACCGAGGAGGACGCGCTCGACCCGCCGTCGCCGTACGCCCGGACCAAGCGGATGATGGAGCAGGTCCTCCAGGACATGGCGGTCGCGACCGACCTCCGCGCGATCATCCTGCGCTACTTCAACCCGATCGGCTCCGACCCCGACCTCGAGTCCGGCATCTACGCCAAGGAGCCCTCGCACGTGCTGGGCCAGCTGGTGATGGCGGCGCGCGGGCAGAAGGACGCGTTCACGATCACCGGCGTCGACCACCCGACCCGCGACGGCACCGGCATCCGCGACTACATCCACGTCTGGGACCTCGCGCGGGCGCACGTGCGCGCGATCGAGCGCTTCGACGAGGTGCTCGCGGCGGTCGGCCGGCCGAGCGCGATCATCAACGTGGGCACCGGCACTGGCGTCACCGTGCGCGAGCTGCTCACGGCGTTCGAGAACGTCTTCGGCCAGGAGGTGCCCGTGCGCGAGGCGCCGCCGCGGCCGGGCGACGCGGTCGGGGCGTTCGCGAACGTCGACCGCTCGGCCGCGCTCCTCGGCTGGCGCACCGAGCTGTCCCTGGAGGACGCGATCGCGTCCGCCCTGGCGTGGGGCGAGCGGCGCCAGGAGGTCCTGGGCTACGAGTAGGCCGAGCTAAGGACCCGCCGGCCGGCATACGCCGTCGAGCATGATGCCGACGAACTCCGCGACGCGCGCGGCGATCTCCTCGTCGGTGGCGGCCCGGGACTCCAGCCGGAGGCCGAGGGTGCACATCATCACCGAGCCGTAGAGGCACTCCGCGGTGGTGGCCGCCGACATCCCGGGCGCGATCTCGCCCCGGTCCGCCGCGCGCCGCAGGATCTGCTCGACGAAGTCGATCTGCACCTGGCCGACGTCCTCGGCGAAGCGGCCGAGGGCCTCCTGGGCGCCCGCGGAGTCGATGATGATCCGCAGCGAGGCCCAGCCGGCCGGGTCCCGGTAGTACTCGAAGAGGTTGGTCGCGAGCGCCTCCAGGTCGCCGCGCAGGCTGCCGGTGTCGACCGCGCCGAGCTTGTCGCTGTAGCTGCCGATCGCGTCGGTCAGGAGGCTGTCCTTGTCCTGCCAGCGCAGGTAGACCGTGGACTTCCCGACGCCCGCGCGGCGCGCGACGCCGTCCATGGTGAAGCCGGACCAGCCGTGCTCGCCGTACTCCTCGAGCGCAGCGTCGGCGATCCGCTTCTCCGCTCCCGGGGTCCGCGGGCGACCGCGACCCCGTCGCGGCGGGTCGTCCCCTGATGGGACCTGCGAGGTGGACATGGCTGATTGAACATCACAAATGCCGTTCGCGTGCGGACGATGGCTAATGTCCAGTCCATGTCTAGCGGGGCTAGCGGTGCGAGAGCGGTGCTGGTGCCGGGCGCGCTCGCGCTGCTGCCGGAGTACGCCGGCCTCGAGGACCCGGTCGCGGAGCTGCGGGCCGCCTGCGAGCGGGCCGTCGGATGGCTGGGCGAGGACGTCACGGTGCTGGCGTCTCCGCAGGGCCGGCGGGTCGCCGAGCACCTGCTGGCGGCGTCCTCGCGCACCGGTGCCGGCCGCTCGTACCTCGCCGTGGGGAACGGCTCCGCGAAGCGCACCGAGGGGGCGCCGGGCCACGTCGACGAGCGCGCGGTGCCGTTCGACGGCGCGCTCGGCGACGCGCTGGCAACCGGCCGGCTCGCCGGGCTCGACCTCGGCCTCTCCGAGGAGCTGTGGGCCGACACCGACGCGATCGCCGCGCTCGCGCGGGTCCTGCCGCCCGGGCTGCCGGCGACGGTCGACCTCGACGCGGACCCGTTCGGGGTGCAGTACTGGGTCGCGAGGTGGGAGTGGTGAGGGTCCTCGTCGGACCCGGCGGTGCCGACCCGGAGGACCTCGGCACGCTCTACGCCGCCCCGGCCGACCCGTGGCTGCGGGTCAACATGGTCGGCACCGTCGACGGCGCCGCGACCGGGGAGTCCGGGCGCAGCGGGTCGATCAGCGACGCCGCCGACCGTGCCGTGTTCGCGCATTTGCGCGCCACCGCCGACGCGATCGTCGTCGGCGCCGGGACCGCGCGCGCCGAGGGGTACGGCGTCGCCGGCGTCCCGCTGGTCGTCGTGAGCCGCCGGGGCGAGGTGCCGGAGCGGCTGCGGGGCGCGCCGCCGGGCGCGGTCCTCCTGGCGACCTACGCGGCCGCGGAGCGACTCGACGAGGCCCGGGACCTGCTCGGCGCCGACCACGTCCTCGTGCTCGGGTCGCACCGGGTCGACCTGGCCGGGCTGCGCCGGTCGCTGGTCGACCGCGGACGGACCCGCCTGCTCGCCGAGGGCGGGCCGCACCTGCTGCGCGACCTGCTCGCCGCCGGCGTCGTCGACGAGCTGTGCACCACGACCGTGCCGCGGCTGATCGCCGGGACCCATCCGCGGATCACCGCCGGGCCGCCGCTCGACGTACCGCTGCGCCTGCACACGCTCCTCGAGCGGGATGGGACGTTGCTGGCACGCTGGCTCACCTGACGCCCTAGGCTTCGGCCATGCCGCGCCCCCTCCGGTCCCTGGCCGCCCTCGCCAGCGCCGTCCTCGCCGCCGCCCTCCTCCCGCTCGCGGGCCCGTCGGCGGACGCCTCCGACGACGGTCCGCTCTTCCGGACGATCCCGGGCTTCACGCTCGAGGGGTCGCGGGTCCGGGTCGAGCCTGGCCAGTACCGGGCGATCCGTGTCGATACGGCGCAATTGCGCGCCCGGCTCGCCGGCTCCGACGTCGTGTCGGTGCCGACGCCGGAGGGCGGGCTGGAGCGGTTCGAGGTCGAGCCCACCGCGGTGATGGCACCCGGGCTCGCGAAGAGGCACCCGGACATCCGCACCTGGTCCGGCCGGTCGCTCGACAACCCCGGCACCACGATCGCGCTCGACGTCACCCCGATGGGCTTCCACGCCTCGGTCCGCGGCCCGGGCGGGCAGGGCGCCTGGTACGTCGACCCGGCGTACGACGCCCGGGGCACCGCCACGCACGTGAGCTACTACGGCGCCAGCGTGCCGCGTCCCGAGGAGCAGTTCGCGGAGCAGGAGCTGCCCGACGTACAGCAGTCGCTCGACCGCCGGTCGCGGGTCGGGGCGACCCGGGAGGCGGGGACCGTCGAGCAGCGGGTGTACCGGCTCGCGCTGCTCTCCGACCCCGCGTACGCGAAGTACTTCGGCGCCGCCAACGTGACCGCCGAGAAGGTCACGCTGATCAACCGGGTCAACCAGATCTACAACGACGACCTGGCGATCAGCCTCCAGCTCATCGACGGCACCGACGAGCTCAGCTTCGAGACCCGGGCCGAGGCGACCGGTCCGAACGGCCCGTGCGGCGCCCGCGGGTGCTTCGACCTCGCCGACCCCGAGCAGGGCTTCCCCGGCGACCTCCAGACCTGTTGGCCCGGCACGCTCGCCCGGATGCCGACCGTGCTCGGCCAGCTCGTCGGCGCCTCGGCGTACGACGTGGGCCACGTGATGCTCGGCGGCAGCAGTGGCGGCATCGCCGGCCTCGGCGTCGCCGGCACGGGCGAGAAGGCGATGGGCTGCACCGGCCTCCCGCGGCCGCAGGGCGACGTCTTCGCGATCGACTACGTCGCGCACGAGCTCGGCCACCAGTTCGGCGGCAACCACACCTTCGACGGGAGGCGCGGCTCCTGCGGCGGCGGCAACCGGGCGCGGGTCGCGTCGGTCGAGCCCGGCTCGGGCTCGTCGGTGATGGCCTACGCCGGCATCTGCGGCGCCGACGACCTCCAGCCGCACACCGACCCGTACTTCTCGCAGCGCACCATCCAGGAGGTCGGCCAGCGGGCCCGCGCCGCGGCCCGGGACCAGGTGGAGGTGCAGACGGTCTCGCTCACCGGCTTCGACACCGCCGGCGAGTCGATCGAGCTCGGCTACCCGGGCGCCGCGCCGGTGACCCTCACCCGGGGCGGCAACTACGACGCCCCCGGCATCGAGGCCGCGGTCGAGCAGCTGACCGGCACCGACGTCACCATCGGCCGCTGGGGCTACAACGCCGACGACAGCTTCGAGCAGTCCCCGGCACCGCTCGGGAGGCCCGGCGACGGCGGCTTCACCGTGATCTTCGCCGGCGACCCGGACCCGAAGACCGACGCCAGCGACCGGCTCGACATGGCCGCGCTGACGATCACCAGCGCCTCGGCCGGCGTGTCGGGCAAGGTCGGCGAGACCGTCCAGGGCGGCGCCGCCGGCAACGGCGGGTACCAGGTGAACCCCACCGGCAACCGCGCGCCGGTCGTCACCGCCCCGGCCCCGAGGACGATCCCGGTCCGGACGCCGTTCACGCTGTCCGGCACCGCCACCGACCCGGACGGCGACCCGCTCACCTACCTCTGGGAGCAGAACGACACCGGCGGGCGCGGCGGCACGCTGCTGACGAGCAACAACCGCAGGAGCGGCCCGCTGTTCCGGGTCTTCGGGCGGTTCGCGGACGTCTCCCGGGAGGACTCGTTCCAGAGCCCGTCGCCGGGGCAGAACCACGCGACCGGCGCCGACAGCACCCGCACCTTCCCGGACCTGCGCCAGATCCTCGGCGGCAACACCAACGCCCGGACCGGCCGGTGCCCCGACGTACCGAGCGCACGGCAGCGCCCGCTGACCGACCTCCAGGTGCTCAACTGCTACTCGGAGTTCCTGCCCGTCAAGGGGTACGTCGGCACTGCCGGGTCGAAGCGGCCCGCGATGCACTTCCGGCTGACCGCGCGCGACGGCGTACCGGGTGGCGGCGGCGTCGGATCCGACGACGTGACCCTGCGCATCGACCCGAAGGCCGGGCCGTTCCTCGTCGACTCCTTCGGCCGCAGGGGCACGCAGGTCCGGGGCGGGTCCGCGCGCGTGCTCCGCTGGCAGGTGAACGGCACCCGCAGGCTCGCGCCGTTCGTCGAGATCGTGCTGTCGACCGACAACGGCCGCACCTGGGACCAGGTCCTCGCCTGGCGCGCCAAGAACGACGGCCGCAAGCGGGTCGTGATCCCCGACGTCGCCGCCGGCCGCGCCTGGATCATGGTCCGCGCGATCGACAACTACTTCTTCGACGTCAACGACCGGGCCTTCCGGATCCGCTGACTCGGCGCGTCTTGCCCGCGCAGGAGTGCCGAGTCGGCGCGTCTTGCCCGCCCTCCTGTGGAGAAGGTGAGCAAGACGCGCCGACTCGCGGAGCGCTGGGGCGGGTCGCCGACCTGTTGGGGTGAAGTGCTGCCATTTCGCCCGCGCCGGGCGGGTCGAGGACCTACCCTCTCACCGTGCGGATGGACTGGCTGCCGGTCTCGGCGGCGCTGCTGCTCACCGGGGCGCTCGCGCTGTGCCTCGGCGGCTTCCTCCTGCCGCAGTCGGACAGCTCGGCCGAGTCGCTGCGCATCGTCCAGGAGCAGGGCGGCCGGTGGATGATCGCCGCGACGATCCTGTTCATCGGCTCGATCTGCCTCTCGCTGGGCCTGCCCGCCATCATGACGCTGCTGCAGCGGCGCGGCTGGACGCTGGGCCTGATCGCGGCGGTCGTGCTCGAGATCGGCTTCATCGGCACCGCCGGGTTCGCGATGCTCATGGGCTTCTTCCGCGCGCTGGTCAACACCGAGACGATCACGGCCCAGGGCCTCGACGAGGTCGCGACCGACGCGGGGCTCGCGGTCTTCCTCTACACCTGGATCGCCGGCCTCTACCTGGGCGAGCTGCTGCTCGGCTTCGCCCTGCTGCGTGCGGGTACGACGCCACGGTGGGTCCCGTTCGCGCTGATCGCGCACGTGCTGACGTTCCCGGTCTCCGGCCTGCTGCCGGAGTATCTGTCGAAGGCGACCGTGCTGCTCCTCGTGCTCGGCTTCGCCGGGGTCGCGATCCAGGCCACGTCCCCGCAGAACCGCCGCCGCTTCAGCTGAGCGCCGCCACCGCGCATGTAACGCCGGGTTACCCATTGTTCCCAGGGTGTTGCATCCCCGTGGGAACAAGCAGTAACCCGGCGTTACAAGTGACCGAGCCCCGTCAGCGGAGGCGGAGGCAGCCCGAGGTGGCGGCGGGGAAGGGCAGCCCGGCGTCCTCGGCGATCCGCTGGTCGAGGGTGGCGGCGACGTCCTCGGGCCACGGGGCGGTACGCCGAGTGCCCATGTCGATGTGGAGGAAGATCTCCTCCATCACGCAGCTGAGCCGCCGATGGGTCTCGTCGAGCAGGTAGACCAGCGCGTGCGCTGCCCGCTCCGAGCGCCCGAGCAGCCGCACCCGGGTCGACATCCGGTCGCCGGTGCGCAGCTCGGCGAGGTAGGTCAGGTGGTGCTCGGCCGAGAAGCAGGCGTGGCCCTGTGCGGGCCAGTTCTGCGGGATCCCGAGAGGGACCAGGGACTCGTCGAGCCCCTCGCTCGCGATGCCGGTGTAGTGCCGCACGTTGAGGTGCCCGTTGACGTCCTCGAAGGCGATCGGCACCGGCTGCTCGGCGTACGCGGGGAGTCCGGCCAGCTGGTCGTAGGTGGGGTGGCTCACGCTCCGCGACCCTACCGGGCCCCTACTTGCTCGCCTTCCGCGCTCGGCTCGCCAGCTTCGCCCGCTCGTTCTGATCGAGCACGACCTTGCGGATCCGCACCGCGTCGGGGGTGACCTCGACGCACTCGTCGTCGCGGCAGAACTCCAGGCACTGCTCGAGCGACAGCCGGCGCGGCGGGACCAGCTTCTCGAAGTTGTCGGAGGTGGCGGACCGGATGTTGGTCTGCTGCTTCTCCTTGGTGATGTTGACGTCCATGTCGTCGGCGCGGGAGTTCTCGCCGACGATCATGCCCTCGTAGACCTCGGTGGCCGGCTCCACGAACAGCACGCCGCGCTCCTGCAGCGAGGTCATGGCGTACGCCGTGGCGGCGCCCTTGCGGTCCGCGACGAGCGAGCCGGAGGCCCGCGAGCGGATCTCGCCGGCCCACGGCTCGTAGCCCTCGGAGATGTGGTGCGCGATGCCGGTGCCGCGGGTGTCGGTGAGGAACTCAGTGCGGAAGCCGATCAGGCCGCGCGCCGGCACCAGGAACTCCATCCGCACCCAGCCGGTGCCGTGGTTGGTCATCTGCTCCATCCGGCCCTTGCGGGTGGCGAGCAGCTCGGTGATCGCGCCGAGGTACTCCTCCGGCGCGTCGATGGTCAGCCGCTCGACCGGCTCGTGGAGCCTGCCGTCGACCTCCCTGGTGACCACCTGCGGCTTGCCGACGGTGAGCTCGAAGCCCTCGCGGCGCATCTGCTCGACCAGGATCGCCAGCGCCAGCTCGCCGCGGCCCTGGACCTCCCAGGCGTCCGGGCGCTCGGTCGGCAGGATCCGCAGGGAGACGTTGCCGATCAGCTCGGAGTCCAGCCGGTCCTTGACCAGGCGGGCGGTGACCTTCGAGCCCTTCACCTTGCCGACCAGCGGCGAGGTGTTGGTGCCGATGGTCATCGAGATCGCAGGCTCGTCGACGTGGATGAGCGGCAGCGCGACCGGGCTCTCGGGGTCGGCGAGGGTCTCGCCGATGGTGATGTCGGGGATGCCCGCGACCGCGACGATGTCGCCGGGCCCGGCGGCCTCGCCGGGCTTGCGCTCGAGGCCCTCGGTCACCAGCAGCTCGGTGATCCGGACGCTCTTGACCTCGCCGTCGCGGCGGATCCAGGCGACGGTCTGGCCCTTCCGGAGGCTGCCCTGCTTGACGCGCAGCAGCGCGAGGCGGCCGAGGAACGGCGAGGAGTCGAGGTTGGTGACGTGCGCCTGCAACGGCGCGCCCTCGTCGTACGTCGGCGCGGGGATCGTCTCGAGGATCGTCTCGAACAGCGGCTCGAGGTCGGGGGAGTCGGGCAGCGCGCCGTTCTCCGGCGCCTCGAGCGCGGCGACGCCCGCGCGGCCGGAGGCGTAGACGACCGGGAAGTCGAGCGCGTCCTGGCTGTGGTGCTCGTCGAGCAGGTCCATGAAGAGCTCGTAGGTCTCGTCGACGACCTCGGCGATGCGGGCGTCGCCGCGGTCGGTCTTGTTGACGACCAGGATCACCGGCATGTCGGCGTTCAGTGCCTTGCGCAGCACGAACCGGGTCTGCGGCAGCGGGCCCTCGGAGGCGTCGACGAGCAGCACGATGCCGTCGACCATGGACAGGCCGCGCTCGACCTCGCCGCCGAAGTCGGCGTGCCCGGGGGTGTCGATGATGTTGATCGTCATCGGCTCGCCGCCGGCGGCCGGGCCGGCGTACCGCACCGCGGTGTTCTTGGCGAGGATCGTGATGCCCTTCTCGCGCTCGAGGTCGCCGGAGTCCATCACCCGCTCGCCGACGCCCTCGGCCTGGTGCTCGGTGAACGCCCCGGCCTGGCGGAGCATGGCGTCGACGAGGGTGGTCTTGCCGTGGTCGACGTGGGCGACGATCGCGACGTTGCGCAGGTCGCTGCGGGCGGTGGTGGGCACGAGGGTCGAGTCTAGGCGCTGCCCGCCCTCCGGCGGTCATCCTCGTTTGTGCGGGGTGCGACACGTCGGGTTTCTCCGGTCAGCCGGTGAAACCCGACGGACACGCCGAGGCCGGCCCGGCGTGTCGTCGGGTTTCGGCGAACAACCCCTCTCAGGCCGCCCAGGTTTCGCCCCGCATGGCCGCAGAGATACGTGCGATGACGAGCTTGGGCCGGTACAGGTCGGCCCAGATGATCCGGATGCAACGCCAACCGGTTAATCCGCAGATTAGCTCCTCCCTGCGCTTCTCGCGGAGGACACAGTCCGCGACGGACTCGCCGGGTCGGCGGTGACGGAGATACTTCTCCTTGCCGTCGAACTCGACGAAGACGCCCAGCTCCGGCCAGGCGAAGTCGACCCGAGCGACGACGCGACCCGATCGGTCGCGGATCTCGACCTGCGGTTTGACTCGGGGCAGGCCGGCTCGTCGGAACATCGCCGCACTGCGGGTCTCGCCGGCCGATTCGTGGCGCTTGTTCGCGTGCATGAGGACCAGCGGCACCGACAGGGAACCGGGGTCGTAGCGCATCCCCTGAGCTCGCCGGATGAGCAGGGGGATGGTGGTCTCGCCGGCGTACAGGAGTCCGTCAACGACCACCAGGGCATGTTCCTCGTCCGTCATGGCGATCACATCGAGCGCGGTACGGGTTGCCGAGGTGATCGGAAGTCCGGCGCGGATCGTCGTGTCCTCGACCCGCAGATCACCGCGATGGGGACGTCGGCCGGCATTGTGCCGATCAGCCTTGCGGTCGACCCGGGCGACATGGGTCTCGTCGCCGAGATCCCAGACCGGGCCGCCGAGGACTCGTGCGGCGCTGGGACCGGCGAGCAAGGTCGGCGTCCGGGCGTTCCTCAGGACCGCGCGACACATCAGGTCGTGTCGGCCGCGTGCATCGAGCTGCTGCCAGTGCTCGGCGTACGTGTAGGCACCGTGTCGGATCCGGTGGAGGACGCCGCGGCGGAGCAACCGCGCGATCGCCTTGTCGTGGTAGCCGGTGGCCAGCAGGTCCGCCGTGGTCATCAGGTTGTCGTCGGTGAGGACGATCTTGGGTGAATTCATCATGCGATGGGCATCCCGCATCCCCGTGCAGCGCACCCCCGGCGGTCCCGCGCCTGGGGAGAGCCGGGCGCCGCACCGCCCCTGTGGACGCGAAGTGGGTCGCTCGCGCTGGGGTTGTCGTGCGAAACCCGACCGACACGCCGGGCACGGGCGGCGTGTCGGTCGGGTTTCTCCGGTCAGCCGGTGAAACCCGACGTGTCGGCCACCTTCACGGAATCGCCACCCGGAAGGGTGGGGCCGCCCTAGAATGTGACCCATGGGGGGCGCGCTGCTGCGTGCACGGGAGCATGTGCTGATGTGGGGGGTCGCGACGACGGTGGTTGTCGCGGGCCTCGCGGTGCTGTCCCCCGGACCCGCCGCCGCGGTCGGCACCGGGAGACCCGTCGCCGTCGCCGTCGCGGCCGACGGTACGTCGTACGTCGGCTTCGCCTCGGGCCGCCGGCTGCTCCGCCTCACCCCCGCCGGCGAGGTCGACGGCTCGATCCCGCTCGACTCCGACGCGCCGCTGACCGGTCTCGACGTGGCCCCGGACGGCAACGTCTGGGTCGACTACGGCGACAGCGTCTCCGAGCTCTCGCCCGCTGGCGAGCTGCTCACCCACTTCTCGCACGACCCGGCCGTGAGCTGTCCGGCCGACCGCGCCCACGACCCGACCCGCTACGGCGGCATCGAGGTCACCGACGACTACGTGCTCGTCGCCGGCCGGTGCGCGGCGACCGTTGGCGTCTACGGCAAGGGCGGCGACCTCAAGGCGACCATCGACCCGCCCGGCACCGGCCTCCCGGGCGGCGTCGCGCTCGCGCCGGCGTACCAGGGCCTCCCGTCGCGGCTCTACGTCTCGGTGCCGGCGTCCGGCAAGGTCTTCATGTACAACGCCGGCACGCTGCGCGGCGACCCCGAGCCGGTGCGCACGCTGACGGTCCAGAAGGCCTACGGGTACGCCGACCCGGAGCCGGTCGACGTCATCGCGGACGAGAAGGGGCAGCTCGGCGTCCTCGACCAGGCCAACAACGCGCTCTACTTCTACAACGGCACCGACGACTACTGGTTCTACCGCGCGCTCGGGCACCCGCCGAGCCCCGCGTCCGACCGCGGCTTCCTCGACCGGCCGACCGCGGTCGACCACGCCGGCGGCAGCTTCAAGCGCGGCCTCTGGGTCGCCGACATGGGCAACGGCCGGATCCAGCAGTGGGACCACATCGGCACCACCTCCTGGATGACCGACACGATGCCGCCCGGCGACCCGGGCGCCCCGGTCAACACCGTCCTGCCCGAGATCGAGGGCCGGCCGTTCGCCGGCGACGAGCTCACCTGCAACACCGGCACGTGGGACGGCGTCGCGCTCTCCTACGACGTGAGCTGGCTGCGCGACGGGCTGCCGCTCGCGTCCGGGCAGGCGACGTACGCCGTCAAGCAGGCCGACGTCGGCACCGAGCTCACCTGCGTGGTGGTCGCGCGCGGCGCCGACGGCGCGGGCAGCGCGCCGGCGGCCAGCGAGGCGTTCCCGATCCCGGGCGCCGACTCGCCGCCGTACGTCGTGGAGAGGCCGGCCATCCAGGGCACGGCGCGCTCGGGGTCGATCGTCCGCTGCACCCGCGGGACCTGGACCGACCAGAACCCCACGTCGTACTCCTGGGGCTGGCTGCGCGACGGGCAGCTGCTGCCCGGCACCAACGCGCCGGAGTACCTCGTCACCGACAACGACGTCTACCACGAGCTCACCTGCCGGGTCGCGGCCGGGAACGGCAACGGCGTCGGCAAGGCGGCGCTGAGCGACCCGGTGGCCGTCGAGCAGGGCGGTGGTGGCGGCATCGACCCGCCAAAGAACCTCACCAGGCCGCGCATCGTCGGCGAGGCGGCTGTCGGCGCGGTGCTCACCTGCGAGCCCGGCACCTGGGACAACGCGCCGGTGTTCACCTACGTGTGGCGCCGCGACGGCCAGCCGATCGGCGGCTCCGAGAAGGACCGCTACGAGGTCCTCGGCGACGATCTGGGCCGGGAGCTCACCTGCCTGGTCACCGGCACCAACCCGCGCGGCTCCGACGCGGTCAGCTCCGCCCCGGTCCGCCCGCGCGGGTACGTCGACCCCGGAGGCGGCGGCACCGGCTCCGGGACGACCTGTCGAGGCACGCCCTCGGTGCAGATCGACAACGGCGCCGCCTACGCGCGCAAGCCGTACGTCGCGCTGCGGATCAAGGCGCCCTCGGGGGCCACGGCGGTCACGATCTCCAACGACGCCGGCTTCCGGCGGGCCGACACCCGGGCGCTGGCCTCGTCGTGCGTCTACCGCTGGACCCTGGACAAGAGGGCCTCGAACAGGCCGCAGGCCGTGCACGTCCGGTTCGTCGGCGCGGCCGCGGCCGGCACCGTCACGGACAGGATCGTCGTCGACGCCCGCCCGCCGGTGCTGAAGAGGGTCTCCGCGCGCTGGAGCCGCGCGCGCTGGGCGTGGGTGCTCTCCTTCCGCGTCAAGGAGGTGGGCACCGGCCTGGCCAAGGTGCAGGTCGGCAAGTCCAAGCGCGGCGCCCGCACGGTGAAGTGGGGCCGGCCGGTCGGCTCCGCCGACAGCAGCCAGCTGCGCTGGGTGCGGGTCTGGGACCGGGCCGGCAACAGGTCCGGCTGGTATCACCTGAGGAGCTTCTAGGCCGCGACCGGTCCAGTCACCTCCGGTGATCGCGGACGATCCCGCTTACCCTTCTCCCGTGCGCGGCTTGCCCCCCCTGGGCCGCTGGATCGGCCTTGTCATGATCTGCGCCGGGCTCGGGACGGTGTCCTTGGCGCGCCCGGACGCGGCCGTCGCCGCCGTGGCGCGGGCCTCCGCCGACGGCCCGACCGCGGTCGCGATCGCGCCGAGCGGGACGACGTTCGTCGGGTTCTCGGGCGGCGGCAGGGTCCAGCGCCTGGCGGCCGGCAACGGCAAGCCGAAGGGCACGATCAGGCTTCGAGACGACAGCGCCGTCGCCGGGCTGTTCGCGACCAGTGGCGGCTCGCTCTGGGTGAACCAGGAGAGCGGGGTGTCGCTGCTCGGGGCCAACGGCCGCGTGCTCAGCAGCTTCGAGCACCAGCCGCTGCGCAGCTGCGGCGACGACGCCCCGGCGTCGCGGTACGGCGGGATCACCGCGAACGGCGACACGGTCTACGTCGCGAACCAGTGCCACGGGAGCGTCTCGGTCTACTCCCGAGACGGCCGCCTGCGCGCCACGGTGGACCTGCCGGGCGGCGGCTACCCCCGAGGCATCTCCTACGGCGTCGCGCAGGCCGGCAAGCCGGCCACGCTGTACGTCGCCATGCCGGACCGCGGCGTCGTGCTCGCCTACCGGGCCGCGTCGCTGCGCAGCTCCTCGAAGCCGATGCGGACCTACACGGTCCGGAAGCCGTCGGGCGGGAAGAAGCCGCAGCCGGCGGGCGTGGCTGTCGACAAGTGGGGCCAGCTGACGATCAGCGACCTCGCGAACAACGCGGTGTACCTGGTCGACGCCAACAACGACTTCTCGCTCTACCGCACCCTGGGCCACCCGCCCCGGGCCAGCCGGGCGGCCGGCCGTCTCAACGGCCCGAGCGCCCTCGCCCAGTACCCGCAGGACGGCAGCGGGATGTCCGGCGACCTGTTCGTCGCCGACACGAACAACACCCGGGTGCAGCGGTGGAACACCAGCGGCTACACGTACTGGGTCAAGAAGGTCAAGGCGGGCAGCTCGGGCGGCTCGGGTGGCCCTGGCGGCCCCGGCGGTCCCGGCGGCCCAGGTGGCCCCGGCGGCCCGGGTGGCCCCGGCGACCCCGGTGGCCCCGGCGACCCCGGTGGCCCGGGCGACCCCGGTGGCCCGGGCGGCGAGGGCCCGACCAACACCGAGCGGCCGAGCGTCGGCGGCACCGCGGCGGTCGGCCAGACGCTGACCTGCCGGCCGGGCACCTGGACCTCCAGCGGTGGCCCGTCGGCAGGCACCACCGTGTTCACCTACCGGTGGCGGCGGGAGGGCACGACGATCGCGTCCGCGACCTCGCAGACCTACACCGTGGTCGACGCCGACCGCGGCCAGACCCTGGACTGCGTGGTCCGCGCGAGCAACAGCATCGGCTACAACGAGGCGACCTCGCCGGGCGTGGTCGTCGGCGGTGGCCCGGGCGCCGGGACCGGTCCGGTCAACCTCACCCCGCCGTCGGTCACCGGCAGCACGCTGCCCGGCAGCGTGCTCACCTGCGACCCGGGCACCTGGTCGGGCGCGGGCGTCTCCATCGGCGTCGTCTGGACCCGCGACGGCACCACCACGGTCGGCGTCGGCACCACCTACGTCACCACGAACGACGACATCGGCAAGTCGTTCACCTGCACGGTGACCGCGTCGTTCGCGGCCGGCAGCACCGTGCTGACCTCGCCCGCGGTCACGGTGACGGGCGGATCGGGCCACGCCCCGGCCAACACCACGCTGCCCTCGGTGTCGCCGTCGGGGATCGTCGCGATCGGCACCACGCTCACCTGCAGCCCCGGCGCCTGGACCGGCGTGACCGAGCCGTACGGCTACCTGTGGTCGCGCAGCGGCGCGACCATCAGCGGCGCGACCACCGCCACCTACACGCCGGTGGCGGCCGACGCGGGGAGCACGCTGGTCTGCACGGTCATCGGCAGGAACGGCTACGGCAACGGCGCCGCGAACGCCGCGGCGGTCACCGTCGCGGACGCGAACCCGCCCTCGAACACCGGCCCCGGCACCACCCCGCCCAGCCTGTCCGGCTCGGGCGCCGTCGGCACTGCGCTGACCTGCGACCCGGGCACCTGGACCGGCACCGGGATCGGCTACCGCTACACGTGGAGCCGCGGCGGCGTACCGATCGCCGACACCGGCGCGGACCGCTACCTCGTGCTGTCCGCGGACGTCGGGACCAGCATCGCCTGCACGGTGACGGCCAAGAACACCGCCGGCACCAGGACGGCGACGACCCCGGCCGTGAGCCTCGACGGCGTCGTCGTCGGCGCGCCGACCCCGCTCACGGCCCCCTCGATCACCGGCACCGCGGCCGTCGGCCAGACGCTGACCTGCGACCCGGGCACCTGGACGGGCGCGCCGACCGGCTACCCGACGATCTGGCAGCGCGACGGCGTGACGGTCGCCACCGGCACGACGTACGTCGTGGCAGGGGCCGACACCACGGCCACGCTGCGCTGCGTGGTGATCGCGATCAACGGCGCCGGCAGGGGCGCGGCGCGGTCGGCCCCGGTCGGCGGCGGCGCGTGCCAGGGCGCGGCCGGCGTCGTGATCAACGACGGCGACGCCGCGACCACCTCGCCCGACGTCCAGCTCTCGATCCGGGTGCCGGCCGGCACGACCTCGATCGAGATCTCCAACAGGCCCGACCTGTCCGGCGCGTGGACCGTGGCCCCCTCGGGGACCTGCAGCTATCCGTGGACGATGGAGTCGATCCCCGGCCTGCCGCTGTCCTGGTCGGTCTACGTGCGGTTCAACGGCGCGGGGACGATCTACACCGACATGATCGAGATCGACCAGCCGGCCATGCTGATCCGCCCCTGGTGACGACCGCGGAGGTCAGGCCAGCGCGTCAGGCCAGCGCGTCAGGCCAGCGCGCGGTCGAGCGCGGCCGCGACGTGGAGGGTCGTGCAGGGGAAGACCGGGATGTCGGCGTCGGCCTGGCGGACCAGCAGCTCGAGCTCGGTGCAGCCGAGGATCACCCCGCCCGCGCCGGCGTCCCAGAGCTCGTCGATGAGCGAGACCACCGTGCGCCGCGAGGAGTCGAGCACCTTGCCGTGCACGAGCTCGTCGTAGATCACCCGGTTCACGGTCTCGTGGTGCCGCTCGTCGGGCACGTGCACGGTCAGGCCGTGCGAGGCGATCCGGTCGGTGAAGAACGACCGCGACATCGCGAACGTCGTGCCGAGCAGGCCGACCTCGCTCAGCCCCTGCGCCCGGCACGCGTCGGCGACCACGTCGGCGAGGTGCAGCAGAGGGATGCCGACCGCGTCCGCGACCTGGTCGGCGACCCGGTGGAACGTCGTCGTGCAGAGCACGAGGAAGTCCGCACCCGCGGCCTCGACGCCGCGGGCGGCGCGCACGAGGATCTCGGCGACGTCGTCCCAGCGCTCCTCTGCCTGCAGCGCGGTCACCTCGGCGAAGTCGACCGACACCATCGCCGTACGGGCGGAGGAGAGGCCGCCCAGGCGCTGCTCGACCCCCTGGTTCAGCGCCTCGTAGTACGCCGCGCTGCTCTCCCAGCTCAATCCGCCGACGAGTCCGATGGTCTGCATGGGAGCCACTCTGTCAGAGAACCGGTGGAGTCAGAGAGTCCGGTGGAGCTGGTCGCGCCGAGCCCGCGCGCACTAGACCGGGGAATCATCGGGGTATCGGGCGTGTTCACCATGGTTGACCTCCAGACCCGACGAACCCGAGGTGGACGTGGCCGCGATCCGGCGTGTGGCGATGATCAGCCTGCACACGTCCCCGCTCGACCAGCCCGGCACCGGTGACGCGGGCGGCATGAACGTCTACGTGATCGAGCTGTCGAAGCGGCTGGCCGCACGGGGCATCGAGGTCGACATCTTCACCCGCGCCACGAGCTCGTCGCTCGACCCGGTGGTCGACTGCGGCGGCGGGATCACGGTGCGGCACATCCACGCCGGGCCGTTCGAGGGGCTGGCCAAGGGCGAGCTGCCCGGCCAGCTGTGCGTCTTCGCCCGCGAGGTGCTGCGCGCCGAGGCGTCCCAGCCGGTCGGCCACTACGACGTCGTGCACTCCCACTACTGGCTCTCCGGCCAGGTCGGCTCGCTCGCGCGCGACCGGTGGGGCGTGCCGCTGGTCCACTCGATGCACACGATGGCCAAGGTCAAGAACGAGGCGCTCGCCGAGGGCGACTCGCCCGAGCCGGTCGCGCGCGTGATCGGCGAGGAGCAGGTGGTCGAGGCGGCCGACATGCTGGTCGCGAACACCGACCTCGAGGCCAAGCAGCTGATCAACCTGTACGACGCCGACCCCTCGCGCGTCGAGGTCGTCCATCCGGGGGTGGACCTCGACGTCTTCCGGCCGCGCGACCGGCGGCAGGTGCGCGCCGAGCTCGGCCTGCCGGGCGACGCGTCGGTGCTGCTGTTCGCCGGTCGCATCCAGCCGCTCAAGGCCCCCGACGTGCTGCTGCGCGCGGTCGCCGAGCTGCTGCGGCGCTCGCCCGACCTCCGGTCCCGGCTCGTCGTGCCGATCGTCGGCGGGCCGTCCGGGTCCGGCCTCGAGCACCCCGAGTCGCTCGCCCAACTGTCCACGTCGCTCGGGCTCGACGGCGTGGTCCGGTTCGTGCCGCCGGTCGCCCAGGGCGACCTGGCCTGCTGGTGCGCGGCCGCGACGCTGGTGGCGGTGCCGTCCTACAACGAGTCCTTCGGGCTGGTCGCCGCCGAGGCCCAGGCCACCGGCACCCCGGTCGTCGCCGCGGCCGTGGGCGGGCTGACGACCGTCGTACGCGACGGGCACAGCGGGCTCCTCGTCGACGGCCACGACGCCGGCGCCTGGGCGGACGCGCTCGGCCGGGTGGTCGCCGACGACGAGCTGCGGGTCCGGCTGGAGGCCGGGGCGCTGGAGCAGGCCCGCCGGTTCTCGTGGGAGCGGACCGCCGAGCGCACGCTCGGCGTCTACGCCCGCGCGAGCGCCGACCTCAAGGAGACGGTGTGACGGACGCAGCGCAGGCCATCCGCGACCACCTCGCCGCGAGCGAGGTGGAGTTCGAGGAGGTCTCCGACGGCGTCTTCTCCTTCTCGCTGCCCGGCGAGAGGAAGCTGCAGACCGCGGTCCGCCTCGACGTCGGGCCGCACGCGCTCGGCGTGCACGCGTTCGTCTGCCGCGCGCCGGACGAGAACCACGAGCGCGTCTACCGCTGGCTGCTCGAGCGCAACCTGCGGATGTACGGCGTCGCGTTCGCCGTCGACCGGCTCGGCGACATCTACCTCGACGGCCGCCTCCCGCTCGCCGCCGTCACCCCCGACGAGCTCGACCGGCTGCTCGGCTCGGTGCTCACCTACGCCGACGAGTCGTTCAACTCGATCCTCGAGCTCGGCTTCGCCTCCTCGATCCGCAAGGAGTGGGAGTGGCGCCAGCTGCGCGGCGAGCCGACCGCGAACCTCGAGGCCTTCCGCGGCTGGCTCGAGTCCGGCGACGATCCGTCCGCTCGTTGAGTTGGGCCATATTCGCCGTCGAGTTGGGCCTCATTCCGGGAACAACGCCCAACTCGGGTGCGACTTCTGCCCAACTCAACGGGCGGGTCAGAGGTCGAGCTTGTAGCCCAGGCCGCGGACGGTGACGAGGTACTTCGGCTCGCTGGGGTCGGGCTCGATCTTGGCCCGCAGCCGCTTGACGTGTACGTCGAGCGTCTTGGTGTCGCCGACGTAGTCCGAGCCCCACACGCGGTCGATGAGCTGGCCGCGGGTGAGCACCCGCCCGGGGTTGCGGAGGAACATCTCGAGGAGCTCGAACTCCTTGAGCGGCAGCCGCTGCGCCTGGCCGTCGACGGTCACCACGTGCCGCTCGACGTCCATCCGGACCGGGCCCGCCTCGAGCGTCGAGGGCGCCAGGTCCGGCTCCTGGCCGCGGCGGAGCACGGCGCGGATGCGCGCGACCAGCTCGCGCGGGGAGTAGGGCTTGGTGACGTAGTCGTCGGCGCCGAGCTCGAGGCCGACGACCTTGTCGACCTCGTCGTCCTTCGCGCTGACCATGATCACCGGGACGCTCGAGGTCTGCCGGATCTGGCGGCACACCTCGGTGCCGGGCAGGCCGGGGAGCATCAGGTCGAGCAGCACGATGTCCGCGCCGTTGCGGTCGAACTCGGTGAGCGCCGTGTGCCCGTCGGGTGCGATCGCGACCTCGTAGCCCTCCTTGCGCAGCATGTAGGCGAGAGCGTCGCTGTAGCTCTCCTCGTCCTCCACGACGAGCACTCTCGTCATCGCGTGGCCTCCTGGTCTCTGTGGGTGGTGCGGGCCGAGTGGTGGCGGGGCAGGGTCAGCGTGAACGTCGACCCCTGCCCCTCGACGGACCACACCCGGACGTCCCCGCCGTGGGTGGCCGCCACGTGCTTGACGATGGACAGCCCGAGTCCCGTGCCACCGGTGGAGCGGTGCCGGGCCGGGTCGACCCGGTAGAACCGCTCGAAGATCCGGTCGATCTCCCCGGGGGGGATGCCGATGCCCTGGTCGACGACCGAGATCTCGACCATCTCGCCGTCGAGCTTGGTCGAGACCAGGACGGTGGCGTCGCACTCGGAGTACGACACCGCGTTGGCGACCAGGTTGGCGACGGCCGCCGTCACCTGCTCCTCGTTGCCGAGCACCTCGAGGTGCGGCGTACCGCCGGTCACGATCGAGATCCGCTTCGAGTCCGCGTCGATCGCGCTGGTGTCGACCGCGATCCGGATGACCTCGTCGAGGTCGACGACCACCGGCGCGTCCAGCGGCTCGTCGCCCTGGAGCCGCGACAGCTCGATCACCTGCTGCACCAGCCGGGAGAGCCGGTCGCTCTCGGTGAGCATCCGGTGCGAGAACCGCTTCACGGCCTCCGGGTCGTCGGCGGCGTCGTGGACGGCCTCGGCGAGCAGCCGGATGGCGCCGACCGGCGTCTTGAGTTCGTGGCTCACGTTGGCGACGAAGTCGCGGCGTACCGCCTCGACCCGGCGCTCGCGGGTGCGGTCCTCGACCAGCGCCAGCACCAGCCGGGCGCCGAGCGGCGCGACCCGCGCGGTCACGTGCCGCGCGGGTGCGCCGGGGCGGCTCATCAGCAGCTCGGTCTCGCGGATCTGGCCGTCGCGCCGCACCTGGCGGACCAGGTTGGCGAGGTCGTCGGAGACCAGGGCGGTGCCGCGCACCAGACCCATGGCGTACGCCGGCGCGGAGGCCTTGAGCACGACCTCGTCGTCGTCGACGACGACCGCGCTGCTGCGCAGGACGGAGAGCACGGTGGCGACACCGACGGGGACCTGCGGCTCCTCGGCGGGCGCGGTCCGGTGCTGCTGGCGGTCGCTGACGTGCCACGCGAGCACGGCCCCGCCGGCGACAACGGCTCCGATGAGCGCGGCGAGGAACGCCTGCGTCGTCGCATCCACACCCTGAATCGTACGAGCCATTTCATCCCGAGTTCGCCCGGAGGCGGTGGGCTTCGAGATGTTCACCCCGCGTTCACGAGTTCTCCCCGGCTGGTCACCTCGCCCACTTAGGCTCTCCTGTCATGCGAGAGGCCTTCAACGAACAGCTCGACGGCATCTTCCGCGACCTCGCGGAGATCTGCGGGAACGTCGAGACGTCCGTCCGGCTCGCGACCGAGTCGCTGCTCGTCGGCGACCCGGGGATCGCGGAGCGGGTCATCAGCGGCGACGTCGAGATCGACCGCGCCCGCGAGCGCCTGGAGGACTCGGCGTTCCTGCTGCTGTCGCTCCAGCAGCCGGTCGCGAGCGACCTGCGCATCGTGGTGGCCGCGCTGCGGATGGTGAGCGACCTCGAGCGGATGGGCGACCTCTCGGTGCACGTCGCCAAGATCGCCCGCCTGCGGGTGCCGAACGTCGCCGTGCCCGGTCCGATGCGCCCGACCGTCGAGCGGATGGCCGAGGTCGCCGAGGAGATGGTGCGCCAGACCTCCAAGGTCATCGCCGACCGCGACGTCGACGCCGCGCGGGAGCTCGCCGACGCCGACGAGGAGATGGACCAGCTGCGCAGGTCCAGCTTCACCGAGCTGCTCTCCGCCGACTGGGCCCACGGCGTCGAGGCCGCCGTCGACGTCGCCCTCCTCGGCCGCTACTACGAGCGGATCGCCGACCACGCCGTCTCGGTGGCCAACCGGGTCGTCTTCGTCGTCACCGGCGAGAACCCGGCGTCGGTCGAGGCCTCCTGATCAGCGACCCTGGCTCGCGACCGCGGCGGCAGCAGTGGCGGCGGCAGCGGGGTCGAGGTAGCGGCCGCCGGGGACGGTCGGGCGCAACTGCTCGTCGAGCTCGTAGACCAGCGGCATGCCGGTCGGGATGTTCAGCCCGGCGATGTCCTCGTCGCCGATGCCGTCGAGGTGCTTGACCAGCGCGCGCAGGCTGTTGCCGTGCGCGGCCACGAGCACGGTCCGGCCCGCGCGCAGGTCGGGCACGATCGAGGACTCCCAGTACGGCAGGAAGCGCTCGATCACGTCCTTGAGGCACTCCGTGCGCGGCAGCTCCTCGCCGAGGTCGGCGTACTGCGGCTGCCCCGCCTGCGACCACTCGCTGTCGTCGCCGATCGGCGGCGGGGGTACGTCGAAGGAGCGGCGCCAGAGCATGAACTGCTCCTCGCCGTACGCCTCGAGGGTCTCCTTCTTGTTCCTGCCCTGGAGGTCGCCGTAGTGGCGCTCGTTGAGCCGCCAGGACCGGCGCACGGGGATCCAGTGCCGGTCGGCGACGTCGAGCGCCAGGGCCGCGGTGTTGATCGCGCGGCGCAGCAGCGAGGTGTGCACGACGTCGGGCAGTACGCCGGCGTCGCGGATCAGCTCGCCGGCGTGCGCGCCCTCGGCCCGGCCCTTGTCGTTGAGCGGGACGTCGACCCAGCCGGTGAAGAGGTTCTCGGCGTTCCACTCGCTCTCGCCGTGGCGGAGCAGGACGAGGGGGTAGGTCACCGCGCTCACTCCTCGCCGGCGGGGGACTCGACCGCGCACTGGTCCTCGCCGGCCGCGGCGCCGTCGCCAGACTCGTCGAGGCCGGCCCACTCGTTGCAGCTCGGCATGACCGGGACCTCCATCTCGACGGACCCGCCATCGCCGAGGCCGATCGTGAGGTTGACGAAGTCGCCCGCCGTGAGGTCGCCGGTGACGACGACGCCGCCGGCCTGCGCGAGGTTCACCAGGCCGCCGGCCGGGATCTCGATCGGGGAGAACTTCGCGACCTCGAGGGGCAGGGGCTTCTCGTCGCCGCTCGGGATCGTCTCGACCGTCATGGACTCCACCGTGGCCGCCGCATCGGTGACGTTGTTCGCGAACGACGCGACGAAGGTGCCGGAGCCCTCCTGGGCGGAGACCACCGTGGCGCCCAGGACGTCGACCCTCGCGTCACGGTCGTTGGCGCCCGCGGCCGGCGTGTACTGGCGGTCGGTCGCGTAGTCGAAGCCGCACGACGAGAGCACGGTGGCGAGCGTGAGCGCCCCCGCGGCGGCGAGCACGCGGGAGGACCTGCGGAGCTGCATCATCTGGGCCTTCACGGTCGACTGGATTGCGTGCGACAGCCTAGCGGCCCGCACCTCGGCTCACCGCGCCAGCCCGGCGCTGTTCCCGACCACCAACAGCGCGGCGATGACGACCACCGTCCACGCGAGCGCGAGCACCAGCAGCCGGGTGGCACCGGTGCGCAGCGCGATCCGCAGCGGCAGGTGCCGGATGCCGTCCTCGTGGTCGGCCACGAGCCCGGGCAGCGCGCACAGCACGTGCACCCCGGCGCCGAGCGCGGCCGCGAGCGCGACGATCGCCACCCGCGGAGGGGCGCCGGTGGCGTCACCGCCCCACCCGCCGTAGGAGAGGAAGAACGGGTAGAGGCCGTAGGCCACCGCCCACGGCAGCCACGACAGCCGGCCGCGGCGCAGCACGACGTTGCCGAGCAGCCCGACCGCCAGCGAGGCGAGGTACGCCGCCCCCGCGGTCAGCCCGCCCTGGACGGAGAGGGGGACGACGAGCAGCACGGCGCACACCAGTGCGAACCAGGCCGTGCCGGGCTCGAGGTAGCCGTCGGCGATCGGCTTGCCGCTCGGCAGCCGGGTGGCGTCGCGGGTGCGGTCGACCAGGTCGTTGTGCCAGCCGAGGATCGCCTGCCCGACGAGGACCGTGGCGAACACGAGGGCCACCTCGCGGCCGGCCCGGCCGGTCAGCGCGGCGGCGATCGCCAGGCCGCCGGCGGTGAGCAGCGCCTGCCGCGGGTGGGCGGCTCGGAGCAGCAGCACCGGCGTCGTGTGGGCGAGCGTGCGGCGCCGTTCGGGACGGGGCGGCTCCGACGCGGTGACCTCGGGATCCTTGCGGCGGCGCAGGGTCGGCGACATACCCCGCAGTATCGGCGACCGGCCCCGCCCACCACATCAACCGCGTTTCTGTCAAGCCCGCATTGGGCCGCTGACCTGCGCAAACGCCGAGGGCGCACTCCGGGCGCGTGTTAGGATGACCATCTAGGAAGGGGTACCTGACACATGACTTTCACTGTCGGCGAGACGGTTGTTTACCCGAATCACGGGGCCGCGGTCATCGAGGACATCGAGATGCGGACCATCAAGGGAGAGGACCGGCAGTACCTGGTACTCCGCATCGTCGCCCAGCAGGACCTGGTCGTGCGCGTCCCGGCCTGCAACCTGGACCTGGTGGGCGTGCGCGACGTCGTCGACAAGGAGGGCCTCGACCGCGTGTTCGACGTCCTCCGGGCCGCGCACGTCGAGGAGCCGACCAACTGGTCGCGCCGCTACAAGGCCAACCTGGAGAAGCTGCACAGCGGCGACGTCATGAAGGTCTCCGAGGTCGTGCGCGACCTGTGGCGCCGGGAGCGCGATCGCGGGCTGTCCGCCGGCGAGAAGCGGATGCTGGCGAAGGCCCGCCAGATCCTCGTCTCCGAGCTGGCGCTGGCCGAGCACACCAACGAGGACAAGGCCGAGGCACTCCTCGACGAGGTGCTCGCCTCCTGATCCACCCGGACACCGCGCGAGGCCCCCGGAGCGATCCGGGGGCCTCGCCGCATCTGTAGGTCGCATCTGTAGGCCGCATTTGTAGGCTCGCCACCGTGGAGTCCCTCGGCACCGTCCTCGAGCAGGACCGCGGCCACCTGCCGTTCGCGCTGATCCACGGCGAGGCGCTGGTCGCCGCGGCCGCGTGGGCGCTCGGCGAGGCCGGCGTGACGCCGGTCGACACCGGGACGAGGTGGCCGGCGCTCGTCGCGGCGGGCGAGCCGGTCGTCCTGCACGACTCACTCTGCCCGATGACGCCGCCGGACTTCATCGCCTCCTGCGTCGAGCGCGCGGTCGAGCACGCGTGTGTCGTCGTCGGCGTGCGGCCGGTGACCGACACCGTCAAGGTGGTCGAGGGCGGCCTGGTCGGCGCGACCCTGGACCGCTCCGCGCTGATCGCGGTGGCGTCGCCGGTGGTGCTGTCGCCGGACGTCGTGGCGGCCCTGGACGGGCTGCCGTCGACCGAATTCGTGGCCCTGGTGGCCGCGCTGCGGGCCCGGTTCCCGGTCGAGTTGGTCGAGGCGCCGTCCGCCGCTCGCCGCGTGGGCTCCGAGGAGGACGTGCGGGTCCTGGAGGCCCTCACGGGGCCCCTCGGGACAGGGTCTCTCACGTCAGCCGCAGCGCGAGCTCCAGATCCTCGGGGAACGTGATCTTCAGGTTGGCCGGCGAGCTCGGCACCGCCGCGACCGGCACGTCGGTGTAGCGGCTCCAGCAGGCCGCGGTGTCGGTGCCCTCGAAGCCGTCCGCCTCCGCCGAGGAGTACGCCGCCAGCAGCTCGCGCGCCCGGAACGCCTGCGGCGTCTGCACGCCGTCGAGCTCGGCCGGCAGCGGCCGGCCGTCGAGCGCCAGCAGCCCGGTGAGGCGGACGCACGGGATCGCCCCGCCCGTGGACCGCGCCGCCTCGATGGTGGCCTCGAACAGCGCAGCCGCCGCGAGCGGCCGGGCGCCGTCGTGGATCGCGACCACGTCGACCGCACCGGACTCGACCTCGGGGCGCAGCGCGCGGAGCGCGCTCCACTCCGACGCGTGCCGCGTGGCGCCGCCCTCGACCAGGCCGACCTCGGCGCCGCCGAGGTGGGGGGCGAGGGCGTCGGCCACCAGGTCGAGCTCGCCGGGGCGGACGACCACGAGCACCCGGCGTACCTCCTCGACCGCGAGCGCGGCCAGCACCGACCAGGCCAGCACCGGCCGGTCGCCGAGGGGGAGCAGCACCTTGTTGGAGGCGGCGCCGACGCGGGCGCCCGCTCCCGCGGCGAGGACGACGACGGCGGCAGGCACGGCCCTGAGTTTTTCACGGCTGTCACACGGCGAAACAGGCACGTCACAACCCGCTCCTACGTTCGGGGCATGGAGTGGCAGCCGGTCTGCCGGGTCGAGGACCTCGAGGTCGAGCGCGGTGCCACCGCACTCGTGCACGGCCAGGCGCTGGCCATCTTCCGGACCCAGGACGGCCGTGTGTACGCGCTCGGCAACCACGACCCGTTCGCCAAGGCCTCGGCGATCGCCAAGGGGATCGTCGGCGTCCGGGACGGGGTGCCGTTCGTCGCGTCACTGGCGCACAAGCACGCCTTCGACCTGCGCAGCGGCAGGTGTCTCGACGACGACCACGTGGCGATCCCGGCCTACGACGTGCGCATCGCCGACGGCATGGTGCTGGTCGGGCACCGGCAGAGCACCTAGCGATCCTTGGTCGTTAGAACTTTGACGGTTGTCTTGAGTTTCAGGCGGCGTTGAGTCGTGCGT
>NZ_BAAGRO010000055.1:0-584 GCF_054782915.1 Nocardioides hungaricus | reverse complement strand
CAACTCGCCGAGACCGACCTACACATCAGGCCGTACGCGGAGCGACATGTGAGGTAGTACGCGGACAGGTGCGTCGCTGGGAACGCCTCCTCGATTCGGTTCCCTTCGACGCCGAGCAGGTTCGCCGTCTGCTCGTCGTCACCCTGCCTCGCTTGGGCGGCCAGCGCGGTGAGGGCGCTGTAGTAGACCGCGCTGCCCCGTGCCCGTCCGCGTGACCACACGAACCCCCTCGGATGCGGTCCGAGAGGCCTTCGGCGTCCGCAGCCGCTGCCGCGACGGCGCGTGCAGGGGATCACTGAGGTGCACCACCGTCTCCCACGAGACGATCGGCTGCCCGCCGGGCGTGTGGCCCGATACGCCAGGCCCATGACGAAGGAAGATGTGCTGGGACTACGGCGGCCAGACCGCCTTGAGTTCACCAGCGGAAGGCACGGGATGCGCCTACGCACCTCCGGTGACGCAGCCGTCGTCGACAACTTGAGCTCGTAGGCGAAGCCCGCTCAGGTAGTAGGACGTCCTAGCGATCCTTGGTCGTTAGAACTTTGACGGTTGTCTTGAGTTTCAGGCGGCGTTGAGTCGTGCGT
>NZ_BAAGRO010000054.1:0-64340 GCF_054782915.1 Nocardioides hungaricus | reverse complement strand
GCCGACGAATCAGGAGGTGAGCAGCAGGTCGCGTGAACACGCCGTCCACAGGTATTGACTATTGCTCGGGTGCCCACTTCAGCCGTCGCTGAGACTCAGGATCGACTTAGGTGATGGTTGCCGCGGCCAGGAGGGATCGCGCGCTGCTGCTCGAGGTGCCCGATGCGGAGAACTCGCTCGATCGTCTCGCTACGGCGGGGGAGTTGTAGGCATGCCGGAGGACTTCGTCATCGCGCGCAGCACCGAACCCGGATCGACGCTCGCGTACCTGCTCCGGGTCCCGCTCGGGGACGGGATCATCCTCAAGGCGAAGGACGCCTGGCCGCGCACCGGCAAGGTCTACTGCCACCGGGTCGAGGAGCGGCCGGTTGACGCCGAGATCGTCGAGCGGGCGGCGGTGCGGTCCTGCGTTCGACGGGGCGCGGCCATCGACCTCGTGCTCGATCGCGGGCGGGAGAACCGCTCCCAGATCATCATCACCAATGGTCGCGGGCGGCAGATGATCTTCTGGCAGACCGCGCGCACGTCCAAGCAAGCGCGCCCCGCGGTTTGTCTTCCGGGTGCCCGCGCCAGTGGAGTCGCGGACCTGGAGATCGCGGTCGACATCCGCGAGCGCTACCCGTTCACCTTCGCCGACCGTCAGGCGACGACTCGCCGCGAGCCGCTCAAGGCCGGTGACTACGGACTCGTCGTCGACGGGATGTTGCAGGCGACGGTGGAGCCGCAAGTCGCTGGCTGACCTCGTAACCTCGCTGACCACCGGCAAGCTGAATTTCCAGCTCACCGAACTGGCCGCGATCCCGCGGGCTGCAGTGGTGGTCGAGGAGCGCTACTCGCAGGTCTTCAAGCTCGACCGCGTCAGGCCCAGTGTCGTGGCTGACGGGATTGCCGAGTGCCAGATCCGGTTCCCGACCGTGCCGATCGTCTTCTGCGAAATCCGCAAGCTCGCCCAGGAGTGGACACCTATCGGCTCCTGGCCGCTGCTCGTGTCGGCTCTCCGAGGTGGTCGGTGGCCTCGCCGTACGCGGCCTTGAATCGGCGCCTGCGCTCGTGCCAGCGCCGCCCGCGCCCTCTGACGTACGTCGCTGGGCGTCCGCGCACGACATCGTCGTCTCCGACCGCGGCCGGATACCCATGGCGGTGATGGATCAGTACCTCGAAGCCCGCGCCCGCGGCGCGATCTGAAGATGCGGTCGTTTGCGACCGTCGTTGCCCGCTGACACGAGGGCTCGGAATGGGCTCGCTCTGATTCGCAAACGCTCACAGCGGTGTGCTGGCGACCTCAGACATCTTGGGCGGCATCGCTGCAGGTCAGAGGGCGGTTTCGCCCGTTGGTTCAGACAGTCGCAAAGGATCGCACTTACGCCCAGCATCATGTACGTCTTCCCGATGACTACAGGAGTGTCAACGCGTGGCCGCCGTCGAGCGCCACAGGCGCGAGGTAACTCAGTGAGCCGTCCGTCCCGAAGTCGGGCCGGGGATTCTCCAGCATGCTTTGGATCACCGCCCGTTCCGTCGGAAGCACCCCGTCGCCGAGTAAGAGCAACCTCTGATGGAGGGCGACCTTCAAGCACCACTCAGCCTGCTGACGAGCCCAACTCAGATCCGCCCGTGGCATGTAGAGAGTGAGGCAGTAGCACGCGTCGCCGGCAAGCACGTAGAAAGAGAAGAAGGCACCACCATGCTCCGCGGGACCAGGGATCACCTGGATCTCGCTTAGGTACTCCCAGGGAAGCTGCCCGGCCAGAGCCTTCCCGGTAACAGCCCGTTGTGCCCTCGCGTTGTTCTTCGATTGGGAGAGATAGCTTGCAGCAAGTCCGACTGCGAGTCCCCCAAAGGACTCGCGGTTCGACACGTAATCGCGGGCTTGCTCCGCTGCCACGAAGTTGGGACAGACGTAGATCAACCTGTCCGGGGTGAAGTAGAACGTGGTGTGGCCCCACATGGGTGATACGTCCTCGGCTGGCGCGGCGGGCCAAGGTCGATACTGACACACTCCTTCACCGGTCAGGTGGCCGAGGAACCTCTCGTCATCGCGCAGTGCCGGAGTCTTGTCCAGGTTCAATTGGGGCACGAGTGGGCCGGGCGACGCGACTCCTACGTCGACGATTCGCATGAGATCCAACTTGACGGAGGTTAGGGCTGACGGCTCTGGACGCGGGTGAGGGCGTCGAGGTTGCGTTGGTCGGTGTCGGGGAGGGTGTGCAGGTATTTCTGGGTGGTTTGGATCTGGGCGTGGCCCGTGCGTTCCATCACCGACATGAAGTCGGCGCCGCCGGCGAGGAGCCAGGAGGCGTGTGCGTGGCGCAGGTCGTGGACGCGGACCGGGAAGTCGACGCCGGAGGCTTTGACGGCGGGTAGCCAAATCCGGGTGCGGAAGGTGTTCCGAGAAATCGGTGTACCGGCCTTGGTGGGGAAGAGCAGGTCGTCCTGCCTGTGCACGGCTGGAGACTTGAGGGTGGGCGGAAAGTGGGCGGATTTGGCCGCGAACCGAGTCGACCGGTGTCAAACGGTGAAGTCGTGCGTGTGACGTTTGCGCAGGTCAGCCCCCAGAAGCGTCGAACTGTGTCAAACAACGGCAAGCGCTCAGTGCACTACGGGTGTATCCCAGAGGTCGCAGGTTCAAATCCTGCCCCCGCTACAAAGCGTAAATGCGCAGCTCAGAGGCGGTTTCCGGAGAGATCCTGAGGCCGCCTCTGCTGCTTGTCCGGGTCCGAATGTCAGCAGGATGTCAGCAGACGCCGCCATGCGATCGGTCGTTTGTGAGGCACCTTCTGGTGCTCTGTGAGGCACTCGGTGAGGTGGTAAGGCTGCCGCAGGCCGGTTTCTGGCGCGCCGAGCTCACCTGCAAGGGCCCCGATCACCAGGAAGCGCTGCGCACGGGCTATACGGGAACGGCTCATGCGAACGGGCGACGCTGCGGCTCTTTGGCCTGCAAGTTCGTCAGTTGACGTTCGCTGTGTGGGACAAGCTCGTCTCGCACCGTGAGGTGAGACTGCTGCGAGTTGGCCTGCTTGCCCACCACGCCGTGGCCATTGACAGCTGGGAGATGTGCACGTCTGGTTGGGGGCGGTTCAGTATCTGACACTCCTCGCGCCTACCGAGGTGGCCGGCCGCTCGGCTTGTGCGCTCTTCGGCGGCGTAGCGCAACTGGTAGCGCATCGGGTACGTTGCTTTGGATCCCGAGGGCGTAGGTGTCGTTCGGACGCTGGGGTTAAGCCGCGGGCTCAGGCCCGCCCGAGTGAACCCGCACGGCGGGTTCGGGCCAGTCCGCGGTCCTCTGCAGACGGTGCGGTGCCTTCGCCATTGCTCGGAACTGCTCCATGTCGTGGCCGGCGACGATGACGGCGTCTGTTGCGTCGGCGAGTGCGGTGAGCCGGCGCATCGAGAATGACGCCGCTAGCGCGTCAGTGGTGATGCCGGGAGGGAGGTCGCAGTCGATGTTCTCGTGGGTGTTGATGGCATCGCCGGCGAGGATAATGTTGCCGAGGTCGGGGACCTCCCACAGCACGATCGACTGGTGCCCGGGGGTAT
Source organism: Nocardioides hungaricus (assembly GCF_054782915.1). Classification (NCBI taxonomy): domain Bacteria; kingdom Bacillati; phylum Actinomycetota; class Actinomycetes; order Propionibacteriales; family Nocardioidaceae; genus Nocardioides; species Nocardioides hungaricus. The sequence continues at coordinate 60,806 of NZ_BAAGRO010000054.1, read as the reverse complement.
GGCCGGGGGTGAAGATCAAGGAGAAACCAGGAAAGGCGTGGCAGTCGCCGTCGGCTAGTCGCCAGGATCTGGGCCCGGCGATATCGGTGGCAACGTATCCGCCGGCGGCGGGAGGATCCGGGCAATGTGCCCATCGATGTTCCGTGCGTTGAACGATGTGAGCGGCGTCGGGGAACAGCTGGCCGCCCCCGGCATGGTCGTGGTGCAGGTGCGTGTAGACGACGAATCTGATGTCGTCGGGGGACAGGCCGACGAGTCTGAGCTGCTCGACTAAGTGGTGGCGGGGCTCCATGTGGGGCCGGGTGCTGTCGGCCAGCTCCTTGCCCCATGCCGCGTCCGGCTGGTCGATGACGCGGGGGTCGTTTCCTGTGTCGACCAGGACGTAGCCCTGGTTGGTCCCCACAAGGAACATCTGCACCGGGACGGTGAGCCGGCTCCCGTGGCTTCTGCCTGGGATCACGACGCTCGACTCCACGTCGAGTGTGCCGCCGTCGAGGAGGTGCAGGGATGTGATCGATGTCTTCATGTCGTTTGCCCCTTTCGCATCGGCCTGCCAGGCGGTGCTAGTTCGTAGCGGTGGTTGCTTGCAGCGACCGGAATAGTTGCGCCATGGAGGTGGCGCCGGCGTCGATGTGGCCGAGGCTTCGCTCGCCCAGGTAGCTGCCTCGTCCGACACGAGCTGGCATGTCGGCAGTTGAGTCGCGCCCCGCTTCGGCTGCCAGAGCGGCTGCCTGAGCTGCGGTACCAAGATCTGAGTTCGCTGCCAGTGAGCCCTGGAGGGCTTGTACGGCCGGGTGGATCGCGTCGAGGAGGGTCTTGTCGCCTGGCTGAGTCCTGCCAAGTTCGCTGATGCCAGCGGCTGCTGAGGCGAATCCGTTGGTTAACCGCCCCAAGTCCAGATGAGTGGTGCCGGCGCCGACGTCGCTGAGCCTGAGGAAGACGGTGCCGTACAGGGCGCCGCTCGCGCCCCCAACGGAGTTGACGATGGCCATGCCGACGGTATAGAGGAGCGATTGTGCGTCGGCGAAGGAGGCCTCGTCGAGCGCGCGTTGCATGGCGTCTACACCTCGCGCCAGGTTGGAGCCGTGCTCGCCGTCGCCGGTGGCGGAGTCCAGCTCGTTGAGGGCTTCTTCTTGGGCGAGAACGGCGGCGCCGAAGTGGTCGAGCCAGGCACGAAGGTCGCCGAGGGAGAGCTCGCTGGCCATCTCATGCCCCCCATCGCAGCGTCGGGGTGTGGACCGGCTGATCCCAGAGGTCGAGGAGCTCGTCGTCAACGACGAGCACTGTCAGCAGTACGCCCAACGAATCCAGTGACGTGAGGTAGTTGCCGACCAGCGATCGCTCTACAATCGCGCCGGTGTTCACCAGGCTCTCGTGGACTTGACCGTAGAGGCCGAAGAGCTCGATTTGGGGCGTCGATCCGAGCCCGCTCAGCATGGTGATGACGCGGGTGCCCTTGGTGATGTTGAGCTCCGCGGTGGTGTTGGCGAGGAGGACGTCGGCGACTTGGCGGGCCGGCGGCAAGTCGTCGCGCGCCTGCCCCCGGTCGCCACCAAGGCCGACGCCGACCTCGTACTGGCCTGGGGGGAGGTCGAAAGTGGGCCGCCCCAGCCGTGGGGGGGTGCACGAGCTGAGGGCGACGCCGAAGGTTCGGCACTGGGAGACGGTTCGCCGCGCCAGCTGGGCGACGTCATCGATCGGTCGCCCCTGCTCGGCGGCCGCACCGGCGATCTTCTCTACCATGACGGTCGCGCCCAGGCCGCGGCGCTGAGCCTCTCGGCCTGGTGGGAAGGAGGCGTCGTCGTCGACGAGCACCTTCTCGATGTGCATCCCTTGCCGGGTCAAGATTTCCGCTGCCAGCCCGAAGTTCATCACCTCGCCCCCGAAGTTCTTGATGACGAAGAGGACTCCGCGACCTCGATCAGCGGCGCAGGCGGCAGCGATGATCTGAGACGGAACGGGCGACGTGAAGACCTCGCCTGGGCACGCCGCATCCAACATCCCCGGACCGACGTAGCCAGCGTGCAGCGGTTCGCAGCCTGACCCGCCACCGGAGATCAGGCCGACCTTCCCCGCTCGCCAGGGACTCGCTCGGGTCACGATCCGATCCTCGACCCGGAACTCGATGAGATCCGGATGAGCGGCGGCAAGGCCGGTCAGGTAGTCGGTCACAGCTGTCTCCGGTGCGTTCATGAGCTTCTGCATCGCGTCGGTCCCTTCGTCTGCGGTGGTGGGCCCTGAACGAGAAGTCGGTGGAACTTCCTCTTGACAGGGTGTGGCGCAGCCCACATGATATTGGTCCTACCACCTGATCACAAGATGACACGACAGGACGCGGGTGGCTCCGACCAGGACGTTGGCGAAGGGAGAGACGGATGGAGACCACGTCTGCACCGTTGGGGCAGGAGCCGACGACGGCGGCCGCCCCACTCCTGGAGATGACGGCGATCTCGAAGCGCTACCTCGGGGTGCAGGCCCTCGACGGTGCGACCCTGACGGTCAACCGGGGGGAGATCCACGCCCTGCTCGGCGGCAACGGCGCCGGCAAGTCCACGCTCCTGAACGTGCTCTCGGGCATCGTGAATCCCGACGCCGGCACGATCCAGCTCGACGGGCAGCGCGTCAGCGTCGAACACCCTCGGCAGGCACACAAGCTCGGGATCGTCACGATCCACCAGGAACTATCCACGCTCCCGGACCTGACGGTGCTCGAGAACATCTTCTTGGGCAACGAGGCGGCCCTGGGTGGTCGCGCGGGCGTTCTGGTCAACCGGCGCCAGATCGCCAAGCACGTCGCCCCGCTGGCCGCGGAGTTCGGAATCACCGGAGCCGAGCTGTGGCGACCGGTGGGGGAGTTCGGCGCGCTGAAGAAGCGAGCCATCGAGATCGTCAAGGCGCTCGCCGCCGGCCCCAAGATCCTCATCCTCGACGAACCGACCTCGGGACTGGAGGAGCACGAGAAGGCGCTCCTGTTTGACCACATGCGGGGCCTCCAGCACCGCGGCGTCGCACTGATCTGGGTGACCCACCACCTTGACGAACTGTTCGGCCTGGCGGACGTGGCGACGGTCATGCGTGACGGGAAGACCGTCACCACGGCTCACGTGGCGTCAGTGGATCAGCGTCAACTCGTCTCCTGGATGTTCGGTGGGGAGGCCGCTGAACTCCTCGCTGCTCCGGTGACCCACCGATCCGGTCAGCTCGCCCGCGAGGAGACCCCTCGCCTGCGGGCCACCAACATCTCTCGGCCCGGCGTGCTCCGAGACATCTCGTTCGACCTCTACCCCGGCGAGGTCCTCGGCATCGCCGGCCTGGCCGGAGCCGGACGAACAGAGCTCGTCAGGGCCTTGATGGGTCTGGACAAGACGAGCTCGGGGCGGATCGAGATCGACGGGAAGCTTCGGAAGCTGAACCACCCGGGGAAAGCGTATCGGGCAGGCCTGGCCATGGTGCCCGAGGACCGCAAGCAGCTGGCCGTCCTCGCCGAGTTCTCGGTCGGGGAGACCATCTCCATCTCACGGCTCGGCACCGTCTCCGTCGGCGGGGTCCTGAGTCGCCGGCGGGAACGGACGATGGCGAGGTCCTTCGTACAGCAGCTCGGCATCAAGACGCCGAGCACTCGAGAGAAGGTCCGCAACCTCAGCGGCGGCAACCAGCAGAAGGCGATCATCGCCCGATGCCTCAACACCCAGCCATCGATCCTCATCTTCGATGAGCCCACTCAAGGCATCGATGTGCACGCCAAGGCTGAGGTGCACCGGCTCATCCGAGAGCTCATGGAAGCCGGCACCGCGGTCATCCTGATCGCCTCGGAATTCTCTGAACTCATCAGTCTCAGCGACCGAGTGATCGTCCTCAACCGAGGCTCCCTGGTCGGCGAGGTCCCCGACGTTGCCCAGCGAGTCGCACAGGACGGTATCGAAGCCACCAAACACTTCATCATCGACCGCGCATCGAGGGCAGCGAAATGAGCACCACGCGAACGCGACTCTCCCGCGTCTTGGGAATCGAGGGACTCCCGATCGTCACAGCGCTCGTGGCTGTCACGGTCTACTTCACGGCCACCGTCCCGGCGTTCATCGACGGCGAGGCCATGCGCTACTACCTCAACGAGGAAGTCCCGATCTTCATCATCACCGCCGGCACGGCTCTGGTGATCATCGCCGGTGGGATCGACCTCTCGGTAGGCTCTGTTCTCGGGCTGAGTGCAGGCACATCGCTGCTCGCCTCGATGCACGGCGCCAACACCGCAGTAGCCGTCATCGTCGGAGTCGGCACGGGGACCGCGTTCGGGATCCTCAACGGACTCGTCATCGTCAAGCTCAAGCTCAACGACTTCATCGTCACGCTGGGGACGCTCAACATCGCCGCAGGCCTGCTCGTGGTCCTCACCGACTACGTCCAGATCACCGGAACCCAGGACGCCCGCTACCTCGCGATCGCCAACACGTCGGTCCTGTCGGTGACCAGCGCACTTATCCTGGCCGGCTTCACTATCGTCGGACTGCAGCTGGTGCTGGCCAGGACCACCTTCGGCCGCAGAGTCCGCGCGGTCGGAACTGGCACGGCTCCGGCGCTGGTGGCCGGCATCAATGCTGGCCGAGTCAAAGCGTGGTGTTACGTGATCTCCGGGAGCCTCGCCGGCTTCGGCGGCGTGCTGCTCGCTTCTCGCCTCAACTCCGTACAGCCCGGGATGGCGGGTGGGTACGAGCTCACGGCGATCGCTGCCGCGGTGCTCGGCGGCGTCAGCCTCGCTGGTGGCCGCGGGGCCATCTGGCAGGCAGCCGCCGGGGGGCTGCTGCTCGCGACCCTGAAGCAGGGGTTCCGGCTCATGGGCGTGGACCCGCTGGTGTTCTCCATCATCATCGGCGTCTGCATCCTCGTCGGGGTCATCATCGACCGGAGCGCCTACCGCCTCGCCCTGTCACTGGGCTCATCTGCCTCACCCAAACCCCAACCCGCAGCCATTCAGGGGGGTCGAGTCCAGTGAACCGCCAGTCCACCTCGTCGCGCGTCGCTAGCGACGCCATGCGCCGCCGCATCCTGGCCGACCCGTCGATCGGCATCCTCAGCTTGCTGGTCCTCGCCTCGATCGTGATGTCCATCCACGAGCCCACCTTCGCCACCGGGGGCAACATCACCAACATCATCAACACGATGATGACCGTCAGCTTTCTGGCCATCGGCATGACCGTGGTCCTCATCGCCGGCGGCCTGGACCTGTCAGTCGGCGCGGTCATGGGCCTGTGCGCCGGGGTGGCAGCCAACCTCTTGGCCTACGGCCAGTCCATGCCCGTCGCGTTCCTCGCCGCGCTCGGCGTCGGAGCTGGAATCGGGTTGGTCAACGGCGTACTCATCACCAAGCTCGGGATCCCCGACTTCATCGCCACCCTGGCGACGATGGGAATCGTCGGCGGAGTCCTTCTCTACTGGACCGCCGGGGTCCCGATCCTCGGCTACATGAACGACACCTACTACTACATCGGCGGCCTCACCCGGATCGCTGGCCCGCTCACCTTCCCCATGATCTTGGTCGTGATCATCGCCGCGGCGGTCGCACTGCTCCTGGGTCGCACCAGATTCGGCGTCATGCTGTACGCCGTGGGGAGCTCCCCCACCGGCGCTCTCCATGCCGGCGTCCGAGTCGACCGGGTCAAGATCGCCTCCTACGTCATCAGCGGTCTGATGGCCGCGATTGCCGGCATCCACATCGCCGGTCGAACCACCACCGTCCCGCCGCTGATCGGCAACGGGTACGAGATCACCGCCATCGCGGCCGCCGTGATCGGTGGCGCCCCGCTCACCGGCGGCAAGGGCCATGTCTTTGGGGCGCTCGTCGGAGCACTGACCCTCACCATGACCCGCAACATCATCAACCTGACCGGCGTGGAGTCGAGCTGGCAGGCCGTGGTCACCGGCCTCGTCCTCATCCTGGCCGTTGCGGCAAACCAGGCCTGGACCGTGCTTCGCGCGCGCTCAGGGAGCACTGCGCTCGCCAAGTACACGAAGCCAAAGGCCGCACCCCTTGCTTCTCGGGACTCTCGGGTTCACCACACCGCACCGACTCAAGACACCGGCGCCCAGAACGACGCCCCGGCGCCCCAGCGCCGTCCCGAAACCATCGCGTGAAGAACAAGAAGGAGCCCGGATATGAACCAGAACGGTGGAATGTCTCGCCGGGGCGTGCTGCGCACCAGTGGCCTGGTCGGCGCTGGCATCGGCGTGGCAGCCCTGACCGGTTGCACCGCCGGCGGTGGCAGCGCCCCAGGTGCCGTCGGCAGCGGAAGCGCGGCCAGCTATGACGACGCAATCAAGAAGGTGGTGGCCGGTCGCGAGATCAAGGTCGGCTTCACGCCTCCGGTTCTGTCGGAGAACTTCACCCAGATCGAGCACGCGGCGTGGCAGAAGATGTACGAGTACGAGCAGCGGTTCGGTTGCAAGTGGGTGTGGGAGCGACAGGCGCCGGTCGGTGACTTCAACGCCGTCCAGGGCACCCTGGGCATCGTCCAGTCGTGGGTATCTCGCAAGTTCGACGCCATCGCGGTATGCACCGGCGCCAACTTCGCCACCGTTCAGGATCTCTACCAGGACGCCATGGACAAGGGCGTGAAGATCTACCAGTTCAACCAGCCGGCTGAGCTCTACCCGCCCGAGGAACTGCGGACCGTCACCAACGTCGGATATGACAACCGGTGGCAGTCTGGCTACCTGGCCGGCAAGTACATCGCTGACAAGCTCGGCGGCGCCGGCAACATCCTCCAGATCTGGGGCCCCTCCGGATCCGATTGGACGCGAGGCCGCAAGATCGGCTTCGACAAGGCACTCGCCGAGAACCCCGGAATCAAGGTGGTGGGGCAGGCCGACGGCGGCTATGTCCGTGACAAGGGCTTTGCCGCCGCGCAGGACCTCCTCACCAAGAACAACGACGTCAATGCGATCTATGGGGAGAACGAGGAAATGGCACTGGGCGCATCCCAGGCCATCGACCAGGCCGGCCTCAAGCACTGGGATGGCTCGGGCGGGATCCTGACCATCGGCGCGGATGGCCTTGTTTCGGGCTACGACCAGATCAGCGCAGGCAAGCTCACCGCCACCGTCGACATCGGAGGCGTCGACCAGGGCCAGAACCTGATCGAAGCGATCTTCGCCACCGCGGTACTCGGGAAGACCGTCACCCAGATCATCAACAACCCCACCCAGGTCGTCGACAAGTCGAACGTCGACTGGCACCGGGCCTACACCAAGTGGGCCCTCAACGTCCCCAAGAAGTACGGCTCCTAACCCCCAGACCCGGTCGGCACCGGCCACCACGTCGAGCCGGTGCCGACCGTCTCCACCGAACCCAGCCAACCCAAAGACCCGAGCCGCAGGAGGTGAAGCACATGACGTCGGACGAGGCACCAGCCGGCATCGTTCCGGTCAGGCAGCTCCGCCTCTCCGACGCCGTCGCCGCCCAGCTCGAGGCGCTGATCAGCTCCGGCCACTTTGGAGCCGATGGGAGGTTGCCTTCAGAGAGGGAGCTTGCTGAGCAGTTCACCGTCGGGCGCGGCAGCATGCGCGAGGCGATCCGCAAGCTGGAAGCGCTCGGCATCATCACCCGCTCACACGGAGTCGGAACCTTCGCGGTTACCGGCGCCACCCCCACCCGGATGGGACTACTGACCGCAGGCGACGTCTCAGCCCTGGAACTCTTCGAGGTCCGCTACACGCTCGAACCCCTCGCCGCAGCGTTGAGTGCCCAGCGAAGGACTTCCGCAGACCTCAAGGAGCTCAGGACCCTGCTGGACCACTCCACGCGGCCACACCTGGCCGACGACGAGTTCGTGCGTCTCGACTTCGAATTCCACTCGATGGTCGCGCACGCCGCAAAGAACAGCCTCCTGACCCAGATGTATCAGCAGCTCGAACCGCACCACGCCATCTACTCGGCGAAAGTCATCGCACTACCCGAACGGCGCTCAAGGGCGCAAGAGGGACACCACCGGATCCTGGCGGCCGTGTCGCAACGGAACACCGCCGAGGCCAGAAAGCAGGCGCTCGACCACCTCCTCGCAGCCGAGGAGGATCTGGTCACCGCCGTCGAAGAATCCGAGTCAACCAACAACCGATAGGAACCCCCATGTCATCGCTCGACTTCACCTACGACCACATCGACGACGTCCTCCCGCGCGGCGCGTGGGTCGCCCCCACGATCGACCCGGCCCGCACCATGCTGCTGGTGCTCGACGTGCAGAACCTGATCGTTAGCGAGAGCGGCGCCGCCTACGTCCAGTCCGTTGGCGGCGCCCCGGAGGGCAAGGACACGATCGAGCCCATCAAGCGAGTTCTCGAGGCCTGCCGCGACAAGGGCATCCCTGTGGTCTGGTCGCTGTGGGGACTGCGTCCCGACGGCATGGATGCCGGCCTGGCGAAGGCCAAGTGGCCCGGCCTCGACTGCGGCGCGCCGACCTCTCCGGCCAGCTGGGGCAACCCCACGGGAGATGACCTCCTGCACCCGGAGATGAAGCCCCTCGACGGCGAGCCGGTCATGTACAAGCACCGCTTCAGCAGCTTCTACAACACCCCCCTGGAGGAGTACCTCCGCGAGAACGACCGCGACACCCTGATCATCATCGGCGTCACCTCGGCCAACTGCATGCACTCGACGGCAATCGACGGCTGGAACAAGAACTACAAGATCGTCTGCGTCGCCGACACCACGACCGCGGTTCCGGCTCCCAACGAGGACCAGCCCCTGGGCTACGGCCAGCACTGGGAGGCGCTGCGCAATATCCAGATGAACTACGGCGACGTGCTCCTGAGCACCGAGCTGATCGAGAAGCTGAAGTAACCCGGCCGGCAGGCCCGCTGCCGAATCAACTGACAGGTTGGAACTGACGTGAGCATTCAAGGCAAGCGCATCGCCCTCATGATCGAGGACGACTACCAGATCCTCGAGGGCTGGTACCCCTATCTCCGGCTCATCGAGGCCGGAGCAGTGGTCACGGTCGTGGGAAACGGCGAGAAGGAGTCGTTCTCCAGCAAGGAGCACTACCCCATGGAGGCCGACACCTCGCCGGGGGAGGTCACCGCAGACGACTTTGATGGCGTGGTGGTCCCCGGAGGATTCGCGCCAGACAACATGCGGCTACACCGCCCGATGATCGACCTCGTCCGTGACATCGCGGCCCAGGGCAAGATGACCGCATCCATCTGCCACGGAGGGTGGATCCTCGCCTCCGCAGACGCGGTCCGCGGGCGCCGCGTCACCGGTTACGCGCCCATCGAGGATGACCTCGTCAACGCGGGCGCGACCTGGGTTTCCGATGAGCCGGCCGTCGTCGACGGGCACATCATCACCGCCCGGACGCCTCCGGACCTGCCCGACTTCCTCAAGGCAATCGTTGCCTACTTCGACTGATGCGACGGGAGTGACAACTCATGGCTGAACACAAGAAGCCCGACCCGGTCGACGTGGTCATCGTTGGACTCGGCGCCAGCGGCGGAACCGCCGCCAAGGTGCTGAGCGAAGCGGGCCTCAAGGTCGTCGGGCTCGAGCGTGGCCCCTTCTTGCGGCACAACGAGCACTTCTCGGGCGACGAGCTGAAGTTCGTCAACCGAAGCTACATGTGGCCCGACGCCAAGCTGACCCCGCGAACGCGGCGCGTCGAGGACGACGAAGTGGCCCAGCCCTATCCCTTCTCGATGACGCCTCAGCTCGTCGGCGGTGGGACCAACCACTGGGCCGGCTGGGTCCCCCGCCCCAGGCCTTCCGACTTCCTCCAGCGAACCCTGCACGGCGACATCGACGGGATGAGCCTGGCGGACTGGCCCTTCCAGTACGAGCACCTCGAGCCCTACCTGACCAAGGTCGAGTGGGAGTTCGGCGTGGCCGGCATCGCCGGCGCCGACAAGGGCGAGGGCTTCCGCAGCAAGCCCTTCCCCAGCCAGCCGCTGCCGCCGACGCGATGGGGCAAGAAGTTCTACACGGCCGCCAACCAGATGGGGATCAACGCCTTCCCCATCCCGCACGCGATGGTCACCAACGAGCACAAGGGACGCCAGCCCTTCAACCGGACCAGCTTCTGGAACCAGTACGGCGACCCCAGCGGCGCCCGCTCGAACACGGCGACGACCTTCATCCCCGAAGCACTGGCGACGGGGAACTTCGAACTACGCTCCGACTGCTTCGTCCGCGAAGTCAAGGTCGGCAAGGACGGCAAGGCGACCGGCGTGGTCTACGTCGACGACTCCGGTGCAGAGTTCGAGCAGGATGCACGCGTCGTTGTGCTGGCCATGGGGGCGATCGAAACAGCTCGGTTGATGCTGCTCTCCAAGTCATCGCAGTTCCCCGACGGGCTGGCGAACTCCTCCGGTCTGGTGGGGAAGAACGCGACCTTCCACGAGTACCTCTTCGCCATCGGCTTCTTCGACAACGAGATCGACGACCCGCTGTACGGCTGGACAGGCAACTACATCAGCGGCGGCACGATGGACTTCTACGAGACCGACGAGAGCCGTGGCCACATCGGCGGCTGCATCGTGTCCTCTTCCCAGACCTGCCACCCGATCAACATGGTGTTCCCCGGCCGACCCACCTGGGGGCAGGCGTTCAAGGACGCGGACCGGACCTTCTTCAACTACGCGATGAAGATCGGCCTGATCCTCCACGACATGCCCCAGGAGCGGAACCGAGTGGACCTCGACCCGACCCACAAGGACTTCATGGGCCTGCCCGTGGCGCGCATCACCCACCGCGCGCACGAGAACGACAGGGCAATGGGCAAATGGCAGGTCGACAAGAACATCGAGATCCTCGAGACCGCTGGCGCCCGCAAGACCATCCCGGTCTACCTGGACCAGGTCACGGGCAACACCTGCCACCAGCACGGCACCGCGCGGATGGGATTCGACCCCAGCACCTCGGTACTCAACGAGTGGTGCCAGACCCACGACATCGACAACGTGTTCGTGGTGGACGGATCGGGCTTCCCGACCTCGCTCGGCGTCAACCCGACGCTGGCGATGATGGCCAACGCCTGGCGCAGCTGCGAGTACATCGCTGAGAACTACCTGACGGGCCGGGTCGAGCGTCTCGCCGGCGCCCACGCCTGACGATCCTGAACGGAGGCACTTACATGAGTTCCAAGGCAGACTGGAAGACAGTCCTCGAGCCGGTCGACCCCGACTCCAACGAGCGGCTCTTCTTCACCCGCCACGAGTGGGACACCGTCGAGGCTCTCTCGGCACGCATCATCCCCACCGACCACGATCCCGGCGCCCGGGAAGCCCGCGTGGTGGTCTTCATCGACCGGTACCTGTCGGGGATCAACTACATCTTCGCGTCCGCGGACGGTAGCGGGTTCCTGCAGATCGACGGCCACTACGCGAACGCGTGGCGGTCGCGGATCACGGACATGCAGCGCACCTACCGCGAGGGGCTGGCCCAGCTCGACGCGCTCTGCACTTCCGAATTCGGCAACTGCTTCACTGCGCTCGCCGATGCCGAGCAGGACCGGGCGCTCGAGATGCTCTCCGGGCGACCGAAGCCCGGGCCGGTGACGCTCGGGACCACGGAGCCGGCAAGCACGTTCACCCAGTTCACCACCGATGACGGACTCGCGTTCTTCGACGCCCTCTGCCTGCACGTCAAGCAGGGGTTCTACGCCGACCCCGTCTATGGCGGCAACAAGAACCGTGAAGGCTGGCGGGTAATCGGCTTCGAAGGACCGGCGAGCCTGAAGGACACGATGGACGGCACCTACTCGACCGACTCCTTCTTCGTCCAGGAGTACGACTGGGCCGACCTCATTCCCCACCTGAAGGTCCAAACCGAGTGGGAGATCCCGAGCTAGGCAGAGCGACATCTGGCCGCTCGGGCGGCCCTCTCTCGCCCGCGAGCCCGAGGCCCTACAAACCTGCAATGAACCGCAGCACGTCGAACGGTGGACCAAGGTATGAAGATTGAAAGTGTGAAGGCTCGCCCGGTCGGGCTGCCACTCGAGGAGAACCTCCGATGGGGAGCGATGTCGGTCAGCACCAAGGGCGGCATTCTCGTCGAAGTCACCACCAGCGACGGCCTCGTAGGCATCGGGGAGGCAGGGTTCTCCGCGGAGTACTTCCCCATCGTCGGGCCGCTGGTCAACAACCAGCTGGGCCCCATGGTCACTGGCCGCGACCCGCGAGACATCTCGGCCCTGTGGCACGACATGATGCGCTCGACGCACATGTGGGGAAGGCGCGGAGTCGAGACCTACGCGCTCAGTGGCATCGACATGGCGTTGTGGGACTTGCTGGGCAAGATCACCGAGCAGCCGGTGCACCGGCTGCTCGGCACCTACAAGCCCTCCGTCAGGGCCTACTTCGCGCCGTCGTTGAAGGACACCGAGAAGTCGGTGACCGAGGCGCTCGCCGCAGCCGAGGCCGGCTACACCGCCATCAAGCTTCGTGTCGCGGGCGACCTGAAGGAGGCAGTTGACCTGGTCGCCTCCGTTCGTAGCGCCGTAGGCCCCGACGTGGACCTGATGGTCGACGCAAACATGGCTTATGACCGACGAGGAGCCCTCGCCCTCGCCAGGGAACTGCACCAGCTACAGGTCGCGTGGCTCGAAGAACCGATTCTCTCCCGGTCCCTCTCGACCTATGTCTCCGCTCATGCCTGGCTGGCCGACCGGGTCGACATCCCGCTGGCAGGCGGGGAGTCTCTCCTGACGCGGTACGAGTACGTCGACCTGATGTCAGAACTGCCATTCGACATCGTTCAACCCGACGCCGCGAGCGTTGGCGGCATCTCAGAGCTCAAGCGAGTCGCCGACATGGCCAGCGCCTGGAACCTGCAGTGCGTGCCGCATATCGGCTGCTCCTCGGGGACCGGGATCGGCTTGGCCGCCGGACTCCAGGTGATCCTCAGCTGCGAGAACGCTCCCCTCATCGAGGTCGACGCCTACGGGGGGCTCGGATGGGAGGGCTTCCTCGAAAACCCGCTCGTCGTCGAGGACGGACGACTCTGGGCCAACGACGGCGCGGGAATCGGGGTTGCCATCGCCGACGGCGCCATCGAGAGGTTCAGCGTCACCATCGGTGCGCAGGAATGACGACCGTGTCCAAGACAGTATCGATCACGCAGCTCGCGCCCCAACGGGTCCTGCCAGTACTCGTCCTCCGCGATCCCGCAGACGCCATATCTCTGCGCCCGGCACTGCAAGCTGGTGGGCTCACCTGTGCCGAAGTGACCCTTCGGACCTCGACGGCGCTTGCCGCCATCGAGCTGATGGCCGACGATCCCGACTTCGCTGTTGGGGCTGGAACGGTGCTGACCGCAGACCAGGCCCGCGCGGCGGCCGCAGCCGGCGCCCGCTTCATGGTGAGCCCCGGCTTCAGCCTCCCCGTTGCCGTTGCATGCGCCGACCTCAACCTCCCCTACTTCCCCGGCGTAGCAACCCCAACCGAGATCTCGACGGCGCTCGCCCACGGACTGAACGAGCTGAAGTTCTTCCCAGCTCAAGCGCTGGGGGGAGTCCCAGCGCTGAAAGCCCTGAGCGCGCCGTTCGGCACCGCGACCTTCATCCCCACTGGTGGCATTACCGAGAGCAACTGCGCTGAGTACTTCGCAATCGGATCGGTCGCCGCGGTCGGCGGTACCTGGATCGCGACACCCGAGATCCTCGAACAAGGCGACTACGACGAGGTGACCCGCCGCGCGGCCCGCGCAGTCACCGCAGCCGATCCCTCCTTGGGTCGATTCAAAGAAGGCGCGTGGACGAGTTGAAGATCAAGAGCCCTGGCGACGCCCGCTACGACGCACTGGCGCTGGGCGAGGTGATGCTTCGCCTCGACCCCGGCGACCGGCGGATCAGGACGACCCGCAAGTTCGACGCATGGGAAGGCGGCGGCGAGTACAACGTGGTGCGCGGACTCCATAAGGTCTTCGGTCTGCGGACCGCGGTGGTGACCGCGCTGGCGGACAACGAGGTCGGTCGCCTCATCGAAGACCTGATCTCCCAGGGAGGCGTGGACGCCAGCCTCGTGCGTTGGCTCGAGTACGACGGCGTCGGACGACGGGTCCGCAACGGGCTGAACTTCACCGAACGCGGCTTCGGAGTCAGGGGTGCCCTCGGCGTCTCTGACCGCGGCCATACTGCGGTCAGCCAGCTCGCCGACGGAGACATCGATTGGGACCACATCTTCGGGACGCTCGGCGTGCGGTGGCTGCACACCGGTGGGATCTTCGCAGGGCTATCGGCCACCAGCCCCGAGGTCGCGGAAGAAGCCATGTTGGCCGCCCGCCGCCACGGGACCCTCATCTCCTACGACCTCAACTTCCGACCCAGCCTCTGGAGGGGCATCGGCGGCCGCGACACCGCCCAGAAGATCAACCGGAAGCTCGCGCCTTTAGTCGACGTCATGATCGGCAACGAAGAAGACTTCATCGAGTCCCTGGGATTCGAAGTTTCAGGCGTCGACCCAGATTTCACGAACCTCGACCACGGCGCATTTCTGAGCATGATCAACGACGTCGTTTCCGAATTTCCGAACCTCCAAGTAATCGCCACCACCCTCCGGGGCGTCTCGTCAGCAAGTCGTAATGACTGGTCGGCAATTGCATGGTCCAGGGAAACCGGCCTGGTGGCGTCGCGACGTTGGAAAGAAATGGAGATATTCGACCGAGTCGGAGGCGGCGACAGTTTTGCATCAGGGTTGATCTACGGCCTACTCAGTGCCGAGCCGCTCCAGGTAGCCGTGGAGCTGGGCGCCGCACACGGTGCTCTCGCGATGACTACCCCGGGCGACACCTCCATGGCGACCGCTGCGGAGGTATGGCGCCTTGCCGACGGCGCCAGCGCCCGGGTTCAGCGGTGAGGGGTCGATATACTCGTCCGAACGTCTCGCGTTGGGTCCGGATCCGTCGCGGGCAGGATCGCAAAGTAGGAGTCGGCGGCCTCCCCGGTCATCTCAAGGAGTTCGTGTGCCTGATGCGCAGGTCGGAATCGAGCCCGTTAGGCAGCTGAAGCTAGCCGACGCCGTGGCTGCTCAGCTCGAAGAGCTCATCCAGAAGGGGCACTTCGGTGACAGCGGCCGGCTGCCGGCCGAGCGTGAGCTGGCCGAGCAGTTCGGTGTCGGTCGAGGCACGATGCGTGAGGCCGTCAGCAAGCTTGAGACCCTCGGGATCGTCGTGAAGAACCAGGGCGTCGGGACGTTCGCCGTCTACCCGCCCCCTCAGGCGGCAGGGCGGATCCTCATGCTCACAGCTGGTGACGTCACCGCGCTGGAGCTATTCGAGGTCCGCTACGCACTGGAACCGCGGGCCGCGGCCATGGCCGCCGACCGCCGCACCAAGTCCGACCTCAGCGAGATCCGAGAGATCTTCGAGCGGTCCAAGGCTCCCGGAATTGACGGCGCGGAGTTCGTGCGCCTCGACTTCGAGTTCCACAACCGGATCGCACAGGCGTCGAACAACAGGCTCTTGCGCCGCCTGTACGAGCAGATCGGACCGCATCACGCGATCTACTCCGAGAAGGTGATCGAGATCCCCGGGCGGATGGAACGCGCCTGCGAAGGCCACCAACAGATCTTGAACGCCATCACCCAGAGTGACGCCGAGGGCGCTCGCCAAGCGGCGCTTGAGCACCTTCGATCAGCAGAACGCGACCTCGCCATCGAAGCGAGCTCTCTGGACTGAGTCCAACGGACCAGCAGCCAGCACCACCGCCCCGCGGCGACCGCCGCCCAACCTCGCCGTGCTGACCTGAATACTTTCGCCCGCGACGTGGGCGGGAGAGTCAGGCCCGCGCCATGCCAGTCGCCCGACCAAACTGAACGTCGCGTGTCACTGCGCGAAGCACGAGAACATGTCTGGCGCCGCAAGAGCTCAGTGCACCCTCCGCTCTGCTGTCGTTCCAAGCATTGCGCCTGGACGCCGGTTGCGAGACGGCCAGACCCCCGGAGGGCGTCCAGGACCATCCTCAGATGGGGAGGTTTCGTCGCCGCCCCACCGGTTGGTGCCGATCCGGTTGTGGCCGCGGGAACGGTCGACGAACCGGGCGGTGACCTCGGCGACGAGGAAGAGCAGCAACATTGGGGCGCCAGGAAGCACATGGTGAACGGGTCGGTGGACGGGGTGGCGACCGTGGCGAAGACGAAGGTGCCCCATGACTGCCGCGCCCTCTTGAGCGCCTGCGGGCGAACAGCCGGCGTCCACGCGACCGTGAGATGAGTGGTTCGAACCCTTCGTCCAACTGAGCTGAAGCGTGGCGTGTTCGGCCGGCGGACGGTCCTGACGCTTGACGTGAACAGCGGGAATTGAAAGCTCGAACGACGATCGTCGTCGCACGGAGACCGGTAGCGATCTGCGTAATGCGAGTCAAGACGAACGTGCAGCCGCTCGTCTGGATACCGATCCCGTTCTGGTCACGCTCCGCGTGACGATCCGGTTGCGAAACAGATCCTTGCTCATCCGAGGCGATCGACCGGCGGGTCACGCAGAACGCGTGACGGTCTCACTTCCCCAGGATGTCTGTTCGATGGGCCCGGCGCGCTTGAAGGAGGATCCAAGAGCCTAGGAGATGGACATGGAGACCGTCCTGCTGAAGATCCCCGACGTCATGGAGCGGCTTTCCGTCGGCCAGACGAAGGTGTACGAGCTGATGGCTAGCGGCCAACTGCGATCGGTGAAGGTCGGCCGCGCCCGCCGCGTGCCGAGCGACGAGCTCGAGCGCTTCATGGCCGAGCTCGACGACACCCGCCCCAACCTCAGGCTGCCCGCGCCAAGGCACTCCCCAGCCCGCGCTTCCTGACTCCTTGTCCACAGGCGACGGGAGAGCTGGCTGCCGACGACGGACTCGGAGGTCACGCTGGGTTCCGTGTCCATTCGCGCAACTTCATGCGCTTGAAGAGTCGGAACCGAGAGGAGGCGGATCGCGGTGTGCCGCATGTGGCGGAAGATGCGGTCTGTCCGAGCAGGCCGCCTGCGGCGTATGGTCGATGAACCAACATCGCCGCGCGCCAACTCGGAGGAGCCTGGAATGTTGCGATCTCGGCTGTGGCTCGCGACCTTCCTGGTGGTCACTTGCGCTGCCTGTAGCGATGGCGGGGCCTCGCCGGCTCCAACTGACAGCCCTTCGTCGACTTCGTCGGCGCCCACGGCGTCGACGACGTCTGTGCCGCCCGAACTCGCCGGCTACAGCGAGCAGGAGCGTGCGGCGTACGAGACCGCGGTGACCGAGTACGACGCGTTCACGCGGCGGAACGACGAGTTCTACGCCACCGGCGAGACGACCGTTGCCGCGAAGCGCTTCTACCAGCGGTACGCCGTCGACTGGTCGACCGCGTGGGGCAACCTCGCCCAGATCGCGAACAACAACGTCACCGTCACCGGCTCGACGAAGACCGTCTGGACGAAGCCGAAGTCGATCGAGCTGGGCGGACCGAAGGGGGACGTCGTCGTTCTTCGCAGGTGCCTCGACGAGTCGGGCCGCGTCGTGGAGCAGAACGGCCAGAAGGTCAACCAGCCGCAGTTCAAGGACCCGCACGTCTACAACGTCCGGCTCGAGAAGCGGCGCGGCGAGGACCGGTGGCGCTCGGGGATCGCGGAGCAGGGCTCGACATGCTGACCCGGACTCTTGGCACGTCGGTGGCTGCGCTGTTGCTGCCGCTGGTCGTCATGGTGCCGAGGGCCGCAGCCGAGGGCGACTCGCCCTGCCCTCCGGGTACCAATCCCGTGAGCGTGGGGTCCGGCGTGATCTGCGTTGTCGTCACGGACCCGGGCGAGCCCGGGCAGCCGGGCGAACCCGGAGAGCCAGGAGACGGCGGGCAGGCACCGGCTGGGTGCTACAAGTCCGACGGCACGCAGGTGCCGTGCCAGACCGACGACGGCTACTGGTGGTCGGGCTACCAGTGCTACGCGTCGCCGTACGACGCTCCGCCCGGCACGCCGGCCTGGCAGGGCCACACCGACGGATCCCTATGGCAGTGCACGAGCTGTGAGTCCGCCGGTTCGTCGACCACCTGCAACGTCCAGATCATCTGGACGGCACCGGGTGCGGAGCCGGGGCCGCCGACGCCGGAGCAACTCGCCTCAACGGCCTTGGGCCTCATGCCACTGGCGCAGGCGGAGGTACACACCGCTCCCGCGTCGCCGTCGGAGACCTACGTCGGTGTTGAGAACTGGCTCTGGGTCCCTGACGGCCAGTGGCGCACGCTCACCAAGTCGGTCAACGCGGGGGCGACAACCGTGACCGTCACGGCCGCGCCCTCGCAGATCGTGTGGAACCTGGGACCGTCGTCGATCACTTGCTATGACCCCGGCAAGCCATGGGAGCAGGGCATGTCCGACGCCGCGACCACGACCTGCGGCTACACGTACGAGACCAGCTCGGTCGACCAGCCGGACGGGAGCTTCGCGATCTCGGCGACCATTCGCTACCAGGTGAC
This sequence comes from Nocardioides hungaricus, assembly GCF_054782915.1. NCBI lineage: Bacteria > Bacillati > Actinomycetota > Actinomycetes > Propionibacteriales > Nocardioidaceae > Nocardioides > Nocardioides hungaricus. Next base: position 42,398 of record NZ_BAAGRO010000054.1, on the reverse strand, counting down.
GTGGACCTGCGCAGGGGCCTGCCCGACGACTGGCGGTGACCTTGGCCTGGTCGACGCGCCAGCCGGAACTAGCACGCTGCGCGTGCTCCAGCGGCAGACGGTGGTGGTCCGATGACGACTGATACCGGGTCGCGCACGTCGGCCGACCAGCAGCCGCGCACCACCAAACCCCGTCCGAAGTCCCTTGGACACGACCTGCCACGGGTGCCCCGGCGTTACGGGCAGTGGGCCGGGGCCGTGCTGTTCGTCGTCATGGCCGTCCTGCTCGCCGGGTGGTTCTGGCAGCAGAAGAGCGACCGGGAGGCCGTCCTCGCGATCGCTCACCCGGTTCCGGCAGGGGTTGTCATCGCCAAGGACGACTTGCAGGTCGTCGAGGTCGCCGGAGTCCACTCGACGATCAACTCAGAGGATGCCCAGACCGTCATCGGGTCGACCGCCGCAGTCGGTCTCGTGGAAGGTCAGATCCTGACGCCCGACATGGTCACGTCCAAGCCGCTCCCCGGACCGGGCGAGCGAGTGGTCGGCTTGCAGCTGGACGCCACGCGTGCTCCGAGTGGCCTGGTCCCGGGCGATGTGGTCGTGGTCCTCGCCGTTCCACCTGCCGGCGACCCGAGCTCGCCCGCTGAGTTGGACGACCCTACGGTACTGGCGCCACAGGCCACAGTCGCATCGGCCGAAGTCGTCGAGGGAGCCGGGACGCGCCTGGCGCTCGTCGTCCCGGAGTCGGTCGCCGAGCGGGTCACGGCGTACGTCGCGGCGGGACGCGTCGCCCTGGTCCAGGCGCCGATCGGGGGTGACGGCTGATGTTGATTGCTATGTGCGGGGACAAGGGCGCCCCCGGGGTGACCACGTCGGCGCTTGCGATCGCCTCGGCATGGCCCGGGCCCGCGGTCGTCGTCGAGGCAAGTCCGGCCGGGGGCGATCTCGCGATCCGGCTCCGGCCGAAGGGGTTGGTCCTCCCCGAGACCCCGACCGTCTTGTCGGTCGTGACCGCCTCCCGAGGCGCGGACCGGACGGCCGCAGTGGCCAATCACAGCCACGTCCTCAACTCGACGACCACGGTGATACCCGGGCCTGCCTTGGCCGAGCAGTTCGCGAACATCGGCGACTGGGCGCCGCTGGCCGACGCCCTCAGCCAGAGCACCCTGCCGGTGTTCGCCGACCTCGGGCACCTCCATGCCGCGTCCGCGACGGTCGCCGTCGCGGCCCGCGCCGACCTGGTCGTCGTCGTGTCACGACCTGACATGCCGTCAGTGGTACGGGTTCGGGAGCGGCTGATTCGAGCCGCGACCGATCTCGCGCGGATGAGGGGCACGGCTCCCCGGCTGTTCCCGCTGCTCGTCTCGACGAGCCGTCACGGACCAGCGGACGTCGCCGACTTGGGTGCGGTCCTCGCCGAGACGCCGGTCCGGCCGTTCCTCGTGGACGCCGGTTTCCTCGCGCACGATCCCTCCGCCGTACGACGCCTCCAGGCGGGCGAGGAACCCGGCGGCCGACTGGCACGGACGGCGCTCATGCGGTCGGCGCGCACAGTCGTGAGCCAGATCGAGCGCATCGCGAAGGCGCCAGTCCACGCGACTTCCGGTTCCGCATCTAAGGCGGGATCATGACCGACCTCGATTACGCGCTGATCAAGCGCCTCCAAGGGGAGCTCGGACGGCTCCGGCAGGAGGAGATCCTGCGGCGGCGGAGCGCCAACCTTCCAATGCTTACCGGCCCCGACGCGGTTCAGCACGGCAAGGCGCTCGTCCAGAAAGTTGTCGGCGACTACGAGTCGAACCTCGTCGAGTCGGGCTCTGAGCCCATCACATGGGAGGCGCGGCAGGATCTCGTCGAAGCGCTGGAGTCCCGCCTCTTCGGAGCTGGCAGTCTGCAAGCGCTGCTTGATGACGAGAACGTCGAGAACATCGACATCAACGGCTTCCAGCACGTCTACGTGGAGTACGCCGACGGGACGACGGCGAAGGTGCGACCGATCGCAGGGTCCGATGAGGAGCTCGTCGAGACGATCCAGACGCTCGCCGCGCACGAGGGACTCTCTGCGCGTGCCTTCGACGTCGCGAACGTCCGCGTCAACCTGCGGCTCCCGGATGGCTCACGGCTCTACGCCGTCCAGTCCGTGACGAAGCAGCCGGTCGTTTCGATCCGACGCCACCGCCATCCCCGGGTCACTCTCAAGGACCTGATCGGCCTGGAGACGATCGACGTGGAGATGGGCGAGTTCCTCTCGGCGCTGGTCAGGGCACGCAAGAACGTCATGGTCGCCGGCGCCACAAGCGCCGGAAAGACGACCCTTCTCCGCGCGCTCGCCTCCGAGATCGGTCCCGACGAGCGCATCCTCACCGTCGAGCGATCCCTCGAGCTCGGCCTGGACGAGGACGTCGAGCACCACCCCAACGCGATCGCCTTCGAGGAGCGCCTGCCCAACACCGAGGGCGCCGGTGCGGTCACGATGGCCGAGCTCGTACGCGACACGCTGCGCATGAATCCCTCCCGCGTGATCGTCGGAGAGGTCCTGGGTGACGAGGTCGTCACGATGCTCAACGCGATGACCCAGGGCAACGACGGCTCGCTGTCCACGATCCACGCGAACTCGTCGTCCGACGTCGTCCACAAGATCGCGACGTACGCCATACAGGCGCCCGAGCGGCTGCCGTGGGAGGCGACCGTCCGGCTGGTCGCGACGGCACTGGACTTCGTCGTGTTCATCCGCCGAGTGCGCGGGGAAGACGGCCAACGGCGGATCGTCGAGTCGATCCGTGAAGTCGCCGGGATCAGCGACGACGGCCAGCTCCAGACGAACGAGCTGTGGGGCCCGGATGCGTACGGCGACGTCGTACGACGCCACGGCGTACAGGTGCGGGCTCAGGACGAGCTTGTCGCCGTGGGTTGGCAGCCCGACCCGGGCGGGTGGTCGTGATGAGGATGCTCGGCTTCCTCGTTGCGGTCGCGGCTGGGTGCTTTGGCTTGCTGGCAATCGTCCGCCTTTCGCGTGGCATGAGCGCGCTGCCGAGCATTTCGCTGCGGCCCTCCCTCGATCGAAGGAGCACCCGGCAGTTCGGCGTCGCGCTGGTCGCTGGACTCGTCGCGCTGCTGATCACTCGATGGGCTTTGGCCGGCCTGGCCGCCGCGGCGGTCGTCCTCCTGTGGCCGCGCTTGTTCGGGGGCGGTCGTGCCGGTCGGCGGCAGCTGGAGAAGATCGAGGCGCTCGCAGCCTGGACGGAGAGTCTTCGCGACACGGCGACCGCTGCGGCCGGACTGGAGCAGGCGATTCCGGCAACTGTCGGCGCCGCCCACGCATTGCTCCGAGCACCGGTTCGCGATCTCGCTGCCCGGCTCGACGGGCGGGTGCCGCTGCCTGAGGCCCTGGCCCGCTTCGCCGACGACGTCGACGACCCTGCTGCAGACATGGTGGTGGCGGCACTATCTCTCAACGCCAGACAGCGCGCCGGCGGACTGGAGCGGATTCTGACTTCACTCGCCGCCTCGTCCCGCACCGAACTCGAGATGCGTCGCAAGGTCGAGCACGAGCGTCGCGCCCTGCGCCGGCAAGCACAACGGATCGCGTTCGCCGTGCTCGGCTTCGTTGCGCTGCAGGCCCTGTTCGCCCGCGGCTGGGTCGAGCCCTACTCGACACCACTGGGTCAGCTGGTCCTGACGATCCTTGCCGCGATCTTCATCGGCGCATTCGTGAGGATGAGGTCCCTGTCGAACGGGGAAGTCGAAGCCAGGTTCCTGACTTCGCCACGCGAGATCACCGAGATCGCCTCCTACAAGCCGCACCTCGCGCCGATCGGAGGCCGCACATGATCCCGTTCATGGTCGCGGCCGGCCTCCTCGCGGGCGCGTTGCTGCATGCCTACCGACTCGCAGTTCCTCCACGCGCCGACCTGGCGGGCGCCGTACGCCGCTGGGATTCCGCTCGCGCACGCGAGACCCGCATCCAGCGGATCGGCGCGCCGAGAGCGACGACGATCGGCGGCAAGTTGCAGGGCTGGCTCTCCGAGCAGATCCTCCGGCGGGCCAAGGACGGCAAGGGCCTCACCCAGGATCTCGCCGTCACGGGTGGCACGGTCGAGCAGTACGTCGGCAAGACCACCACGCTCGCGGTTGTGGGCGTCTTCGGGCCGGTCGTCATCCTCGGCGTGTTCAACGCACTCGGCCTCGGCATCCCGCTCGCCTTCGGTCCTGCCATCGGCGCGGTGCTCGCCGCAGCCATGCTCGTGGTCACCCGTCAGGAGCTCACCGACAAGGCCAAGAAGCGGCGGGCGGAGTTCCGCAGGACGCTCTCGGTCTACCTCGACCTTGTCGCGATGTCGATGCAGGCGGGCCGCGGCCACGCCGAGGCGCTGCCGGCGTCTGCGGCCATCGGGACAGGATGGGCATTCACACACCTGCAGGACGCGATCGACGGTGCCCGCTTCTCCGGCACCACGCCCTGGCACGCGTTGGGCCAGCTCGGCGACCGCTTCGGCATTCGCGAGCTGACCGACCTCGACTCCGCGCTCACCTTGGCCAACGAGGACGGCGCGAAGGTCCGGGCGACGTTGGTGGCCCGAGCCGAGACCCTGCGTGCCGAGCGGATCGCCGACGCGGAAGCCGCCGCCGCCCAGGCAACCGAGTCGATGAGGTTCGCCCTCATCGTCATGGTCTTCGCCTTCCTCACCTACGAGCTCTATCCCTCGGTTGCCCGGCTCTTCGCCGGATGACCCTGTACCTACAGGAGAACCACATGGAGGAAATCAGGATCCTGGTGATCTGGCTCAGGGCCCGTCTGGCCGAACGGGAGCGCGACGAGCGCGGTTTCACGGCCGTCGAGTGGCTGCTGATCGCGCTCGGAGTGATCACGATCGCTGGCATCGCCGTGGCAGCGATCAAGGCCTACGTCACCGGACAGACCAACAAGCTCGGGCAGCCCTGAGCCAGGGCGATGTCGCGGGTACGAAGGATCCGAGACGAACGAGGAGCACTCTCGATCGAGTTCCTCCTCGTGATGAGCGCGCTCATGCTCGTCTTCCTGCTGATGCTCCAGTACGCCATGCAGGCCCACGCCCACCGGGTCGCTCAGGCCGCCGCAGAGGAGGCACTCGCCGCCGCATCGGCGTACGACGGCTCTGCGGCCTCCGGTGAGGCCGCCGGGAATCACTACCTCAGCGACCTCGGGAGTCTTTCCGGCACCGACGTGACCGTCACACGGACCGGAGATACGGCCGCTGTCACGGTCACCGGCGACGGCCAGCAGGTCTTGCCCTTCGTGCCTGTCCACGTCTCGGTCCACCTGGAAGGTCCGATCGAACGCTTCGTGGAGTCGTCGTGAGGCGCGACGAACGAGGCGCGATGGCGATCGAAGTCGTCATCCTCACCCCACTGTTGGTGGCCGCGATCATGGTGATCGCGGCCGGAGGCCGCTACGTGGACGCCCGCGGGCAGGTCAACAGCGCCGCGTACGCCGCGGCCCGGGCGGCATCCCTGACTACCAACCAGGAAGCGGCCGTCCAGGCAGGGACGAAGGCCGCGCAGCAGTCAATGGACAAGCGCGGACTCGCGTGCGCCAGCCTGACGGTGAACGTCGACGCGGCCGACTTCAACCCAGGTGGTGACGTCCGCGCGACGGTCACGTGCGTGGCCGATCTGTCGGACGTGGTCGGCGTGGGCAAGATCCCCGGCTCGAAGACGTTCTCATTTACCGCGGTCGTGCCGCTCGAGGAACACCGGGACTTCCGGTGAAGCGCGACGAGCGCGGCAGCGCCTCGATCTGGGCGATCCTCGTAATCGCCGGGGCCTTCACCGTCCTCCTCGGGCTCGTCGTCGACGGCGGCCGAGTAATCGATGAGCGCGTCGCTGCCTCACGAGCGGCTGCCCAAGCCGCGCGGGCAGGGGCCGACGCGCTCTCGGCGGCCAGCGTTCGCAACGGAAGCGACGCGGTCGACGCCGAAGCTGCGCGGGCGCGCGCCCAGAGCTACCTCCGCGACGCGGGGATGGACGGCACCGTCAGCGTTGCTGGCGACACCGTCACCGTGAGGATCACCGCCGACTCAGAGAACCAGATCCTCGGCGTCATCGGGGTCAGCTCGTTCCCGATCGACGAGACCGAGTCAGCCCGCGCCATCACCGAGGAGGACTCACCGTGAGCGTGATGCGTCGAACGGGGATCGTGCTTCGCGGCTTGCTCGCCGCGGCTGTCCTGATCGTCCTCGTGGCGGGAGTCCCCGCCGCGTTGGTGGCGACGGTTGGCAACCCGGTTCCTGAAGGCTGGACGTGGGGCGCTCCGCTGACGAACACGGCTCTGCTCGGCATCCTGGCCTGCGTCGCGTGGGTCCTGTGGGTGCAGCTCCTGATCTGCGTCATCGTCGAGACGGTCGCCGAGATCAGGCTCGCAGCGGGCCACTCGGCGGATTGGCTCGCTCGTGTGCCAGGCACCTTCGGCGTTCAGCAGTCGCTTGCCCGCACTCTCGTCCAGGCGGTCGTCGCCATCGGCGCGACGACGACTGCCGCGTCGGTCATCGCGACTCCTTGGATCTCACACGCCGACGCAGCGACATCGAGCCGGGCACCGGCGTCAGATCCCGCCATTGCCGATGCCCCAAACACCGACGCGCCGACGCAACAATTGCCGGTGAAGCACAGATCGCAGCCGACGACCGAAGTCGTGGTCGCCAGCGGAGACACCCTGTGGTCAATCGCGGAGAATCACCTTGGTGCGGGAGAGCGCTGGCGAGAGATCGCCGAGTTGAACAGGGACCGCGAGATGGTCGACGGGTCGAGGTTCGACGACGCCCGGACCATCCTGCCCGGCTGGACGTTGCTCGTGCCCGCGACGGACAGGACGCCTTATCACCAGTCCTTCGTCACCGTCGAACCGGGCGGCACCCTGTGGGAGATCGCGACCGAGGAGTACGGCGACGGCACCCAGTGGCCGCGGATCTACCGAGCCAACGACGACCGGATCGAGGACCCGGACCTGATCTACCCAGGGCAGCGACTCGACGTACCGGGGCAGCGAACCGCTGAGCCACACCAGCACCCGAACCGACATCCATCCGATCCACCTGATTCCACCCGGCCTTCGCGAGAGCCAATGCCGACGCCCGCGCCGTCGGTGGAACCGAGCCCGGAAGCGACGGTCACGCCGACTGCGCCGGATTCCGCGGACGAGGAGCAGGGGGCCGACGCCGACTTCGGTTTCCACCTCGACGGCGCGACGGTGGCGCGCGCCCTCCTGAGCGGTGGCGGATTCCTCGCAGCCGGGACGCTCGCGGTGTACGTCGGCCGTCGGCGGACGCAGTCGCGAAACCGGCGGTCCGGCAAGGCGGCCCCGCCTGTGGCCGCCCACCTGCGGCCGGAGGACAAGGCCCTCAGGGCTATTGGTTCGTCTGCCAGTCAGCGTGCCGGGTTCTTCGATGCGGCCCTTCGCGGGCTCGCCGAGCTCTGCGAGCAGGCGGGGTTGGACCTGCCCGAGGCGGTCGCCGCAAGGATCCACGGGGGCGGTCTCGACCTGCACTTACGTTCGCCCTCACCGGATGCGCCCGCACCCTGGACGGTGTCGTCTGACTCGCTCGCCTGGAGTCTGGCGTCAGAGCACCGACCGGCCTGCGCCGACCGAATGTCGCCGTACCCGGCCATGGTGACTATCGGCGTGGACGCAGCGGACGCGACTTGGTTCGTCGACCTCGAAGGCGCCGGCGTCGTCCAGATCGTCGGCGATGCCGAAGCCTGTAGGGACTTGGCGAGGTTCATCGCCGCCGAGCTGGCCCTGAACGCCTGGTCCGACTTCGAGACGGTGGAGATCGTGGGTGTCGCGCAGGAGGTCCTGCCGCTCAACTACGGACGCCTGTCCGTGGCCGCCACGGCTCCAGTGGAGGAGCTGGCGAAGTCTGCTCGCCACATGGCTGAGTTGGCCGAATCCTCCAGCTTCAGCGTGCTCGGTTCTCGCGTGACCGACTGGAAGGAGGCCTGGGTCCCGACGCTGCGCATCAGCACCGTTGGTGACGAGGAGGGTGACGCCGTGCGGGCCCACATCCATGCGTTGCTCGACGAGATGGAACGGGCGCCGGGCAGGACGTCGTACGGGCTCGTAGCTCTCGCGGCTGAGCCTCTCGACCCGCGCGCGATCACACTCACGCTCACTCCGGACGGGGATCTCGTCACCCCGTGGAGTGTCGTCCGCCCAAACCGGCTCACCAGCGACGAGGCGGCGGTGCTGGGCCAGTTGTTCGACGACGCAGAGGTCGAAGGTGACGTCGACATCCCGGCTGCCGTGGACGCCGACGGCAACCCGACGAACACCGACCAGGCGGGTGCGCTCGTGGACGACCTGACCGAACCGAGATGCGGCACGGGCGACCCGGACTCGATCCTGCCTCGCCCGGACCGGACCTACGTCGAAGCGGGAGCAACGACGGCCGACGACCTCACGGTCCTGGCGCCGGCCGTTCTCAAGACCGAGGAGGCTGCAGCGCTGGCCGCCGATCCCACACTCGACCAGGACCTCAGAGACTGGGCCGACCCGGACACCCAGCGACCCAGGCTCCGAGTCCTCGGGCCGGTCGAGTTGCGCGCCGTGGGTGAGCAGACCAAGGACGTCGAGCGTCGGCCCGCGTACTACGCAGAGCTCGCCGCGTACCTCGCGTGCCACCCGGACGGCCAGACGCCGAACCGGGTTGCGGCGGACTTCGGCATCCAGAACAACTCGCTGCACACGCGGCTCGGCGAGCTCCGGAAGTGGCTGGGGAAGAAGCCCGGTATCGATGAGTGGTACCTGCCCGTAGCCCAACGGGTTCGCGGCCATCAGGTCTACCGGCTCTCCGAGGTGCTCGTCGACGCGGACCTCTTCCGTCGCCTGCGCGCCCGCGGCGAGGCGCTGGGCCCGAGGGGGATCGACGACTTCCGCAGGGCGCTCGAACTCGTGACGGGCCAGCCGTACGACCAGCAGCGCTCCAAGGGTTACGGGTGGCTGGCCGACAATCCCGTCCATCACTACGCGACGGCCGCGATCGTCGACGTCGCCCACGTCTTCGCCACGCACTCCCTGGCCGAGGGTCGCCCGCGCGATGCCCTGTGGGCAGCCGAGCGGGCGATCGCCGCCGCGCCGTCCGAGGACAAGCCGCGGTTGGACCTCGCCCGCGCGATGAAGGCCCTGGGGCAAGAAGATGAAGCGGAGGCGTACCTCGACAAGCAGCTCTTCAATCGCACCGACGACGACCGTCCCCCGCTGGATCCCTCCGAACGGACGAAGGAGGTGTTCCACCGGATGGATCGGCCCGGGACGAGCTGACGGGGGTCTGTCGAGGCAGCGGGCAACCGCGGCTGCGGCCGACGGATTCACTTGCAATGGCGGTGTTCGTCTGGCGGAGCGGCGCGGTCTTGTCTCGGCGGTATGACTGTTCGCGGCTCCGGATGCGAACGGGACCTCAGCGCTGCATGCGAGGTCACGCCTTTGACGCAGACTGCTTGTTGTCGGAGCGGGCGTCAATGACGACCAGGGGGCGGGCGTCTGGCCGGTCGAGCCCGAGGGTCTTGATGACCCTCGCGACCTTGGCATGGTCCGCCGCGGTGTAGCAGATGACGACGACGACCGAGCTCTTGGTCTTGTTCGCCGCCTCGTACACCGCGACCTGCTTGTCGAGGTTGCGCTCGAGGCTGCTGCTCCTGGCCAGCTTGAACTCGATGAGTGTCTTGTCGAGGCCGGCGGACACCTTGAAGTCCACCGGTCCGCGTCCGTTGTTTGGCTCGCGGTTGATGTCGAACCGGGACGGCTGAAGCAGGAGTCCGAAGAACCCCTGGACCTCGGCCTCGTTCGCGAACGGGCGACCGCCCCCGCGGTTGATGACCCGCCAGCCGTCCTGATTCTCGACATAGTGCTTGAAGGTCTCCACCGCGGTCATGGCCTCGTCGAAGGATGTCCAGGGCTTGACGAAGAGGTCGGTCTTGGCGGCCAGATCGCGCGCTGCGGCCTGCACCTGGTCACGCAGCAGGCGCTGTGTCTCGTCGACCTTGTCTCGGCTCGTAGCGACCGCGAGGTCGCCGCTGTCTTCCTTGAGCCGGATGTAGCAGTCGATAAGCTCTGGGAACTGAAGGATGCTTCGCAGGCGGGCCTCCGCGATCTCCTTGGCTGATGGGTCCTTCGACAGTTGTTGGCCAAGGTAGACGTTGACCTCGGCACGCAGCTGGTCGTCGTCCACCACGTCGGGAAGGCGGTCGAAGGCTCTGATCATGTCGTTGCGGTTGATCCAGGTGTCGTCCTTCGTCAACAGGTCGGCCGGGGTGAGCATGACGAAGTCTCCGGCGGTCCAGGGCAGGGTGTAGGAGCGGGTCATCCAGGTCTGGGTGCTGTAATTGAACGCAGCCCGTGTCACCGGGACTGTGCGCAGGTCCGCTGCAGCCAGATGGGTCGTGGCGAACTGCTCGGTGAAGCGCAGCAGGAAGTGCTTGATGAGGTTCGTGGTGAAGTCGGAGATGGTGTCGCGACCAACTCCGGGACGGATCAGCGCGAGCTTCTCCAGGTGGCTGGAGCTGGTGATGGTCTCATTGCCGAAGTTGCTCAGGATGTCGCCGAGCGCCGTCTGCAGCGACCTAGCGAAGGTGGGCCCGAGACCGTGGCCGGCGTTGCCCCCCACAGTGAAGCCCAGCCAGTTTTGCTTGACCTCGCCGAAGGTGTACCAGCTCTTGATCAACCCGGGGGTGAGTTGTTGGCCTGATTGGTCTCGGAGGAACCTCAAGTAGTCGAGGATCTGGTCGTGCAGGGCGACGTACTCGGGCTTGTCGCTGTTGAAGAGCAGGAAGGGGTCGATGAAGACCGGGAGGTCGGCGACGACCGAGATGTCGAACGCGCCGAACTCGCCCAGGACGTCGGGGTGGACACCGAAGCGGTCGCTGAAGAAGACGCCGGCTGGGTCACGCTCCCAGGAGTACTCCGAGTTGTCCGAGGCGGATGCGTCACCGGAACTGGTCACGAGGTCAGTCCCATGCCCGCCCGCAGCGCCTCCAGGTCAGCTTCCGCTCGGTCGAGGATGTCCTTGGCCGACTCCTGGCAGTAGTTGTGCGTGCTGCCGTCGGCGTCAGTGACGACGAGGCAGGTCTCATCCTTGACGATGTCGTGCTGGTGCTTGCCGGCCTTGTGGCGCGAGCAGCCCCGCTTACGCTTTGCGGTCTCGACCTTGACGTTGCCGAGCACGGCCTTGATCTGGGGCATGGCGAGCTTCCTCCCGGGTGAGTTCTACAACTTCTTCACGATGTCGTCGCGGACGCGGTCGGCGATCGCGTCGAGGTCGTTGAAGACCCGGGTGAGTTCGACCGCGGATGCCTCGCCACGAGTGTCCCCGAGTTCTGCGGTCACCGCCGCGTTCAACAGTCGGGTGACTACGCGGAGGTTGGACTGGCGTGGCCCCCGAGTGACCTTCATCAGCGCGAAGCCGTTCCGGGGCAGATCTAGATCCTGTAGGACCCGGTTGGCCACCGACATCGTCCGCTCGTTGAGACGGGTTCGGGCGCGCTGGCGCTTGCGCTGCGGCGAGACCGGGATCGGCAGCGGCTGGTCCACCGCCTGGGCGGCCTGCTTGGCGAGCAGGCCGGCACGGAGCTGGTCAAGGGTGATGATGTCGCGCACCTGCAGGCCGGGGGCGACCTCGCGGTCGAGCATCTCCTCGAGGACCCGGTCATCGTTGGGGTCGAGGTAGGCCTGGTCGATGAAGCTGGCGAGGATCTCGCTGTTGACCAGCATCCCGTTGTCGAAGCGCCGCGCTCGACCCTCGCCGTCGGCGTCGGTCCCTTCGAGCGTGGGGTCGCCGGTGCCGGTGGTCCACTCGTGGACCAGTTCCTGGTCCTCGAGGTCGAGCTCGCGGAACTCCGACCATCGCTCGTCGTTGTTCAGGCCCACGTGAGAGACCACGAAGCCGCGGTTGTCGGGGTGGTCGGGCTGATTCTGCTGGACGACGCGCATTACGCGGCCGACGAACTGGATGTAGGGCGCGAGTGAGCGGTAAGGGCGGAAGATCGCAGCGACGCTGAGACGGGGGTGGTCGAACCCTTCGCCGAGCATCTGGACCTGGACGATGCAGTCGAGGGTCCCGGTCTTGAGCCTCTCGAGAACGGCGTTGATCTCGTCCTCGTCCATGCCGCTGTGGATCTCGGCGGCGACGTAGCCGCACTCCTCGTACAAGGCGCGGACCTGTCGGGCGTGATCGACCGAGCATGCGGCGGCAATGATCTGGTGCTTGATGCCGGTGTCGGCGCGCATGGCGTTGCATTGCTGGATGCTGGTCTCGACGATGTGGCGGTTGCACTCCTCGCTGAGGGCCACACCGCGCCGGAACCACGCCTCCTCGCGGAGCTCGAGGACCTCCTCGAGGGTGTGCTTGCGGCTGTCGTCGGCGTAGGTGAAGTAGAGCTCGGCCGGCGCGACGTTGCGGGAGTTGATCTGCTTGATGTAGCCGTTCACCATGGCGCGGGTGAATGAGAACCGGTAGAGGACCTCACCGTGCATCTGCTGCTGGTCGGCACGGAACGGCGTGGCGGTGAGACTGATGACCTTCGCGTCGGGGAAGCGGCGGAAGACCTTCTGCCAGCTCTCGGCCGGCGCGTGGTGTCCCTCGTCGACGAGGATCATGTCGAAGAAGTCAGGCGGGAACTGCGGGAGCCACCTGTCGGCACGGCTAGCGAGCTGCTGGACGTTGGTCACGACGAAGTCGCTCTCGATGGCGTCGTGGACGTTGGCCCGGGCGCCGTCGAGGACCGCGGTCCAGGGGCCGGCGGTGAAGTCGGATAGCACTCGGGTCTTGGTCCAGAAGCATTCGCGGCTGGTGACGTCGAGGGCGTCCGTGACGCCCTTGCGGATGGTCAGGTTCGGGGTGATGACCAGGACGCGACCCTCGGATATTCCGAAGGGCAAGGTTGCCATGATGCCGGTCTTCCCGCAGCCGACCGGGATCTGAAGGATCCCGGGCTCCTGCGAGTTGGCGAAGTGCTCGCGGACGGCGCGGTGCGCCTCCTTCTGAGGCTCGCGAAGCAAGTCGTTGGCCTCGATGTCGGCGTTGGCGGTGGTGAACACCGACGTCTGGTTGCTGGCGTCCTCGGCCCGGCGGTACTCGAGCCGAAACGGTTCGAGGTCGACGCGACGGTAGTACCGGTGCTTGCTGCCGGGCCGTCGCACGGCGGGGAGGGTGCCGTCGCGGTCCCACCGGCGCAGGGTCTGGGCCGAGACGCCGACGTACTCCGCGGCCTCGGCCACGCGGACGAACTCCGACTCAGTATTCTCGCTCACCCCAACTAATCTAACATGTCTACCAAAACTCTCACACCTACATTGCCAAATCGGACAACTCCGCCGCCACCGCGTCACAGGTGGGCGGTCTTGGCAGGCCGCCCACGCGTGAAGGCGGGGAGATTCGAGGAAAATTTGAATCTGTGAGTCACGCGGTGAGGCATGTGGTGAGCGTGTCGGTGAGGCTCGCCCTCTTCCGTGGAGTTCCGCCCGGACCCACTGAGAGGAACTCCGCCGATGCCTTCGATCACGCAAGCGGGCGTCACGCCCCGCGAACTCGACGACCTCGTCGACGCCGAGCGCTGGCGGGCGTGGTGTCGCGCCCGACCCGAGCTTGAAACCTTCCACTCGCTGGCCACCATCAGGCGCCTGAGGGGCGCTGCCGAGGACCAGGCGCTCGGCGCCCTCCTTTGGCTAGGGGCCATCGACGGCGGCGACGACCAGCTCGCGGCAGTCGCGGTCCTCCACCAACTCGGCGCCTCGATCCGGATCATCGCCAGGCACTTCTGGTACGCCGCCGACGGCGAGGCGGACGGGATCGTCGCGGGCGCTATGTGGGAGCAGATCCGCGCGTACGACTGGCGAGAGCGAGCAGGTCGCCATGCGCAGGCGATCCACCACGCGACCAGGAAGTCGGTGCGCTGGGTGTTGCTGCGCGACCCCTCCCGGTGGCAGACGCGAGGGGTGATCCCGCTCAACCCACAGTCGTGGCTCTTCGAGGCGGTGATGGAACGGCCGCTCGCGGAGGAGCTCCGAGTGGCAGACCTCGGGCCGCAGGATGAGCTCCAGGCCCTCCTTCGCTGGTCCCTGCGGAACGGCGTCCTCGACGACGACGAAGTTGCACTGCTCACCGAGCTGCTCGACGCCGACCGGGACAACCCACGCATCACTAAGTGGATGAGGGGAGCCTGCTCGACGTTGGCAGTCGAGAAGGCAGCTTTGGCGCGCGGCGTTTGCGCGAAGTCCGTGACCCGAGCTCGGGATCGTGCCATCGCCAAGCTCCGCGTGGCTGGCCCGAACTTCATCGACGAGGTCGCGTGATGACTGTCCACTCGACCCAGGTTGGCGCGCTTGAAGGGACCATGCAGACCTGCCCTTCCCCAGAGACCCTCCCGATCGAGCCCGGCGACGTCGAATGGGTCGCCGACCTGTTCGACACGCTTCGCGCGGGTGACATCGACGTCATCGTCGATCGCCTCGAGGAGGTAGTTCGGCTCGCGCGCAAGTCGGCCAGGGCACGTCGAGTGTTGGGCACGGTCGACCCAAGATTGCTCGGCCAGGGGCTCGCGCTCCACCGCGTGAGGGGCGAGGTGTCCCATTGAACACCGTCACCGAGCCTGTCGCCCTCGCCGATCTCGTGGCCGCAGTACGCCGCCAGCTGGCGAGCACAGCTCCTGCGATCTGGATGGCGACCTCACTCCTGGGAGCGAGCACGAGCGTGCGTGGTGTTCACCAAGGCGCTGGAGCCAGCACGGTGTCGATTGCCCTGGCCGAGGCGCTCGCTGAGAACGGTGACGCCGGCGCCACGATCGTCGACCTCACTGACGACGAGTCGTTCGGTGTATGCGCGGCGATCGAGGCACGTGCCGACGTCGGGCTACAAGGATGGGCCGGCGGCCGTCGAGGCAAGGTCCGGGTCGTGCGTCCCACCGGCCGCGTCTCCGATGCCGACGCCATTCCGGGCAGCGTCGTCGTGGACACCGGCCAGTGCGGCTGGCCCGAGCGGTCTGACGTGTTGGTCATGCGGGCGACGGTCCCCAGCGTCCTTCGCGCCGAGCGGGTGCTCGGCTTTTCGTCGGCGTACGCGGTCGCCGTCGTCGCCGCAAGCAAGTGGCCTTCGGCCGTACGAGCCTCCCGTGGACCGTTGCTCATGGCCGTCGAGGCTGAGCACCGGATCGTGTTCTTCCCGCGCGAGGCAGGGCTAGAGATCAACGGGCTGTCGGCCGAGTCCTTGCCTTCGAGCACGCGTCACTCGGCCATCCGCCTGCGCGAGCTCCTGGGCGGAGAGAAGCGGGACGAGATCGGAGCCAGCGCATGATTCTCCAGGCCATCAACGACGTCTGCGCGCAGGCGCCGACCGGCATCGACCGGTACGCCGACATGCTGCTCGGCTGGGTGAAGTACGGCGTGGCGGCGGTGATCATCGTCGGCGGCTTCGTGTCGATCGGGGCGCTGGTCGTCGGCAAGCTCGGGAGCATATCCAGGGCCGCCCAACTGGGTGCTTCCGGCCTCATCTACTCCGTCCTGGCCGCGGTCGGCTACGTGACGATCTACGGCATCCTCAACGCGATCGTCGGGAAGTGCTGATGTCCGCTCGGAGGGCGGCGGCGCGGATGCTGTCGGGGCCGGACGAGTGGAACCGGCGCCGCCTCCAGATTCTGTTCGTCGTCGCGGTGGCAGTCATGGCCGCGGTGGTTAGCGGGATCGTCTGGTCAGTCATCGAACTGCTCCACGGGGACCAGGGCTCGACGCGAGCCCAGACTGCTGAGCTGGCACCGGCAGATCAAGCCTGGGGCGGCGACACCTCGCTGGATGGTGCGCAGCCGGGCACGCTGTCGAGGGGATCGACCGGCGTCATCCACATTCCGCAGCCCCGCTCTCTCGGCGAAGCCCAGGTCGGCACGGGGTTCCCGAAGACGACGGAGGGTGCCCTGGCGCAGCTGATCGCGATTGACCGTCGAGCGATCGAGTCCGGATCTGTCGTGACGGCCCAAGACGTGATCGCCGTCTGGGCGGCCCCCGGAGGTCCGACCCCCGACTCGTGGTCGGGTGTTGCCGCGGTCCAGTCGTTGCTCGAGTCCGCCGGCCTCCCCGCGAATGGGTCGACGGAGCTGGCTATCCAGCTCGAACCGGCCATGGGCCTGATCCAAGACGAGACGCCGACCGTCTGCGTCGACTTCATCCTCACCGTCACGGTGCGAGGCGGGCAGCCGGCCCGAATCGCGGCGGCCGACTGCCAGCACATGACCTGGATGGGCGACCGGTGGGTCATCGCCGCGGGCGACGAGGCAGCAGCGACCCCGTCGCTGTGGCCGGGCAGCCAGGCTTCCTACGACGCCGGGTATCAGTGGCTGGAGGTCGAGCCGTGATCGCGAACCTCGTCCCGATGATCGACCTCAACCCGTTCCACTGGCTCGGCGACCAGGTCAAGGAGAGCCTGGCCGACACGTTCACCTCGATGATGATGGCGCTCTGGTCGGCGGCACTGTGGCTGATGGACCTGGTGTTCAGCGTCCTCGACAGATTCCTGACGCCCGACGTCACGGACCCCGGCCTGAACCATCTGTACGGCGTGACCCTGTGGCTGTCGTTGGTCGTGGCACTCGTCATCGGGTTCGGCCAGATCGGCCTGGCCGCCGTACGCCGTGACGGCCAGACCCTCGGTGCGCTCGCCATGGGCATCGTCCAGTACGGCGCAGTCGTCGCCGGCTGGGTCGTCGTGTGCGGCGGCCTGATCGTTGGCTGCGCCGGACTGACCCGGGGGCTGCTCAGCACGTTGCTCGACGTACCGGGCTTCGCGGGCTACTCCGCCTCGGCTGGCCTGCCCAACCAGGTGGTCGGCACAGTGGAGGCGGCGGTGCTCGGCCTCTGCTCGCTGTTCCTCGTGATCCCCGCGGCGTTCGGCTATTTGCTGATCATGCTCGTGCGCGAGGCCGCACTTCTGATCCTCGTCGCGACCATGCCGGTCGCCGCGGCCGGGGCGCTGGGAGAGGGCACCCGATCGTGGATGTGGAAGTCGGTCCGGTGGTTCGTGGCCGCCTGCCTGACTTCGCCGCTCCTGGCCCTGGTGGTCGGCCTCGGCGTCCAGATGTCGCGAGCCTCCTTCCCGGAGGCGACTACGTCGACCCAGGGCAGCTCGCTGGCAGGCGGCATTGTCAACGCCAACGCGGCGAGCGTCGGGATGGCCGTCATCGGCTGCGCCGTCTTCGCGATCGCCTGCTTCTGCCCGATGGCTCTCTTCCGGCTGCTGGCGTTCGTGGACCCGGGCACGGCGTCGGGGGCGTCGTTCCGGACCAACCTGGCCGCGAACGGCGGCATCTCCGGGCTGGTCTCAGGGAGGCGCGGGCAGGGCGAGGGATCCGGCGCCGCGACCCAGGTCGACTCTGACGGCCGGGCGGCGAGTGAGACCGGTGCTGACGCCGAGACGGCCAACCGGTTCCAATCCCGTGCGGCCAAGGCCTTCGGCGTGGCCGGCAAGGTGGTCGGCACCGGCATGGACGCGGTAGGGAAGGTCGCGTCCACCGGCGCCTCAATGTCGGTCGACGTCATGGGCCAGGCGGGCGTCGGCCATCAGGGCTACTACGACACGACGCCTCCCCGTCGCACCGGCAAGCCACCACCGCAACGGACACGCGTCGGCCGCGGACGCGACGAGGGCGGCGTCGCGAACGAGCCGGCGCACGTCACGAACGCGGACGAAGCGGCCGCCGTGGCCGAGGACGGCGCGATGCTGGCATGACCGTCTACGGAGCTTCCGCGAGCCGCGACAGGCAGGGCTGGTTCTTCGGCCTCACTGGCCCACAGGTCTTCCTCGTGCTCGCGGCCGCCTTCCCGTGCTGGCTCGCGATGTCGGTCGGCCAGTGGCGGGCGCTGCTCGGGCTCGTACCGCTGTGGCTCGTCGCCGTCGTGCTGGTCTGCGTCCCCGTGCGCGGGTGGTCGGCCGCTCAGTGGATCGGCGTGCTGGTCCGTCACGTGATCGGCCGCCTCACCGGATGGACGCGCTTCCAGTCGAAGGCGGCTGCCGGAGAGATGGACAACGTGAACGAGGCGGACCTGCCCGGCGTACTCGCTGGCATCCAGATCCACGACGGACCCCCGATGGCCGGGCGCGCCGTACGCCCCGCGATCATCCAGAACCACGCCACCCGCACTTGGGCCGCGACCGCACGCGTCGTCCATCCCGGCATCGGCATGGCCGACGACGCGGACCGCGGACGGATGGGCGCCGGACTGTCCGAGCTCTTCGAGGCTGCGTCCGCGAGCAGCCAGATCGACGTTGTCGCCATCTGCGTGCGCACGGTTCCCGACGACGGCACGCAGCGAGCGGAGTGGGTACGCCAGCACGCCCGCGCCACAGAGCCCGAGATCTCGGCGCGCATCCACGCCCAGCTCGACGCCTCGATCAACGGCGCCGCCGTCCGCACGGAGGCGTTCGTCACCGTCGTCGTCCGCGAGGACGCGGTCGCCAAGGACGCCCGCCGCGCGGGCCGGGGCGTGACCGGACGGGCGCGGATCCTGTACGGCGTCCTCGGCGAAGTCGAAGCCCGACTCATGGGGGCCATCGGCTGCACACAGGTCACATGGCTCGACAGCGCCGACCTGGCCATCGCGATCAGGACCGGGTTCGAGCCTGGAGACGCTCCCGCGCTGGCCGACTCGGTGATTCACCACGGCTACGACGGCGACATCGCTGCAGGGGTGCCGGTCGCCGCTGCCGGCCCAACCACGGCGACGACTGCGATGCGCTGCTACCGGCACGGTGAGTGGGAGTCGATCGCCACCACCATCCTGCTGCCACGCAAGGGGGCGGTGATGGGAGCACTCGCCCGGGCGCTTGTGCCGTCCCAGGTGGGCGAGCGCCGCGCGCTGACGGTGTTCTTTCGCCCCGTCGGCCAGGCCGTCGCCGACCGCACGACCGGTCGCGCGGAGATGTCGGCGACGATGGCGGCAGAGGTACGACGGAAGGTCGGCCGGGTCGAACGCGCCCGGGAGCGGCGAGCCGTCGAGCAGGTGCACGAGACCGACGAGAAGCTGGAGCGCGGTCGATCCCTCGTACGGCTCTCCTCAGCGCTCGCCGTCACCGTGCCAGCGGCCTGGAATGCCCAGGACTACGGACGCCGCCTCGACGCGTCCGTCCGCCTATGCGGATTCACGCCGCTGCCGCTCGACGGTGCCCACGACGCTGCGTTCGCGGCCGCCGTGATCCCGCTGGGGACCGGACTGCCGAAGCGGCGCCGGAGCTGACCATGGCCCGACGTACGACGTCGCGGTCGGTCGACCACCTGCTGACCGACTTCGGCACGCACCTGCCGCGGCAGGAGGCGGAGCCGCCCGCGCCGCCGCCCGACAAGCCGTTCCCGAAGGTGGTCGGCCTACGCGGCCGGCGTAGGGCCGGACACGGGTGGGCGCCGACCCTGCCACCGCTGGCCGGCTACCAAATGACGTCGGAGCAGACCCCGGTCATGTGGCCGCTGATCGCCGGCGGCGGCCTCCCGTCCACGGGCGCACCGATGGGGTTCGACGTCCTGTCCGGCGGGTCCTTCTATTGCGACCCGATGGGCTGGGTGAACGACGACTCCATCCCGGTGACCAACCCGAACGTCTTCATCTTCGGCAAGCCAGGTCGTGGCAAGTCGGCCCTGGTCAAGGCGTTCATGCTCCGGATGATCCGCTTCGGCTACCGGTCGCTGGTCCTCGGCGACGTCAAGGACGAGTACGAGGACATCTCGCGGGCGCTCGGCGTCGAGCCGTACCGGATCGGGCCCGGCCTGCCCGGGCGAATCAACCCGCTCGACGTGGGGCCGCTCGCGCTCGATTGGGAGCAGCAGGACCGGGCGGAGACTGCCCGGCGGGGCGCGATCATCTTCAACCGGTGGCTCGCCCTGATCCGTGGACTCGTCGGGTCGCAGCAGGTGCCGTTTACGCCGACCGAGGCACGCATCATCACGCACGTCCTGCGTGACCTCACGGGATGGACGACTGGCCAGACGACGTTGGCGCCGGTGACGATCCCGATGGTCTGGAAGGCCCTCGACGACCCGAGCGAAGTGCTCGTGGAAGCTTGCCGCTACGACTCTCGGCAGGGCTTCTTCGACAGCAGCCGGGCGTTGCGTGATGCCCTGGGCTCGTTGTGTCAGGGGGAACTCGAGGGGCTCTTCGACGCACCCTCGACGTTCCAACCAAACTGGCGCGCCCCGATCCAGACCCTCTCGCTCAACACGCTGCACTCAGCCGGCAACGAAGCCGCCGTTGGCATCGCCCTGATGTGTCTCAACTCCTGGGGCCAGGGGATCCGCGAGATGGCCGAGCCCGGTGACCGCCGGATCGTGCTACGTGACGAGGCGTGGATGCAGACCCGCCTCGGCGTCGAGGCGGTCAAGACACTCGACTCCAACCTGCGGCTCTCCCGCAAGGACGGCGACGTCCAGCTCGTGACGTACCACAAGCCGTCCGACCCGCTCTCGGCCGGCGACTCTGGTTCGCAGGCAGCACAGATCGCGAAGGACCTGCTCCACCTCGCCGACGTACGGATCCTGCTCGGCCAGGACGAGGAAGTCGCGAACGAGCTCGGCCACCTCCTCGGACTGACCCGCATGCAGCAGGACCTCGTCACCGGGTGGGCGATGCAGGATAAGGGCCGCGCGCTCTGGATGGTCGGAGACCGTCGGTTCAAAATCGCGACCGTCCTCTCGCCGATCGAACGGCAGCTCACGTTCACCAACGAAGCGGTGGCCTGAGCCCGTGGCCGGGAAGGCGAAGTACGCCGTCGGGCTGCTCGTGGTTCCGATCGCAGTGCCGATCATCTTCCTGCTCGTGGTCGGCGGCCAGGCGGCGTCATCGTCCGCCGCGGCGTGCGGTCCGTCTATTGCCGGCGTCGTCGGTGAAGATCCCGATCTCGACGATGTGCAGATGCAGGTCGCTCAGCAGATCGTGGCCGCCGTACGCGCCTTTCCCGAGACTGCCGACAGACCGCATGCCGCTGTGATCGCTCTGGCCACCGCGAGGCAGGAGTCCGGCATCCAGAACCTGGACTACGGCGACCGCGACTCGCTCGGTGCGTTCCAACAGCGCCCATCACAGGGGTGGGGGACGCCGGACCAAGTGATGAACGTCCAGCACGCCACGACGACGTTCTTGGAGCACCTCGTGCTCGTCCCCGGCTGGGAGACGCGGCCCGTCACGGATGTCGCCGCCGACGTCCAGCGGCCGGCGGCGGAGTATCGCGGCTTGTACGAGCAGTGGGTTCCCCTGGCGACTCGGCTCACCGAGCAGTTGTGGCCCCAGGCAGCCTCGTTGATGCCGGCGACCTCGTCGACCTGCGCTCAGCCGATGACCGGCGCCGGTGGCGTCGTCTACCCCGTTCCTCCCGCCTACGTCGGGACGGACAACCACAACTGGGGAGGGAGCGGGAGCCACTGGAGCAGCTGGCACACGGGCACGGACTTCTCCGTCCCGTGCGGGACGCCCGTCCTCGCCGCGACGGCAGGCACCGTCGAGATCGAAACGGACCAGGCGTGGGCGGGCACGTGGCTCGTCAAGGTCGTCACCGGGCCGAACCCGATCGCCACCTGGTACGCGCACATGCAGAAGCTCGACGTGGCCCCGGGCCAGCCGGTCAGAGCGGGGCAGCAGCTCGGCGAGGTGGGTGCCCGTGGGAACGCCACCGGATGCCACCTGCACTTCGAGGTCCACCTGCACAACGGCAGCATCTACGGACCCGACAACCTCGATCCGAGTCAGTGGCTTGCGCAGAACGCGTCCCCGGCCAGCGCGGCGCTGCGAGGATGAACACTGTGAAGGAAGCAGAGGTCGAGGCCGCGTTCGTGCGCTATCTCCTCGAGCGTGGCTGGGACGTCGATACCGACAAGGTGGACCACGCCGACGTCGTCGCCCGGCGCGGCGCGGAGCACCTCGTCGCGGAGGTCAAGGGCACCACTGCGGCTCCCGGGCTCGATGTAGACACGGCCTACGGGCAGCTGCTGCGACGAATGAGCGACCGACCAGAGGGCACTCGCTTCGCGATCGTGGTGCCCGAATCGGCGCGCAAGGCAGCCCTGCGTGTGCCTGAAGAGGTCCGCTGGAGGTTCGGAATCGATGTCTGGGTCGTGGACCAACTGGGCTCGGTTGCGTTGGTCCAGGACTGACATCGCATCACCTGTCCGCTCGCTCGCCTTGATGCGCTTGAAGGAGCGTGAGGGTTCAGAGCCGACGTACCGACGCCTTCCCGACGACCTGGGAGATCCCGGTTGGGATCGGACTCGTGTGGCTCGTAGCGGGTTTCCTTGCTCTGCCCGCCGGCCAGGGGATTGCCTTCGCGTTGCAGGGAGAGGGCTTCGTCTGGCCGGGTCCGCGACTCGGCCAGAGCCTCCTCGGCCTCCTCGGCGGTGAGCCGGGAAGGGGCCTTGGAGCGGAACTGCGCTCGGACCTCCCTCCCGTGCCATTGATCTACGCGGCTGCGATCGTCGTAGAGATTGCGCTTGCCGCCACTGCAGTCGTCGGCTTCGCCTGGTGGTGGGGCACCGTCGGGCCGTACGCGCAGTTCGGCATGGCACCCAGGCACGAGGTTGCTGCGGTCCTCGGCCGCGGCAGGCTGATGCGGAGGCGAGGGACGATCCGCCCGGACCTGGGCGACGGAGGTCGGCGGTGAGCGTCGAGGCTACGGACCTCGGCTGGAGGCTGGGGCGATCAAAGGTGCCTGGCGGCGTCGAGGTGTGGGTGCCGTTCGACCGAACGGTCGGCGTGTACGGGCCGCAGGGATCTGGCAAGACCCTGGACTTGCTGACCCCTGCCCTGCTCACCGCTCCAGGCGCCGCGCTGGTCACGCTCACCAAGCCCGAGGATCTCTACCTCACCATCACGGCGCGCGGGGCCTGGAGCCCCGTGCACGTTCTCGACCCCTTCGACCTCGCGCCAGGGACCCCCGCGCTTGTGTGGGATCCGGTCGACGGCTGCGCGGACTCGATGACGGCCGAGCGGAGGGCGAAGGCCTTCACCGCCGGGACCGTCGGCGGTGCGGTGACCCGCGGCGCGGGCGACGAGGCTGCTCGGTTCTACGCGGCGGAGGCAGCGAAGGTGCTTCAGGCGTACTTCCACGCCGCCGCTCTTGAAGGCGCGTCGCTGGACGACGTACTGATGTGGATCGCCGACCCGCACAACGCGACCCAGCCGGAGGAGATCCTCCGCACGCATCCAGGTTCGGCGCCGTTCTGGGATGGCCTGCTGAGGGGCGCCCTCCACGGTGATCACCGCACCGCGGGGAACACGATCACGACCGTCCAGCAGGCGATGGCCCTGTTCTTCCAGGAGTCGATCCGGCGTCGCTGCGTGCCCAGCTCGAGCCGGCCTGCCACCGATCTCAAGCAGGTCATCGCCGACGGCGGGACCGTGTACCTGCTGGGTCGGGAGGACCCGTACGCGTCCGCCTCGCCGCTCATGACGGCGATCGCGGAGCACGTCCTCGACACCGCGCTGGGCATGGCGATGGGGTCGCCGTACGGCCGGCTGTGCCCGCCGTTCCTGGCATGCCTGGACGAACTGCCGTCGACCACACCGCTGCCGACGCTACGGACGCGGATGGCCAACGAGCGGGCGCTGGGCCTGTCCTTCATCTACGCCGCGCAGACCTGGCGCCAACTCGTCATCTGCTACGGCGAAGACGAAGCACGAGCGATGTTCGGCCTGACGAACAACATCGTGATCTTCGGCGGCGGCAAGGATGGCGAGTTCTACAAGGAGGTGTCCGAACTGCTCGGTACGACGCGGGTGTCGCGCCGTAGCTACAACCTGCACCGAGGCGGCTGGGGCAGCAGCTTCTACGGCGACGACGTACCGGTCCTCCGGCCAGAGGAGATCCGGCAGCTTCCCGATCGTCACGCCCTGGTCGTCGCGGAGAACGCCCGGCCGTTCGTGGCCAAGCTGTCGCGGTGCATCGATGGACGTCACGGGAGAGCGCTGCTTCGGGATCAGGCGGCCGCTCGGGCGCAGGCTGCGGAGGGACGACGATGACGGCGCCGGGCCTCATGGCGGCCCCGTTCCCGACGCCGCCCGGGGTGGTGGCCGCCGTACTCGACGAACTGCGGATCGCGGCAGCGGCGACCGACGAAACCGATCACGAAGCACGACGAGTCGCGCTCCTGCCGCGCCCGTGGGACCCGCCGAGCTGCCTGCCGGAGATCCGCCAGAGCATGTACGCCTGGATGGACGAGGTCGTGGCCTGGATCAACGAGGAACACACTTGGCGGACCGACCGGGTCATCCCCATCTGCTGGGACCTCCACCCACACGTAGTCCATGAACTCGCCACTGTCGCCTGTCTGCGCTGGGAGGCCGGCTTCGCCCGTACACCAGCGGCGCTTGAGGAGTGGCACCGACTCACGCTGCCGGCCTTCCTTGGCCGCGTCGTCGAACGGATCGGTGAGACGGGCTGTCCGCCGGGTCGGCATCAGCCGAGTCCGGGCGGGGGTCGGAACGTGATCTATCGCGATGGCGAGGAGCCCGTTCGACGGAGGAGTCGGCGTTGGCAAGACGTTGAGGCTGGGGCGTCCGCGAGCCGCGTCAATCACCGGTGAGGGGGGCTAGGCACGGCCGGTGGCGGAGACGTATCGCCTCATCCCGAACTGGACGTTCCGGCGGAAGGCCCGGCGTCGCCGTGGCCGGCCGAATGGACGTCGTTGTCGGGGGCGAGTCTTAGCCTTCTCCACATGTTCACGATCACGAGCGAGGCGCTCGATGCCCTAGAGGTGACGGCGGCCTGGAAGCGCTGGAACGACGGCCCGCAAGGGCTGGGACGGTGCGCCCAGGACCTGTACGCGTCGTTTCTGGGCGCTCAGGCCGAGTCACACGAGGAACTGGTCCGAATCCTCGGCGCCGACAACATGGGAGGGGGCGTGCCCGTCGCGGTCGCGAAAGCGCTCGCCCGGCTCTCACCCTGGATCGAAGAACGGACACCCGTCGTCGACCCCGCAGTGCTCGACCAGGTAGCTGCCGAGCTCGGCCTGTACGTCTACCTTCTCGTCGACCCGCGCGACGGAGTGCCGTTCTATGTCGGCAAGGGACGTGGGCTGCGCTACGCCGCCCACGGTCTGGAGGCAAACGATGTGGCCGACGGCGGAAGTGGCGAGCAGTCCCGCAAGCACGCCCGCATCAACGAACTGCGGCGTCTCGGTCTGGAGCACGAGATCTGGATCCTCCGGTACGGGTTGACCGCTGGCGAGTACACCTCGGTCGAGGCGGCGGCGATCGACTTGCTCATGACCTTCCCGGTGACGCCGGGGGAGGCTGGGCAGCGACTCCCGCTCGGCGTCCAGGGGCAGTTGGCGAACGCGCGGCGAGAGGACGCGCGCAGCCACGGGATGCGGCTTCTGCACTCGATCATCGACGATTACGCCGCTCCACCGCTGGAGACGATGACTCCGCTGCTCCTCATCACTCTCAACGGCTGGACCGATCTGCCGGACGGCGAGGTCATCGCCGGGGGAGCCACGCGGTACGGCGCCGGCTACAAGCCCGAGTGGCTTGTGAGTGCCAGCCGGGTGCGGGCATTCGAGGAGATCGGCGAGTCGCTCTCCGCCTGGTGGACCCTCAGCCCCGCGAGCGTCGAACGGCGGGGAATCAGGCACGTCGCGGCGGTCCACCGGGGTGTCACACGGGCGCTGTTCGAGATCGTGGCGGACTCGTGGGAGACGCGCGTGGCCGATCGGCTCGATGCGCGGGGTCGCCCGATCAGCAAGACGGCGTTCAAGGTCACACCGATCACTGACGGCGACCTCTTCGACGAGGTAGTGGGTCGGCACGGGCACCGGGTCGTCGGGCGGGCCAAGGGCGCGCAGAACTCGCTCTACTACTGGCCTCGGTAGCCTGCGCTCATGGAGCCCATCTCCCTCGCCTCGCTGCTCCCGGCTGGGCTCGACCCGTCTCAGTGCAAGCTCCACTGCGCCGTCTACAACGGCGAGCACCATCCGATCGAAGTCCTCGCCAATGACCCGGCCGAGTGGGAACGCTGGAACTCCTGGCGTGGCGACAAGAACGACTTCAACCGCCCGTTCGTCTTCTCGCTGGCGCAAGACCGGCACGACCCCAGCCTGTGGCTGTTCGGCGGGATCTGGGAGGTTGTCGGCCGCCGTCCAGAGCCCCGCACGTACTCCTACGACGTCGTCCTCCGTGAAGACCTGATGGGTCCGTTCGTACGCCGTCTCTACATCCGGCTGCGCCTGGCTGGGCGCCAGCGCCGCCGGAACATGGAGTCGTGCCTGGACGAGATGAATGTTTCCTCGATCGCAGAGGAGCAGTTCTCCGGCGACCCGTTCCCGGGCCATGACCGCATCAACCACTCTCTGGCTGATCTGCAGACGGTCGTCAGGCAGAACCGCCCGGACTGGCGCATCGCGCTGGAGAACATGAAGGGTGTCTACGTCATTCACGACCAGCTGACTGGTGAGCCCTACGTTGGCTCGGCGTACGGCGACACGGGAGTGTGGCAGCGATGGAGCTACTACGCCGGGACCCTCCACGGAGACAACATCGGCTTGAAGGCGCACCTGGCCGCGGTCGGTGAGGACTACTTCCGGCAGAACATGCGGTTCGCGCTACTGGAGTTCTGGTCGATGCGCACCGAGGACCAGCACGTCATCGACCGCGAGACCTACTGGAAAGAGGTCCTGCTGTCGCGATCGCTCGGACATAACAAGAACTGACGACCTTTCGCGCCGCTGCTGGTGGGCCGGTGGTGACACGCTGCGAGGCTCGGGCGGTGGCTGCCGATGCGCCCTATCGGAGTGGCCCGGGTCCCGTCCGTCGAGGTTGCGACAGGGACGCTGTGGCCATCTCGACACTGGTTCCAGCGCGGGAAGAATCTGGGAGCCATGATTGCGGCGCCGCAGGCGCGCTGGGCCGTCGAGTTGCGAGTTGCCGGCTAGCCGAGGCATGCGGCTCATCGGTCCACTGGGTACCGGCGTCGAGGACCTCCTCGTGGACCATCGCGAGCGGCAGCTCGAGGCGCTCGGAGACGCCTTGGGCATGCTCGTGCCAGTGGTCGGGCGGCAGAGCCCCGATGATCCCGGCGACCTCACGGCAGTGGTCCACCCGGGAGAATGCGTCGTCCCGTGCTGCGAGGCGCTCGTCGAGTAGCCGATCGATGAGCACCTGAGCGAAGTCACCCGAGTCCACCAGAAGTTGGCCGAGCCCGGCCTTGCCGCGAGCGAGGGAAGCATCGGCGGGGTCCACCCCTTCTGGAAGCGCCAGGTGTCGTGGCGCGCAGCGGAGCGCCGCGAGGCGCCAAAACGCTCGCTGGGCTGACTGCCACCCAGCCGAGTCCGGATCGGTCGCGATCACGATACGGCGTGGGTCCTCACGGAGGTATTGCTTCAGCTTGTCGGCCTGGGCCTCGCTGAAAGCAGTCCCGAGTGGTGCGATGCCGACGTACTGGCCGCTCGTTGCCAGGGTGACGGCCATGGCGTCTATTGGGCCTTCGACGAGCACCGGCGTCGAGCCCGCCTCCAGGTCAGTGGTGGCCTCTGTCAGGCCGAACAGTTGCTCGCCCTTGGCGAAGACCGCGGTGGTCCGTGTGTTGAGGTACTTCGGCCCGGAGAACTCGCCGTCAGGCTTCGTCGGGTTGCGGCGACCGATGTAGGCGATGAGGTCGGCGCCTGAGTAGATCGGGAAGACCAGTCGGTCACGGAAGGCGTCGACCAACTGACCGCGCTCGGTTCGACGGGCGAGGCCGGCGTCCAGGAGTTCTTCCACGGTGGCGCCCCGCGTCGTCAGATGCTGGACCAGGCTGGTCGGCCCGGGCGGGGCGTAGCCCACTTGGTAACGCGGGTCGTCGGTCAGGTCCGTCCCGAGCCTCTGGCGGAGGTAGTCGGGTGCCCACGACTTGGGGTACATCGCCGAGTAGTGATCCATGGCCCACCGGTTGAGCTCGATGATCCGGTCGGCCGGGGTCCCGGGTTCGGCCACTACCGCGATAGGGGCAGCCGACGTCGGCTCCGGCTCGCTGAACTCGGGCTCGGGCGGCTCCGGCTCGGCAAACGGTGCGTCGGTCATGGTGGCGATGCGCCACACCAGCGCCGAGCAGAGTTCTTCGGGCCGTCCGTCGGGACCGTGGCCCGAGGTGGCGGCGTCGATGAGTTGCTCGGCGGTCCACTCGACGGGGCGGGCGTGGATCGCCGCGACCAAAGCCGGCCACATCGCGTCCACCATGACCCGCTCACCGGTCGCCTCACCGAGTCGCTCACACAGATGCGAGGTCCAGGCGGGCCGGAGCGTGTGAGCCTGGTTGGCCGAGGCCCGGAGAGCGGCCGGGCCGAGGTGGCGCACGATCCGCCACCAGAGGGCGTCGGCAGCGCGTTCGTCGGGAAGGGGGTGGTCGGCGTCGAGCGCTCGGTCGACCAGCGGGCGTACGTCGATCCGAGCCGCCTGCAGCGCCCCGAGGCGCTCGGACAGGCGGCTGAACTCGACGTCGGCCCGGACTTCGTCCGGGAGGAGCTCGAGCAGTTCGTCGCCGGCTCGGTGTACGCCGAGCACCGAGCGCACTCGTCGTTCCAACTCCTGCTGGTGGGGAGCGGTCGAGGCGCCGGGCTGCGCGGCACCCGTCGGACGGTTGTCGTCCTCGGGTACGCCGAAGGCCGCCCGCCAGACGGCCAGATCGCCGCGCAGCGCTGCGTGGTCCGCGGAGGTGAGGGCTGCGGCCCACTGCGGGGTCGCCGTTGGCGACCAAGCCTCGGCCTCGCTACGCACAGCGCCGACGAGCGTTCCAATCCGGTCCAATCGACCGCGCAGGTAGGTGCCCCAGCTTTCGTGCTCGGCGAGTCGTTCGGGTACGCCGTCGAGCCACGGCAGAGGGCCAGCGGCGGACTTGCCGAGCCGCCAGTCGAGGACGGCGGCCCGGTCGTCGGAGGTGCCGAGCTCACGCTCGTTGGCGGCGTCAAGGATCGTGACGATGGGGTCGGCGCCGTCGAGGGTTCGCAGCGCAAGGTGTGCGCGCAGAGTCGGGTACGCCGGTTCGTGGGTGAGCCCCGGCCAGATCGCCTCGACCTCCCGGTCGGTGCTCGCGAGTGTCTCGGCGCCGAGCACGTCCTCGGCGGCGAAGCCGAGAGCGTCGTGGTAGCGCATGACGGCGTCGTGGAGCTGGGTCGCGTACGCCGCCGCCTCGCGCTGCGCCGTCGTGGCCGAGCGGTCGGAGCCGTCGCGTTCGAGGATCTCGGCGAGGATGTCGATCGCCGTCGGTGGACGGAGTGCCTTCTGGTCGATGAGGCCGTGCGGGTCTCCGTCGTACCCGGTGGCGAGGTAGATGTGGTTCGCCTGCCGGCCTCGGGAGATGCCGACGTACAGCGTCTGCCTGGTCTCCTCGCCGGCCGCGACGAGGTGTGCGGTGTCGGCCGTCATGCCCTGTGCGCCGTGGACGGTCGTCGCGTAGCCGAGCTGGACGTGTTGGGCGACGTAGTCGGGCGGGAGTTCGACGGCGCGGCCGAGTTCGAGGTGCCGGGCGACGAGGCCGCCGCCCGAGAGGACTTGCTCGACGCGCCAGCGGTCACCGTTCTTGACCCAGTTGGTCCGCGAGAGGACGAGTCGACGGCTGTTGCGCCGCGTGACGATCACATCGCCAACTGAGGCTCGGTTGCCGTCGGCGAGGTCGACCTCCAGACCCTCAACCGCGCTATTGGAGAGCCGGTCTGCCCGTGCCCGGGCGTTGAGCTGGCTCACGAGCTCGCGCGTGGGCGCGAGGAGCACCGAGTCCAGTCCAGCGGCGCGATCGGCCGCCCACCCGTCGTACGCCTGGTCGGCGACCGCGCTTAAGTCACCGACGTGGATCCGCGCGTTGTCGGCGTAGAACCCGAGCGCGGCCGCGTCGCCTTCGCGCACCGCGAGGGTGGCTGCGGCTTCGGCCGGGTCGTCGAAGCGGCGCACCTCGGAGAGGGCCGAGGCGCCGTACTGCTGCTGGATGTCGCGCAGGACGCCACCAGCGCCGACCGCGGAAAGCTGCTGGTCGTCGCCGATGAGCCGTACGACGCCTCCGCGGTCGGCGACGAAACGCACTGCAGCGGCCAGTTCGGTGGTGGCGGCCTGTCCGGCTTCGTCGACGATCACCAACGACTGTGGCCCGATGTCACGGATCCAGCGGGGCCAGGCGGCGGACGGCTCGTTAGCCAGGCTCCACGTCAGCTTGGCGAGGGTGTCGGTGTGGCCGGTGATGGCCTGGCCGAGCTCGTGCGCGGCCTGTGCGGAGGGTGCCAGCCCGATCACCTGGCCACCGGCCTCCGCCCAGGCATCTGCCAGGACGCTCATGGTGGTGGTCTTGCCTGTTCCCGCGGGCGCGAGGGCGAGCTGGACGACGGCGCCGGACGTGGCGAGGTCGCGAACCATCGACGCTTGGGCGTCGTTCAGCTCGAAGCCCTTGGCTGCGGCCGCGGCGATGGCCACCTCGACGCGTATGTCGGCCAGCGCGTGGCCACCGGTGCGATCGGCGAGGGTGAGGATCTCCTGCTCGGCGGCCAGCACCGTGGCCGACGTGTAGAGCCTCGCGCCGTGTACGTCGTACACGCTTGCGCCGTCGGGACGCTGCAGCGGAGGCGGCTCGGAGGTCGGGTCGTCGACGCCCAGCCGCACGGACCGGGAGATCGCCGCCTCCACGACCTGGTCGACGGCGCGGTCGACGTCCTCGCGGGCGATGCCGGCACGCCGTACCTGGCGCTGGGCTTCGGCGAGGAGATGCCACACGTTCCAGGTCGCGCGTGACTCCTCGACGAAGTCGATCGTCGCCGCGGCGGCGTCCTCGACCCACGCGCGCGTGGCCGCCCGGCCCGCGGTACGGCGGCCTGCGGCCCGGGCGTACATCTCGTCGACCTCGGCGGGGTCGCCCAGGACGTCGTCGGCCTCGGCCCGCCAGCTCGCGCGCTGCTCTCGTTCGCTGCGTGGCTCGTGCTTTGGTGGCCGAGTTTCCAGCGTGGCCTGGTCGGCCTGCCAGAGTGCCTCGACCGCCGTGGGCGGTCGACCGAAGGTCTTCTGGAACTCAACTGCGAGCTCCGCCTGACGAGTCTTGATGTCAGTGCGGCGTCGCGACCAGAAGCGGGTGAGAGTGGTGCTCACCCCGCGGATCTCTCGGACGGGCAGCTTGCCGGGCGTTGAGTCGTCGCGCTCGGCGAACTCGACGCCGAGACGGCTGACGAGTTCAGCCTCGATGCGGGTGTTGTAGTGCTCGGAGGCCGCAACCTTCGCGGCGTACAGGAGGCGTCCATCGAGCGCGAGCCAGTGCCCGTCCTCGGCTTCCACCTTGTTGCTGACGGCCACGTGGGTGTGAAGGTCAGGGTCACCCGCGCGGCTGTCACGGTGTGTGAATGCCGCGGCGACCAGACCCCGTGTCTTCACCTGCCGTGCCCCACCGGCTCCGACGCGCGTGTACGCGACCTCGTGCTCGAGCCACGAGAGGGTGTCGGCAACGGCTGCCTCATGCGCCGAGCGAATCTCTGCCGATGCGTCCTCAGGGGCGAGCGCCCACAGGGCCGAGATGGACTTGACCGGCGAGAAGGACAGGTCGAAGCCGGCAACGGCGCTCGTGGCCTGACGTGACTCCTTGGCGATGAAGCCGGAGAGTTCCCGCGCATCCTGTGGCTCGCGGCCGTGCTCGTCGACGAACATGGACCTGCCGATCTGGGTCCGGATCCGTGCACGTTCCTCGGGGCGAATCGCCGCGTTCCACTTCTGGCCGTGCTCGCGGTTGTAGGACGTGAACGCCTCCGCGACCTTCACGTTGAAGGCCGACACCGTGTCGTGGACCGGGAACCGGCGGCCGAGGGCGATGGCTTGCGCGATGGCCCCTGGGGAGCCGCCACGTTCGGCGAGTTCGGCCTCGATCTCTGCGGCACGGGGATGCTGACCCTGGCCGAACAGGGATGCCATCTGCGACGCCGTTACGGTCTCGCCGCTTCCGAGGCCAAGCGCGGCCAGGCCTGATCCCATCCACCGACCTGGGGACTCGCCCTTCTCGTCGTAGTAGTCGGCGAGCTTGCTGTGGCCCTTCTCCGTCGAGTCGTGCGCGGCGACCTGACGGGTGAGGTAGGTGTAGCCGTCACCCGCGGTCAGCTTCCGCAGACTCATCACGAGCCCTTCAAGCGCACCGGGCGGGCCGAAAGGACAGTTGCCTCTGGCGCGATAAAGCCCGCCCGATCACTGAGTGCAGTGGGTGTGTGGCAGTTGGGATCGCTCGGAAGGTGAGGCGCGGAGGTCGAGCAGAGGCGAGGGTCAGGCGGTGGTGAGTGCGGACCAAGCGAGGCGCTTGGTCTTGGTGGGCTCGTCGGAGGTCAGGAGTCGACGGGCGCGAGCGCTGGCCGCGTCGCTCTTGGCGCGAACAGGGGCGTAGTGGTCGACGTACTCGGCCACGACTTGGTAGCCGGCCCACGCGGTGCCACGTATGCCGGCCTGCGTGTCGGCGTCGTGGAAGAGGAACGACAGGACGTCGTGCCGGTCGGCGTCGGCCTGCTTGGTGCGCTCGCTGGCTTTGGGGTCGAGCGGTCCGAACGTCGCCTCGATGAGGTCGTCGAACTGGCCGTCGGTGAGGGTCGTCTGGATGAGCCGCTCCGCTTCGGCCTCGAACGCCTCGACGTACTCGAACGTCAGACCGAGCGCGTCGCGAGCTGCTGCCACCGCTGCCTTGGCGTTGCGGGTGTGCCGGATGGAGAAGCTCGACGCGTGGGCGGCCAGCGCGGCGGCCTGCGTGTTGGCGCAGACGACGCGAACCGGCGTCACGAGGATCCGGAAGGCTCCCGAGCCGTCGTGGCTGTTGAGGGCGGCGATGTTCAGGTCGACGGCGTCGGTGCCGCCGATCCTGAGCGTCTCGGGCAACTGCATGGTGATGAAGACCTGTCGTCCGCCGCGAAGCGATCCGGCGGTGTCGAACACCGCGCCGGACTGGTCGGCGAGGTTGTTCAGGAACTCGGCGTGATCCTCGTTCTGCAGGGGCTCGTAGCCCGCGCCCACGACACCGAGCGCCTCGGCGCGGCCGGTGAACGGGTTGTCGCGAACCGTCGCGTAGCCGGGCGCGCTGATGGCGGTCACGCCGTCCGTGGTGACCTCGTGGGCGGTCAGCGGGACCTTGCGGACCCGCCAATCTCCGAGGTGCCCGATCGTCATCGCCTCCTGGGCGCTGAACGCGCGGCCTCGGACGGTGGTCCCGAGCCGGTGCCACGCGTCGGTGCGGGCGAAGATGGCAGCGGCCTCACTGCCGTTGGTCTCGATCTGATGTGCCATGGTCTTTGCTCCTTCGTACTCAGACGGCGACCGGCTGGTCGTCGGTCGGCTGGGCGGCGAGCAGGAGGCCTTCGACCTCGCTCGGCTGATAGCCCCATGTGGAGAGGGCTCCGAGGACGCGGGCATCCCAACGGCTCGGGTTGCGCCACGTGTGCTTCCCGGTGCTGGACTCCCACGCGGTCACGACGGCGGCGAGGGTGGTCATCGTCGCGGCCTTCGGCGTGGCTGCCTGCTCGGCCAGGTGCTCGGCTGCCTGACGACCTCCGCCGTACACGCTGGCGGTATTGAGGCCGAGCAGGTCGCGCAGCATCGGGTGGGCTGCGTCCATCGCCTTGGTGAGGGTGAACTGCCCGCCCACGACCGCCTCACAGATCAGCGCCTCGGCTCCCTGTGGGGCGGTCTTGCGGGCGAGGAACTGGCGTAGCCAGTCGCGGCGCACGACTTCGGCGCTGGCCCACGCCTTGTTGTTGGCGATGACTCGTCGACGCTCCTCGCGCGCGGCCTCGACGGCTGCCTCCTCGTCGACCTCGCCATCGCCGGTCTTGTGAGTGCCGGTGCGGTAGTTCCAGCGCTGGACGAGACCAGCCGCCTCCGGATCACGACAGATCCACACGGGCTTGAACACCTGCACCGGCTCGTCGTCCGACTCCTCGTCGTCGCCGTCGGTGGTCTCGTTGTCGGGGTACTCCCACTCACTGACGACCACGACTTCCGCGCCCGGCACGGTCGGCCAGTCGTCCTCCGCGATCCTTTCGCCGTCGGCGGCTCGGACGTGGTCGTCCAGCCGTAGCCCGCGGGCGTCCCGGACCTCGTCCGGGTCGAGCACGGGGAGGCCCTCGGCCCGGAGTCGGTCGACCTCGGCCAGGAGTGCGACGCGCTCTGCGGCCTCGTCGCGCAGTCGCTGCGCGATGTGCTCCAGCGGGCGGCTGAACTGCTTGGCGCGCTCGAGTCGCTCGACAGCCTCCGCGTCGTGCTCGAACTCGGCGAAGATGGCCGCCTCGTCGAGCGTCAGGTCGCCGGAGACGACACGAGCGCGGGTCTGCTCCTTGTCGACGATCGCCAGCGCCGAGTTCACCCGGTCGCGGGGCAGGGCCGCGCGCTTGGCGATCTGCGCGGCGCTCATGCCGACGAGCGCGAGTTGCTCGACGCCGCCGACGATCTCGCTGTCGCGCATGGCGGCGCGGTGCAGGTTCTCGACCATCTGGTCGGTGATCCGGTCGGCCTCGTCGGGCTTCGGTACGACCTGCGCCGGGATGTCGGTCAGACCGACCTCGGCGGCGACGACGGTACGTCGCTGGCCGCGCAGGACGACGTACGCGCCGTCCTCGTCGGCGTACACCGTCACCGGCTCCAGGACGCCGCGCTCCTTGATCGACCGGGCGAACTCCTTGGCGTCGGCGTGCAGGTCGGTGCGGACGTTTGCGCCGATCTTGATCTGGCTGGGGTCCAGGCGGACGAATTGCGAGTCGCTCATCGTGTCTCCTTCGGATTGGTTGAGCGGTCAGGGGCAGCCTGCGAGCCGGTTGGGGCACCGCGCCGCTGCGGGCGCCGGTGCTGTGGACGGGGGCTCCGGAAGCGACCCCGGTCGACCTTCTCGCTGCTTCCTCGGTGCAGCGGTCCCCACTGTGTGCACGGGGTGTGGCAGCGCACGCGGAACTACGGTGTGAGCCGGCCGGTGAGCGCTGGTCAGCCGGGCGTCGCCCGTCGCTGGCAGCAGCCTGTCGCCCAAGATTCGCCGGTGGCCTTGCGTACCTTGCTGGCATGGCATCGGTTGAGCGCGCGCAGGTCATGGTGACGGTCAAGGCCTACCCGCAACTGAGCAAGAAGGCGGGAGAAGTCGTCTGCGTCGCCGGTGTTCGCTTGGATAGGGGTCGTCCCGAGTGGATCAGGCTCTTCCCTGTCGCTTATCGCGATCTCGACGAGTACCAGCAGTTCAAGAAATACGACATCGTCGATGTTGAGATCGGGAGGGGGAAGGACACGAGGCCCGAGAGCTACATCCCGGTTCAGGGAAGCATCAGCGTCGTCCGCTCCATCGCGAGTGGATCCGATCAGCGGTGGACTGAGCGCCGCAAGATTCTGGGGGGACTTGTGGGGCAGACGACGATGTGCGAGCTGCTCCACCAGAACGAGGCCGCCGGGCGTGGGGCAGCCCCCTCACTCGGACTCATCAAGCCAGAGGTACTTGACGTAGAGGTCGAGAAGAACCATGGCTTCGACGCCGACAGGCAGGCGCTGGCTGCGCTCGCCGCGGAGGCGACGCTATTCACCGCAGCCAAGCAAGAGCTTGAGCCGAGCCCTTACATCGTGAAGTACCGGTACCGATGCCAAGAGGCCGGCTGCCAAGGCCACACCCAGTCGCTCATCGACTGGGAGGTGGGGGAGGCCGGCAGAAAGTGGCCACGACGCTACCCGGAGGCCGAGATACCCAGCCGGATCCGTGACAAGTTCCTGACGCAGCTGTGTGGTGACGATCGTGACACCCACTTCTTCGTCGGGAACACGCACAGGTGGCTCACAACGTTCCTGGTGCTCGGCGTCTTCTGGCCGAAGATCGAAGAGGAAGGGACGCTGTTCTAACTGGTCAGTGTGGGAGCGCGACGACCGGCACGGGGGCTGCGTCGACGACCTCGTCGATGATCACCTTGCGGTGACACATCTCCATGTCGGATTCGAAGCACAATACGGCGATGACCTCATCGGCAGCCATGTTTGCCAGTTCCAGTAGTGATGCCTCTGCTTCTGGCGACCGAAGGGTCTCGCGGAAGACGCGACGCCCCTCCTCCACGCGCCCGTCCCAAAACGGCTGACGGTTCTCCTTGGCGTTCCCGAGGCTTCGCAGATGCCGATAGCCGATCCCAGCCGCCGCCAGGGCCTCCTTGAGGCGCGTCTTCGAGAAGCCCGCCTTCCTGCTGACCGCATTGAGACGCACGTCAGCGACGGTGCGGACGCCCACGCGTTGGAGGTCCGCGACGAACGCCTCGATCGTGCGGCCTTCGTACCCGATGGAGACGATGCCGTGGCTCATTGGGACCTCCTGGGGTGATGGGGTTCGTACGGCGTCGCGCACCAGATCATCGATGGAGACGCGCAGCGCATGACAGAGCGCGGCGACCTTGAGCACGCCGGGATCTTGCGTCTGTCCCTGCTCGACCTTCATCAGGGTGTTGGTCGAGACACCGGCCTTTGCTGCGAGATCGCTCCGCGTCATGCCGGCGGCGAGCCGCTGGGCGACGAGCACTTGGCCGAGACGAGCGCTGCCTCTGGTGAGCTTCGCGGGTCTGCCTACTCGCATGATCGCACCTTAGCAGTAAATATTTACTTCTAGCGTCGACTGCTCGGCGGTCGCCGACCGCGAAGCGCTGCCGCGTCAGACGTGTCCGCTCGCTGGTCTTCACGCGCTTGAAGTGCGCATGGGAACGGAGACGGCGAAGGCGCTGCGGGCTCGAAGGCGTGAGTCGAGGGCGCACATCGATCGGCTGATCGCGAAAGCGGACGAACGCAGTCCGCTGGGGTCGGTACGTCGGGCGCGAGTCGCGGAGAGTGCCCGCATCGCCCGGCGCCGGCTCAAGGCGCTCGCCACCGCCCACGAGGCGGCCGCAGCCATCGAGGTTGAGATCGGCAGGGCATTACTGCGAATCGTCGAGCAGGGCCTGTCCCGCAACGAGGCATTCGAGCTGGCTGGACTGCGCCGCCACCTCGGTCGCCGCTACCTGGCGGCGGCCGAAGGTGCCCAGGCCGCGGACGTGGCCAGCCTCTCCACAGACCCGGTCGTGCCGGCCCATCCCGAGTCCGGCCGGCGCGACCGTGGCACCGGCTGCAGCCGCCCCGGCGCCGCCGTACAAGAAGGGAAGAACTGATGCTGCTCGCTCACGCAGTCACGCTCGCGGAGGCTCGCTCGTACGTCGCGGCCCTCGCCGACAACGCCCACACGTTCGACGCGTCCGTGGAGTACGAGCACGTCCTCCTCGAGCTCGACACGATCCACGGCGGCGAGGTTCCTCCGATCACGGAGGTCCTCACCGACAAGAGCGACGTCCTCTACACGGTCGCCGAGGCGTCGATCGAGGAGCTCGTCGACCACGGCGTCGACGCCCTCCAGGTCGAGCTGATCCTCGCCCGGCTCGAGGATGCACGTGCCCTGGATCGTCGCTGATGTACGGGACGAACGGTCGCCAGCTGCGGGAGGAGCTGACATCCTTGCTGCGTCATCACCGGATCCAGCAGCGACTCGGTGGGCCGGGCTCTCACTCGATCCCGGTGACGACCACGCCGGAGGAGCGGGAGCATCTGGGGGAGCAGATCCAGCGCTTCCGCTACGCCGCTCTGGCCTGGTGCCTTCACGCAGTCGCCGCTGAGAGCCCGCGATCGGGCCCCCAAGGGTCTTCGGGGCACGCGCGGGGACCGGCTGAGGAGCTG
This sequence comes from Nocardioides hungaricus, assembly GCF_054782915.1. Taxonomy (NCBI): domain Bacteria; kingdom Bacillati; phylum Actinomycetota; class Actinomycetes; order Propionibacteriales; family Nocardioidaceae; genus Nocardioides; species Nocardioides hungaricus. Next base: position 4,762 of record NZ_BAAGRO010000054.1, on the reverse strand, counting down.
CGGTTCCGGCTGACTCGGAGCATCAGGCTTTCTAGCGCCGGACTGCCATCCCTTGACGAACTGTCGAAGCCGCAGGACTTCGCGATGGTCGAGAGCTGGCGGCAGGTTGCACGAGCCGCAGTCCTCGGGGAACACGACTTCCCGGGATTCATGGATCGCGGCCGGCTGTCCCACGCGGAGTCCACGACCGTCCTCAGGGACGCCGCCGAGGTGGCACGAGCCCTTGTCGTACTCGACAAGCGGTACGACAACATCCCCGGCTGGATCCCCATCCGCGAACGCGCACGCCTCGACCGAGCTGCGCAAGTCTGCGCCGCCTTCGCCCGAGATGTCGAGCCGGACTACTCAGTCGACCAGAAGGGCTGGCGGCCGCCATCGGCCACAATCGACGGCGGACCATTGCCTGGCATCGGTGGCGTACTCCAGGCCGAGCACAACATGCTCGTTCATCTCTGTCATTTCCCGAACGCGCTCAACCTGCGCCGGGTGATGGACGGTCAGCGGATCCTGTCCCACGAAGCGGCCCGGCGGGCGCCGAACGTCGCACCCGAGCTGATCGAGAAGTGGCGCGAGCGCGAGCAGACCTACAAGCGGCTGATCGACGAGACCCGCAACGTCGGCGGACTGGCCGGCGACGGTGGACTTGCTGCAGCCGAGGCAGCCAACGCCGTCGGTCGACTGCGACGGATCCACGTGGACGAGATCACGAGGCCCGAGCCGTTGCGCGACCTCGACAAACTGTTCACCCGCACTGACGCGCGAATGGCGGCGATCATCGAGCAGGGCGTTGCCGAGCGCCTCTACTTCGTCAGCGTCAAGGCGCCTCGCATGGTTAACGGCAGCGGGGAACTCGTGAGTCCCACCCGGGAGCGGTACGTCCCGATCCACTCGCCCGTCCAAAATGACCTGCTCGCGGTCGCCAGGCACCAGCTGCGACCGCCCTCGGCCACGCCCGTCGCGTCGCCCGGAACGATCGAGAGCCGCGACGATCTGCGCGAGTCGATCGATCATCGGCCCGAGCGGCCGCCTGGACGCCAGGTATCGCGATGATGCGGTGCCATCCCTGCGGGTCGTCGCCAGCGGGCGAGGTCGGCAGCCGCTACACGGCAGCCGACGAGCATCAGCAAGACACAGCCGGACACGTGCCCCTGGACCCAGACGATCTGCCCTCAGTAGGCGTAGCCGTCGGAGGCGAAGAGAGCCTCCAGGCGGTCCTTGTTGGTGGCTGTTGCGATCCTGTCCGCGATGCCTTCCGCGGTTAGGTCCAGCGCCCGGAGTTCGCCCGCGGTGGTTCTGGCGACGGCGAGGACGCGTCGCACCCGATCAGGGTGGTCTTGGGCGTACCTGGCGAGGGCAGACCACTTGGGGGCGGCGTCGGCGAGGTCGTGCCGGTGCGGATCGAGGACGTCCATCACCACCTCGTCGCCGTCCTGGTGGAAGAACAGGAAGTCGGGGTGCATCAGGAGCGTCTTCTCGCCGAACTCGTACGGCACCGCGAGTGCGTACCTGCCGGAGTTGGGGTTGCGGTACCAGCCAACGAGAGTGGTGGCGGACAGCTCACGTTCCAGCACGTCCCGCTCCCAGGACGAACGGCTCGTATCGACCGGGAACTTGCCAGCGTTCGCCTTGCCGGGAGAGATGACGTACAGGTGATGCGGGTAGACCGGCACAGGCCGGGTCCCCTCGCTGGTGCCCTTCTCAGTGGCCGCGGGGTAGGTCTGCCGTGCCTCGACCGTGGTGGGGTGCATCGGCGACGAGCCGAGATACCAGAGCGGCTCGATCAGATCACGGATGTTCCGGGGCTTGCGTGCCACAGCGGAAGCGTGGGCATCGCGCCAGGTGTTGATCTGCTCAGCAGCCTGGCGTTCCACCGTGTCCTTGAACCCGAGCGCCGCCATGGCGGCCAGCCGGACTCCGGCCTCGACTTCATCCATGCCGCGGTCGCACAGGTCGTTGAAGTACCAAGCTGCGGACCCGTCGGGCATCACTCGCTGTGCCTTGACGAAGTAGGCGTCCAGGTCGCGTTCGGTGGTAGCGACTTCGCCGAGTTCGGTGGCGATCATGATCGCGCCGCCGTAGCCGACGATGGAGGTCTCGACGGACAGGGTGAGGATGTCTGCTGTCTTGGCGTCGATCTCGTCGGACTGCTGGGAGTCCGCCGCACGCATCTGGTCGACGACCCACTGCCGGGCCTTCGCGGATGCGTTGGTGACTAGCCCGTGCTCGTTGAGGGCCGCGGCGAGCCGCATCAACTGCCCGGTGCGAGTCGAGAAGGTGGCGCGCGGGCGCGTGTAGGAAGGGATCGTGTCGAGCTGCTCGAACAAGGCCGCGGGCACGTCGGTGGACCGGACGCACACCTCGGGGCTGATAAGCACCTCGACCTCGACGGTCTCGTCCTCGGTGAGGGCCGACACGACCCGGGTGACGTGCTCGGTCTTGAAGCCGGGCAGGTAGGCGACGACCTCGTTGAGCCGGTCGTCTCCCCCGTCGACCCGCTGCGCGAGCGGGGTGCGGACAAGGCGACCGATCAACTGGGCGATCTCGGTGTAGGAGTCCTTGCCCTGGAATGAGACGAGCACCTCGGCGCGCGGGCAGTCCCAGCCGGTGGTGAGCGCGGACTTGAACAGCACGACCCGTGCCCGGTCGTCCCCGGAGATCGCTTCCGGCGGCAGGTAACGGACGGTCTTGTCGCCGACAGGGAGCGGGCCGTGTGGGTCGCCGAACGCGTGCGCGATCGCGTAGTCCGTGAGGTCGGGCCACGCTGACTCGATGACGGCGAGGATCTCCACGAGCCGCCCCTCGGTGACCTTCGGCTCGACCTGCACCACAAGGAGGGGTTCGACAAGACGGTCACCGCTGGCCTCATGGTGTGTTCGCCATGCCTCGTCGGATGCCTTCAGGTCTTCGACGGCGAGCGCGAGCATCGTGTTATCGGCCGACTGGTCTTCCGCGATGTTGCGGATGAGGATGCGATCCTTCAGCAGCCCGGACTCGCGCACGTCCGCTGGCGGCACCTCGACGAGCCGCATGGTGCGCCCGGCGGCGGACATGGCGGCGTGGAATCGCTCAGGGGTCGCGGAGATGCCGAGGACGACCGGCGCCGGGGGCTGCTGGGTGCCGACGTTGGTGATGCCGCCGTTGACGATGGTCCCGGCGATGGTGTTGCGCTCGTTCGAGGTCGTGCCTGAGCCGCGGTGGGCCTCGTCCCAGACGATGAGGAAGTCGCCTCCGCGCTCGCGGGCCGTGTTGGCGATCATGTCCCAGGCGCCGTGAGTGCGCTTGTCGGAGCGGGTTCCGTTGCGTACAGCGTGCAGGGTGGAGTTCTTCTGGAGCGCCTGGATATGGACGAAGTAGATGTAGCCCGGTTCGAGGGTCCGCTCGTCGGTGTCGCCGAGGAACCTGATCCGGTTGGCGTCGATCCGGCCGCCCGATGCCTGGAGGATCTTCCCGATCGTCTGGGCGTTCAGGGAGCGGTCGTCCGTGACCCACAGGATCGTGACACCGGGGTCTGCCTCGCGACTTGGGGTGCCGAAGTAGAGGCCCTCGAGGACCGCTGTCGCGATGACCGTCTTCCCGGCACCGGTTGGGGCGGTGAGGCCGACGGCGGTGCGCTCGCCGTCCTCGGCGAAGTCACGGCGGGCGCGGGAGATGGCGGTGAGGAGCCGGTCGACGGCGGTTTTCTGGTAGTCCTCGAGCGTGAACCTCATCGGGCACCGCCGTCAACGTTGATCGTGTAGTTGGCCAGGTAGTCCTGGTAGAGCCGCACGGTCTCGATGCCGACGGGGAGCCGCTCGGCCGCGGTCTGGTACTCAACGGGTGAGTCGGTGACGATGAACACGACATTCGGTGGTGATTCCTTCTTGGCAGCCTCAGCGACGGCGGCGACGAACGGTGTGATCGCATCGACGCTGAACAGGACGCCATAGGTAGGGGTGAGGGCCCAACCGTCCTCGGGGACCTCCTCGATGCGCACGCCGACCGCCCCAGCTTCAAGCCAGAGCAGCGGGGCGATGGCCTCGAACTCCCGACCGCGGCGGACCATGCCGGGATCGAGGTAGGTGACGTTGAACATCTCGACGTTGGCGGACAGCCCTTCGGAATATGTGGAGCCGTCGGGGCGCGTCCCCGTCACCACTGTGCTGATCCGCGGCCGGGTCACGTACTCGAACACCCCCAGCGCCTCCCACTCGGCGTCGCCCGGGTGATGTCCAGCCTTCCGGAGCACCTTCGCCTGCTTCGCCCCCACTTCGTTGTTGGTGACCAGGATCGACTGGCGGGTGCCGCCGTCGTCGGCGTTGAGGCGGAGGACCGCTTCAGTCGTCGTCCCCGAGCCGCCGAAGAAGTCGACGATCACCCCGTCAGTCGGTGCCGTGATCCTGATCCACCGCTTCAGAACCTCGTGGTCCTTGGGGTTGGGAAAGCGTGCGTCTCCGAGGATGCCCTTCAGGTAGGCCGTTGACGCTCGCCGGTCTCGCTCGAACACCGAGCCGACGGTCTCGTTGGTCTGCTCATCGAGGTAGCGCTTGAAGTAGGCGGTCGACGTGTGGTCGCTACCGAACAGGATGCGGTCCTCGCCGATCATGCTGTCCATCGCCTCGCGGCTGGCCCGCCAGCCGTTTCGGTTCCGCTTCACAGGCTGTCCAGTCACTGGGTGGAGCAAGTCGTACTGAAGATTTGGCCGTGGGTTGGGGCTGCTCAGCCCTGATCCACCGACTGTGAACGTGTGGTGCTGACTTCAGCGGTCACGAGCCGGGTTGATGGT
>NZ_BAAGRO010000053.1:0-139828 GCF_054782915.1 Nocardioides hungaricus | reverse complement strand
AGCAGCTCGCCCAGGCCAGTCCGCGGAACCTCACCTGCCAATGGTCCGTTGATCAGCGATTCCCTAGAGGTACCGGCAGACCTGGTCGGGGCTGCAAGTGTCTGGCTCCGGGTCGGATGCGTCATCGCGGAGCGCAGCGATGTTGTCGCGGAGCGCGGTCAGGTGGGTGATCTGCCTCTGGATCTCTGCGAGTCGTTCGTCGAGGAGGTCGCGCACGTGCCCGCAGGGGGCCTTGCCGCGGTCGCGGATGTCGAGGATCTGCCGGATCTGGGCGAGGGTGAGCCCGGCGGCTTGGCCGCGGTGGATGAAGTCGATCCGGGCCGCGGTCTCGGGGGCGTAGTCGCGGTATCCGGCCGGCGTGCGCTCAGCCGGCGGCAGCAGCCCCTGCTCCTCGTAGAACCGCAGTGTCTTCGTTGTCGTGCCCGCCGCCGCGGCGAGCTCCCCGATCCGCAAACCTGACCTCCGCTGTGTTGCAGGTCTCCCTTGACCTTCCCCTGCACTGGAAGGTCCAGTATGGCTTCATTAGAGCCTTTTCCAACGAACCGGGGAGGATTGGAGATGCCGACGACGTATGACCTGGCAGTGATCGGGTCGGGTGGCGCGGCGTTCGCCGCGGCGATCAGAGCGACCGGGCTGGGCAGGTCGGTGGTGATGGTCGAGCGCGGCGCGTTCGGTGGCACCTGCTTGAACACCGGGTGCGTACCGTCGAAGGCGCTGATCGCGGCCGCCGATGCCCTCCATGTCGCCGCGGACGCCTCCACCAGGTTCCCGGGGATCGCGACCGCTGCGTCCGAGGTGGACATGCCGGCGCTGATCGCCGGCAAACAGGACCTGGTCGAGGACCTGCGTGGCGAGAAGTACCTGGACGTCGCCGAGGCCTACGGCTGGCGCGTCGCCCAGGGTGAGGCGGCCTTCGCCGGCACCCCGGACTCCCCATCCCTCCAAGTCACTGCGGCTGACGGGACCGTGGCGGTGATCGAGGCCGACCAGTACCTGGTCGCCACCGGCTCCCGCGCCTGGGTCCCGCCGATCGAGGGCCTGGAGGATGTCGGGTACCTGACCTCCACCACGGCGATGGAGCTGACCGAGGTGCCCGAGTCGCTGCTGGTGCTCGGCGGCGGCTACGTGGCACTGGAGCAGGCTCAGCTGTTCGCCCGTCTCGGTTCGCAGGTGAGCGTGTTGGTGCGTTCGCGGCTGGCGTCGAACGAGGAGCCGGAGGTCTCCCGGGCGCTGCAGGAGGTCTTCGCTGACGAGGGCATCCGGGTTGTCCGCCGTGCGGTCGTTTCCCGGGTCAGCCGTGACGGGGCGACCGGGCAGGTGGTCGCCACCGCAGACGTGTCCGGAGGTGCGCAGGAGTTCCGCGCCGGCCGGGTCCTGGTTGCGCTTGGCCGCCGGCCGGTCACCGACGGCCTCGACCTGGACGCGGTGAGAGTGAAGACCGGCCAGGTCGGAGAGATCTTGGTGACCGACCGGCTGCAGTCCTCCAACCCGCGGATCTGGGCCGCCGGAGATGTGACCGGGCACCCCGAGTTCGTCTACGTCGCGGCCTACCACGGCACGATGGCCGCCGAGAACGCCTTCGCCGCCTCGGATCGGTCGGTGGACTACACCCGGCTGCCGCGGGTGACGTTCACCAGCCCCGCGATCGGGGCGGTCGGGATGACCGAGAAGGAGATCGCCGCCGCCGGGATCCGCTGCGAGTGCCGGGTGCTGCCGCTGACCTACCTGATCCGGGCGCGGGTCAACCGGGACACCCGCGGCTTCATCAAGATGGCCGTCAACGCCGACACCGGCGAGATCCTGGGCCTGACCGCGGTCGCCAGGGATGCCGGCGAGCTGGCCGCCGCCGGCGTACACGTCCTCGGCAAGACCATCACCGAGGTCGCCGACGCGTGGGCGCCCTACCTGACCATGGCCGAGGGCATCCGGCTCGTCGCCAAGTCCTTCACCACCGACGTCTCGAAGCTGTCCTGCTGCGCCTGATCCGCAGTAGGCACCACCCCCAGAGAAGGCCACCGCACAGAAATGGAGGCACCCCACATGTCGAACCTCAGCACCGAGCTGACCGACCGGCTCACAAACACCGAGCAGACCGGCTTGGACGCCGCCTTGCACATCCCGCTGCTGCGGCTGCTCCTCGACGGCGACCCCGTGACCCTCGAGCAGCTCTCCGTGGCATCGGGCGGCACCGTGGAGGACGTGCGCCGTGGCCTGGCGGCCGTGCCGGACACCGAGTATGACGACCAGGGCCGCATCGTCGGTCAGGGACTCACCCTGCGCCCCACGGTGCACCGGTTCACCGTGGCCGGCGAGGAGCTCTATACCTGGTGTGCCCTGGACACACTGATCTACCCCGCACTCCTCGAACGCGCCGCGCGGGTGGAGTCGGTTTCGCCGGTCAGCGGAGTGGCGATCCGGGTCAGCGTCGACCCCGCCGGTGTGACCAGCGTGGAGCCGGCCACCGCGGTGGTGTCCCTGGTCAACCCCGGGCATGAGGCCTCGATCCGCTCGTCGTTCTGCAACCAGGTGCACTACTTCACCTCGCCCGAGGACGCCATGCCCTGGCTAGAGGAGCACCCCGACGCCGAGGTCGTCCCCGTCGCCCAGGCCTACCAGATCGGCGCCGCCATCAGCACCGGGCGTCTCGACCGACTCTCGACCGATCCCGCCGCCACGGGCGACGACCGACACGGCTGCTGCTGATACCGAGCCCTCTTGTCAAACCGTCAGTTCGAGCTCTACGTGAGAAGTGACTACAGGTCGTAATTGAGCTCGAATCGGGGATCAGGAGTCACGATTGACGGTGACGCACGCACAGCCCGAGCCGCAGACCGGCATCGTCGTCGAGGTGGGCTTCGCAGCGCACACAGGCAACACCGCGGAACCGCATGCCAGGCTGGTCGGCGTCTGCGGGCACGGGAGCGCAGTCGTAGAGGTCGGCGAACCGTGTCGTCAGGTGGGGATGACGTCGGCCCAGCATGCGATGCACATCCGCTGGGGTGCGCGGCGGGTTCTTCGCCACCTCCGCAAGCAGGTCCACGCCGCCCCGATACGCGAACTCGCTGAACCGGATGGCCATGAAGTAATCGGGGTTGACCGCGCTCATCTCGTGGTCGGCCATGTCCTCGAAGGCGAAGTCGTCCACATCGGTGGTAATCAGATAGCGAGCTCCGGCGTGGATCGCGTCGGCCATGACCTGGCGATCCTGCACGGAGGCCGTCACCAGACCCTTGGCCCTCCTTGATGAGCGAGACAGTTCCATGCCCAAGACGTCGATGCGCAGCGTTGAGACTCGCATCGAGGTGCCCCGGGTGTGCCGGTCGGCCTCGGCTTCGACATGGCGCGACCAGACGGCCCGCAGCCCGTCGGTGCGGGCGCCGGCGATGACCAGCGTTCGCGTGACAGGGGAGGCGAGGGTGTTCGCGTCCAGGAACAGGACCGCGGACTCATTCACCGAACAGCTCGGCCTCGATGTCGGCGGCGCTGGCCTCGGCCATCCGCCGCATCAGTTCGTGGCTATAGCGCTCGAACTCGGCCAGTGGGATGCGGTGATGGGTGCCGACCTTCGTTGCCAACAGGTCGCCGTCGGCGATCCGGCGCAGCACGGTCGTACGCGACATGCCCAGCCGGTTGGCGACCTCGGCCGGGGACAGCAGCTCCACCCGGGCGGAGACATCGACGACCTCGCCACGCGCCTTGGCCGATTCCAGGAACGCGCGAAGTGTGGCCCAGTCGTCCTCGGACAGGTGCGCCGGGTTGATCGTTATCGACTCGCTCATGGAACAACTCTACCTCGCAGGTGGTCACTTGCAACAGAATAAGTGACCACCACCGCGACGGCCTGTGGGCGTTTGTGGGCGACTGCGCCTGCGCCGCAACTGGGCGCGGTTTGGGCGCACTTTGATTCGCAAAGCCGCTCAATCGCTCGCTGGCACCAACAGCGGTCGAAGCCGACATCGTCGCAGGTCAGCGGGTCGTTTTCAGTCCTCAGTCGCAGTCGCACGCAGAGGAGCGCAATCCCGCGTGGCGTCCCCTGTGTGTTCCCGATGACGCACCACGTCGAGTGCGTCGCCTTGCTGACGAGAACCGGCTCTGACCTGCACTGATGTGACGAGGACGCCGATGGCGGCGTCGTCGTCCAGGTCCGACCGCGGTGAGGGGCGCCGACGGTGGCGAAGCCTGGACCTCGGTGTCATGGAGGTGTTCCTCGAGGCCGACGCGCCTGGGGTGGACTGCCCGGTCCACGGACCGACGGTGCGGCAGGTGCCGTGGGCTCGCCACGGCGTCGGTCACACTTACGGGTTCGACCAGCAGGTCGCCTGGTTGGCCACGCAGTGCTCCAAGAGTGCGATCACCGAGCTGATGCGGATCGCGTGGCGCACCGGCGGGTCGATCATCACGCGGGTCTGGGACGAAACCGCGGCCGGAGTGGACTTCTTCGCCGGTTTGCGACGGATCGGGATCTACTCCCAGTCGGTTGTCGGGTCGAAGTTCAGGGCCGGGTCCTGGGCCTCGTGGAGGAGCCGAGCGACCTGGAGCTGCCCGTCGACCCAGCGGCAGACGAGGAGGTGCCGTGGTTTGCGCACCCGTCCTCCGACGCTGTGCATGACGCTCTGCGACAGGTGCCAACTGAGCACGTCGCCAGGCAGTTCGGTGCGTTTCTTGAATCCAGCAGCGTTCGGATCCTGGGCGGCATGCGCGATTGCCGCTGCAATGAGCGCCGCGTAACGTGCCTCGGCGCCGGCTCCGAAGTTCTCGAAAGACCACTCGAGCGCATGCGCGACGTCGCTCTGCGCCGAGACAGAGATGTGAGGTGTGGGCACTACTGCCCTGGCGTGCCCTGAGACAGTCGCGGGCTCAGCCCGTCGATGAACGAGGGGAGGTCATCGACAGCGACTGCCGTGAACCGGCCGTTGTCCAGATCGTCAAGACCGGTCCGCACGGCATCACGGAATGCCTCGACCTTCGCCTCGCGCGCCCCTCGATCAGCTTCCATCTTCCGAAGTGCGAAGTCGACGACCTCGGCCGCGTCCTTGGCTCCGCCACGCTCGACAACAGCAGCGACGTATTCACGACCGTGCTCGCTGAGCGGGACGTTCCGAGCGGTCATCGGGGCACCTCCTGTCCTGAGTCTACCGCCGAGAAGGTGCCTCGGCAGAGCACAGCACGGCTCAGCCGCTGAACTCGGCCTCGATCTCGGCGGCGCTCGACGCGGCCGTACGCCGCAGCGGCTCGTGGTCGTAACTCTCATTGCGGACGGCGACGAGCTCAGTCTTCGCAATGGTCATCGCGTCGCCCTCGGAGATCTCCTCGCCAGTGCGGAAGGAGTCCAGGGTCTCGGCCAAGCCGCTGTCGTCGGTGTCGTGAGCCCCGGTCATCTGGCACCTCCTGGAGATCGCGCGTCGACTCCCAGACTACCTACGCAGACCTTCTCCCGCCTCCGGCTACAACGCCCACCTCGACATCAAGATCCTCAACGGGCGAGCCCCCATGACAACCACCACAACGCCCTAACTACACGGCCCTGAAGTAGCCCCGCCAACTTGGCGCTACTGCCGGCTCTGAGGGTGCCGAGTCGGCGCTCTCAGCGTCTCGCCGCGTACACGCGCCGGACGATCTCCTCGACCTCCGGCTCCTCGACGGCCAGGTCGACCACCTCGGCCCGGCCGGCGAGCGCGGCGAGCACGCGCGCGGCGGTCGTCGCGTCGGGGTCGAAGGCGAGGCGCTGCCGCAGGCCGTCGCCCTCGCTGCCGAGGTGGCGGGTGTCGGCGATGTCGTCGAGGTCGGGCGTCGGCTCGGCCAGGTCCACCACGAGCACCCGCTCGGCGCCGACGGTGCGGGAGAGCCCGGCCAGGGTGCCGTCGAAGACCTGCGAGCCGCGGTCGACGAGCACGATGCGGTCACAGAGCCGCTCGACGTCGCCCATGTCGTGGGTGGTGAGGAGCAGCGTGGTTCCGTGCAGCCGCCGCTCCTCGATGAGGAACTCCCGCAGCCGCTGCTTCGACAGCACGTCGAGGCCGATGGTCGGCTCGTCGAGGATCACCAGGCGTGGGGAGTGGAGCAGCGCCGCCGCCACCTCGGCGCGCATCCGCTGGCCGAGGGAGAGCTGGCGCACCGGCGTCCCGAGGAACCCGGCGAGCTCGAGCCGCTCGACCAGCTCGTCGGTCCGCTCGCGCTCGGCGGTCGCGCCGAGAGAGTGGATGGCGGCGAGGATCCGCAGGGACTCGCGGACCGGCAGGTCCCACCACAGCTGGGTGCGCTGCCCGAAGACGACGCCGACCTCGCGCGCCAGCCGCCTGCGGTCGGGCACCGGTCGCAGGCCGCACGTCGTCACGGACCCGCGGGTGGGCACGAGGATGCCGGTGAGCATCTTGATCGTGGTCGACTTCCCGGCGCCGTTCGCGCCGATGTAGCCGACCGCCTCGCCCGCCTCGATCCGCAGCGTGAGGTCGTCGACGGCGACGACCGTGCGGCGCCGCATCCCGCCCCGCACCTTGAAGTCGCGGCCGAGGCCGTCCGTCTCGACGATCATCCGCCGCCTCCTTGGTAGTGACGTACGCCGGCGCGCCAGGTCGCCAGCGCCAGCGCCCAGGCCCAGAGCGCGGCGAGCGGGGCGCACCAGCCCAGCCAGCCCGGCATCCAGTCCGGGCCGGGGAGCCCGAGCAGCGTCACGACCGGCAGGTACGCCGTGAACGCCATCGGGAAGAAGAAGCCGAAGACCAGCACGAGCGGCCGGCCCCACACGGACGCGGGCTGCGTGGCGGCGTAGCGCCCGCCGTACACGAACGCGTTGGTCGCCTCGGCTCCGTCGAGGAGGTAGAACTGCGCCCCCGCGGCCCAGACGAACATCGCGGAGAACGTGGCGACGCCGCTGACCAGGGCGAGTGCGAGCAGGGCGACGGCGTCGACCTCCCAGCGCACGTCGTTGACCGCCAGGCCGGCGACCAGCGCCACGAGGCCCACGGCGGCACGGGCCAGCCGGCGCAGCGAGATCTCGCTCGTGATCAGCTGGAGCAGCAGCGGCTGCGGTCGCAGGTAGAACACGTCGAGCGTCCCGGCCCGCAGGTAGGTGGGGAGCGTGTCGCAGTGGCCGAAGGCCAGATCCGCGAGCGAGAACGTGAGGTCGGCCAGGCCGAAGACGAGCAGGATCGCGGCGAAGTCGAGGCCGCCCAGGCGCTCGACGGCACGGAAGAGGACCCACACCTCGGCGAGCTCGACGACGCCGACCAGCAGGGAGCTGGCCAGGTCGAGGAGGAAGTTCGCGCGGTAGCTGCGCTGGGAGCGCAGCCGCGACGCGAGCACCGCGCGGTACGGCGCGAGGTCAACCACCCTGCACCTCCAGGCGCCGGCGGCCGGCGTGCGTGGCCAGCTGGCCGAGGCCGACCGTCAGCGCCAGCCAGAGCACCTGCAGGCCGACCAGGCCGGCCGAGTCCGCTCCGCCCACGCGGCCGGACAAGATGTCGACCGGGTACATCATCATCGACGGGAACGGGGTGGCGGTGGCGAGCGCGTAGAGCCAGTCCGGGAACATCGCGATCGGCACGAACAGGCCGGCCAGGAAGCCCGAGACGACCATGTAGAGGACCGCCACGCCGCGGGTCTCGACCAGCCAGAAGCCGGTGGCGCCGACCAGGAAGACCGTCGTCGCCGACACGACGATGCCGAGGAGCAGGCTGAGCGCGCCGAGCAGGTAGGCCGTGGGGCTCTCCGGAGTCGCCATGCCGACCAGGAGCGCGCCGATGACGACCGACGGCAGGCCGCGGGGGATCAGTGCGAACACCGACCGACCCACCTCGGTCGTCACGCTGGACAGGTGCACGTCGACCGGGCGCAGGAAGTCGACCGCGATGTCGCCCGACCGGATCCGCTCGGCGATCTCGGTACGACCCATGAGGTTGACCGAGCCCAGCATCCCCTGAGAGATCCAGATGTAGGCGCTCATCGTCGCGACGTCGTACCCCGCGAGCTCGCCGCCGGAGGCGCGCACCGCGGCGAAGAGGACCGCGACCTTGAGCAGTCCGAAGGTGGTGTTCGCGAGCAGGCCGCCGAGCGCGGCGAGGCGGTAGGTGGACTGGCGCCGGAACCCCGCGACGAAGAGGCGGAGGTAGGTGCGCACGGTCACAGGAACCTACCCCCGGGGGGAGCACCTCGGCAGGACAGGTGGTGGAAGGACGTCTCGGCGGCATGTATCTTGACGTCAAGAGATATCACGGACCCGGGCCGAGTACCGGAACTAAGGCGAGCCTTCCTTCCCCGGCGCTCGCGCCCGGCGGCAGGATGGGGACGCGACCAGACCCCGGTCCAGACCCCGTGTTGGACAGCGACGACGACTCAGGAGATGACTGCTGTGGCCAGTCAGGACAGCTTCGGTGCCAAGAGCACCCTGGACGTGGACGGCAAGTCCTACGAGATCTTCCGCCTCGACGCCGTGGCGGGCGAGGGGCTCGACGTCGAGAGCCTGCCGTTCAGCCTCAAGGTGCTGCTCGAGAACCTGCTGCGCACCGAGGACGGCGCGGACATCACCGCCGACGACATCAGAGCGCTCGCCGGGTGGGACGCAGACGCGGAGCCGGACAAGGAGATCCAGTTCACGCCGGCGCGCGTGATCATGCAGGACTTCACCGGCGTCCCGTGCGTCGTCGACCTCGCCACCATGCGCGAGGCGATGGCCGACCTCGGCGGTGACCCGTCGCGGATCAACCCGCTCGCGCCCGCCGAGATGGTCATCGACCACTCCGTGATCGCCGACGTCTTCGGTACGCCGGAGGCCTTCGAGCGCAACGTGGCGATCGAGTACGAGCGCAACCGCGAGCGCTACCAGTTCCTCCGCTGGGGCCAGGGCGCCTTCGACGACTTCAAGGTCGTCCCGCCGGGCACCGGCATCGTGCACCAGGTCAACATCGAGCACCTCGCCCGCACGGTCTTCACCCGCGAGAACGAGGACGGCAACACCGTCGCCTACCCCGACACCTGCGTCGGCACCGACTCGCACACCACCATGGTCAACGGCATCGGCGTCGTCGGCTGGGGCGTGGGCGGCATCGAGGCCGAGGCCGCGATGCTCGGCCAGCCGGTGTCGATGCTGATCCCGCGCGTGGTCGGCTTCAAGCTCTCCGGCGACCTGCCCGAGGGCTCGACCGCCACCGACCTGGTGCTCACCATCACCGAGATGCTGCGCAAGCACGGCGTGGTCGGGAAGTTCGTGGAGTTCTACGGCCCCGGCGTCTCCGCGCTGCCGCTGGCCAACCGCGCCACGATCGGCAACATGAGCCCCGAGTTCGGCTCGACCATCGCGGTCTTCCCGATCGACGAGGAGACCGTGAAGTACCTCGAGCTGACCGGCCGCCCGAAGGAGCAGCTCGCGCTCGTCGAGGCCTACGCCAAGGCCCAGGGCCTCTGGCACGACCCCGACGCCGAGCCCCGCTACAGCGAGCGGCTCGAGCTCGACCTCGCGACCGTCGTACCCTCGATCGCCGGCCCGAAGCGCCCGCAGGACCGCGTCGAGCTCGCCGCGGCCAAGGAGGGCTTCCGGGCCGCGCTGAAGGACTACGTCGACACGGCCGGTGACGAGAGCGGGTACGACGAGGCGGTGGCCGAGTCCTTCCCGGCCTCCGACCCGCCGGCCAACGGCCACGGCGAGGCCGCCCCGGTGCACTTCAGCGCCGCGGCGACCGGCGGCGGCCGCGCGAGCGACCCGATCGAGGTCACGCTCGAGGACGGCACCAGGTTCACGCTCGACCACGGCGCGGTCACGATCGCCGCGATCACGTCGTGCACGAACACCTCCAACCCGTCGGTGATGATCGGCGCGGCGCTGCTGGCCAAGAAGGCCGTCGAGAGGGGCCTGACCCGCAAGCCGTGGGTGAAGACGACCCTGGCACCGGGCTCGAAGGTGGTCTCGGACTACTACGAGAGGTCCGGCCTCACGCCGTACCTCGACAAGCTCGGCTTCAACCTGGTCGGCTACGGCTGCACCACCTGCATCGGCAACTCCGGCCCGCTGATCCCCGAGGTGTCGGCGGCCGTCAACGAGAAGGACCTCGCGGTCGTCTCGGTGCTGTCGGGCAACCGCAACTTCGAGGGCCGGATCAACCCGGACGTGAAGATGAACTACCTCGCGTCCCCGCCGCTGGTCGTCGCCTACGCGCTCGCCGGCACCATGGACACCGACCTGTTCGGCGACCCGCTGGGCCAGGACGCGGACGGGAACGACGTGTTCCTCAAGGACATCTGGCCCTCACCGGCCGAGGTCGAGGACACCATCCGGCAGGCGATCACCTCCGACATGTTCGGTGAGAGCTACCGGGACGTGTTCGCCGGCGACGAGCAGTGGCGATCGCTGCCGACCCCCGAGGGCAAGATCTTCGAGTGGGACCAGGAGTCGACGTACGTCCGCAAGCCCCCCTACTTCGACGGCATGCCCGACGAGCCGGAGCCGGTCTCGGACATCGAGGGCGCGCGGGTGCTGCTCAAGCTGGGCGACTCGGTCACGACCGACCACATCAGCCCGGCCGGCGCGATCAAGAAGGACTCGCCGGCGGGGAGGTACCTCGCCGAGCACGGCGTCGAGCAGCGGGACTTCAACTCCTACGGCTCGCGCCGCGGCAACCACGAGGTGATGATCCGCGGCACGTTCGCGAACATCCGGCTGCGCAACCAGCTCGCGCCGGGCACCGAGGGCGGCGTCACCCGCGACTTCACCGCGGGTGCCAGTGGTGAGCAGAGCGTCACCACGGTCTTCGAGGCGTCGGAGAACTACCTCGCCGCCGGCACCCCGCTCGTCGTGCTGGCGGGCAAGGAGTACGGCTCGGGGTCGTCGCGCGACTGGGCGGCCAAGGGCACCGCGCTGCTCGGTGTGAAGGCCGTCATCGCCGAGTCCTACGAGCGCATCCACCGCTCCAACCTGATCGGCATGGGCGTCATCCCGCTGCAGTTCCCGCAGGGGGAGAACGCCGAGTCGCTCGGTCTGACCGGCGAGGAGGAGTTCGCGATCACCGGCATCACGGAGCTCAACGAGGGCCGCACGCCCAGGACCGTCAAGGTGCGGGCCGGTGACGTCGAGTTCGACGCGACCGTCCGGATCGACACCCCCGGCGAGGCGAACTACTACCGCAACGGCGGCATCATGCAGTTCGTCCTCCGGAACCTCCGCCGGGGCTGAGCCAGCGACGCCGAGTCGGCGCAGTCTCAACTGAGACCGCGCCGACTCGGCGTTGGCTACGGTGGCCGCATGATCATCGCGTTCAGCATCTCCCCGACCACCGGTGACGAGACCGGCAGCGTGTCCGAGGCCGTCGCCGCGGCCGTCCGGGTGGTGCGGGAGTCCGGGCTGCCCTATGAGCTGAACGCGATGTTCACCAACGTCGAGGGGGAGTGGGACGAGGTGATGGCGGTCGTGAAGCGGGCCGTCGACGTGGTCGCCGAGGTCTCGCCCCGGGTCGGGCTGGTGCTCAAGGCCGACATCCGCCCCGGCTGGGAGGGCCAGCTGAGCGCCAAGGTCGAGCGGGTCGAGCGGCTGCTCGGCCGCTGAGGTGAGGCGCTGGCGGTACCGGCCGCTGCAGGCGGCCGCGGTCATGGCGCTCGCGGCGCTGCTGGTCGCGTCGGTGGCGGTGGCGCCGCTGTACTTCCGTGCGATGCAGCAGTCGGCGACACGGGTCGTGCTCGAGCAGACGACCGTGGCGGGCCGTGGCGTCCAGCTCGCCCAGTCGCCGGGCGAGACCGGCTTCCGGCCCGTGCCGGCCCAGCAGCCGGAGCAGGTGGCGCTCAACCTCCCCGAGGAGCTCCGCGGGCTCCTCGAGGAGCCCGTGCTCGGCCTCTCGTCCACAGCCAGCACCGACGCGGGCGACGGCCGCGAGCCGTCCGGCGAGCTGCTGTGGCGCAGCGACCAGTGCGCGCACGTCGCGTTCGCCGAGGGCGGCTGCCCGACGGCGGCGAACGAGGTCGCCGTCAGCGTCGCGGACGCGAGGAACTTCGGCCTCCGCCCGGGCCGCACGTTCCGGGCCACCGGGCCCTCCGAGCTGCCGAGCCGGCTGCTCGTCGTCGGCGTGTACGAGCAGGTGCCCTCGGACTACTGGTTCGGCCAGGCGCTGACCGGCCGCTCCGGGACCGTCGTGACCGACGGCCTCTCCACGGAGCTCCAGCACGACGCCTGGCTGACCGCGCGCGAGTCGTTCGGCGGCGGGAGCGAGCCGTTCCCGGCGACGGTGAGCAAGGCCGACTTCGTCCTCGACCCGGAGCGGGTTGGCGTCGACGAGCTGCAGGAGCTCGGCTCGGGGGTCGACGGCCTCGCCACGCGCATCCCCGAGCCCGGCGTTCCCTCGATCACCGTCGTCTCCCAGCTGCCGAGCCTGGACAGGAACGTCCAGTCCCAGATCGAGCAGTCGCGGGTGACGGTGCCGCTGCTGGTGGCCCAGCTCGGCCTGCTCGCGGTCGTCGTCCTCTGGCTGGTGCTGGCCGCGGTCACCGAGCAGCGCCGCCCGGAGGTCGCCGTCGCCCGCCTGCGCGGGCGCGGCCGGGCAGGCGCCCGTCGCCTGCTGCTGGCCGAGCTGCTGCCGCTCGCGCTGATCGCCGTGCTGCCCGGCGCCGCCCTCGCCCTGCTGGCGGCGTACGTCGCCCGCGGCACCGTGCTCCCCGGCAGCCCGGCGATCGAGCTGCGCTGGCCGTTCCTGGCCGCAGTGCTCCTCGGCGCGCTGATCCTGGTCGGGGTCACCACCCTCGCCGCGGCCCGGGTCGCCCGCGAGCCGGTCGACCGGCTGCTGCGCCGGGTGCCGCCGCGCAGCGGCCGGTGGGCGCTCGGTGCGACCGACGCGGTGCTGATCGCCGGAGCCGGCGGCGTCGTCCTCGTCTTCGCGGCCGGTGGGCTGGACGGCCCGGCCGCGCTGATCGCGCCCGGCCTCCTGGCGATCGTGGTCGGACTCGTGCTGGCGCATCTCACGACGCCGACGTCCGCCGTGCTCGGACGCCGGCTGCTGCGCCGCGGCCGGGTGCGCGCGGGCGTCAGCATCCTCGACGCCGCCCGCAACCCCGCGACCCGCCGCATCGTCGCGATCATCACCCTGGCGACCGCGCTCGCCGTCTTCTCCGCCGACGCGCTGGCCGTCGGCCAGCGCAATCGCACCGCCGCCGCGGAGCAGGAGATCGGCGCGGCCCGGATCGTCACGATGCTGAACCCGGAGCTGCCCGACGTCCGCGCCGCCCTCGACGAGGTCGACCCGGACGGCACGAAGGTCACGCCGGTGGTCCGGATGGTCCAGCCCGGCGTCGCCGCCAAGGAGACGGTCGCGGTCGTGCCGGACGAGTTCCCGCGCATCGCGCTCTTCCCGGGCGGCGCCCCGGACCCCTCGACGTGGGACGCGCTGCGGACGCCCCCCGACACCTCGATCAGGCTCACCGCCGCGGAGGTCACCGTCGACGTCGAGGGCTCGACGCTCGACTCGATCGCGGTCGACGGCGCGCGCGAGGACGTCCGCCTCGGGCTCGACCTGGCCCTCGACTCCGGCGAGATCCTGCGCAGCACGCTCGGCACGGTGCCGGCCGGCCGCGACCGCGTCTCGTTCACCAAGGCGGTGAGCTGCCGCGACGGCTGCCGCCTCGTCGGCGTCTGGGTGGCCAGCCTTCCCGGGGCGAGGATCACCGGCGCCGCGACGCTGCGCAACCTGACCGCCCGGCCGTCCGGCGAGGTCGTGCCGCTCGGCCCGGCCGGCCAGTGGTCCGCCACGGACGACGGCCGCCAGGGACAGCTCGTCGCGTCCTCGGGCGCGCCCGAGGAGCTGACGATCGCCTCGCAGGGCGGCGGCACCACGCTGCTCACCCTCCAGCAGGAGTGGCTGCCCACCGTCGTACCGGCCCTGGTCGCCGGCGGCCTCCCGCCGGGTGGCACGCCCGAGAGCTTCCAGCTGACCGCGCTCGACGGCGAGTCCCAGGACGCGACCGAGGTCGGCACGCTCGACCGGGTGCCGGCGTCCGGCCCGCAGACCAACGTGACCGACCTCGAGACGATCCAGCGCGGCCGCCTGGTCTCGCCGGCCGCGCAGGTCGAGATCTGGTTCGCCGACGACGACCCCGCGCTGCTCGCGGCGGTGACGAGGGCCCTCGACCGGCGCGGGATCGCGGTCGCCGACACCACGACGCTCGCGGAGACCGTCCGCGGGTACGACGAGGCGACCCCCACCTGGAGCCTCCAGCTCGCCGGCCTGGTCGGCGCGGTCGCGATCCTGATCGCGCTGCTGGTCCTGCTCGTGAGTGCGGTCAGCGCGTGGCGGCTGCGCACCCGCGACCTGGCCGCGCTGCGGATGAGCGGCCTGCCGGGCCGGTCGGTACGCCGGGTGGCGGTGGCCGCGCAGCTCCCGGCCGTGCTGGTCGGCGTACTCGCGGGCACGGCGGCGGGCCTGGTCGGCGCGAACCTCGCGATGCCGCTGGTGCCGCTGTTCGCCGTCGCCCCCGAGGTCTCGACGCTCGACCTCGGCCCGGCGTGGTGGGCCGCGGGCGCGGCCGCGCTGGTCGCGCTGGTGGTGCTCGGCGCGGGCAGCCTGCTGATCGGGCGGACGCTCGCCGCGCGGGCCGAGCTGCGACGGCTCCGGGAGGCGCTGTGACCGGTCGACACCGGGCGGGCCTGCGGGTCGGCACCCGCGGGTTGGTGCACATCTACCGCTCCGAGGGCCACGAGGTCGCGGCGCTCTCCGGCGTCGACCTCCGGGTGGAGCCCGGCGAGATGGTCGGGCTGCTCGGCCCGTCCGGCGCCGGCAAGTCGACGCTGCTCAGCCTGCTCGCGGGCGTCTTCAGGCCGAGCGCCGGCAAGGTGCTCGTCGGCGGGGTCGAGCTCTCGAAGGCCACCGTCAGGGAGCTCGACGACCTGCGCGCCCGCGACGTGTCGCTGATGCTGCAGGGCGCCGGCCGCAACCTGCTGCCCTACCTCACCCCGCGCGAGAACGTCCGGTTCGCCCAGGGCGCCGCCCACCGGGCCGGCAAGGAGCTGCCCGGGCCCGAGGTCGTGCTCGCGGACGTCGGGCTGGAGGCGGAGGCCGACCGGCCGCTCGCCGAGCTCAGCCCCGGCCACCTCCAGCTCGCCGCGCTCGCCGTCGCGATGGCGTCGCGGCCCGGCCTGCTGCTCGCCGACGAGCCCACCAGCCAGCTCGAGCACGAGGCCCGCGACCGGGTGCTCGACCGGCTCGCCCGGCTCAACCGCGACCTCGGCACCACCGTCGTGCTGGTGACCCACGACCCCGACGTCGCCGGCCGGCTGCCGCGCACGATCACCATCCGCGACGGGCGGGTCGGCGGCGAGGGCCGCAGCGGCGAGGAGTACGCCGTGGTCACGCCGGACGGCTTCCTGCCCCTGCCCGCGCACGTCCGCGAGGACCTGCTGCCGGGGACGCTGGTGCGGTTCCACCACGCCGACGGGGTCTACCAGCTGATCCGCGAGGAGGCCGGCGATGACTGACCTGGTGGGCACCGGTCTCGAGGTCCGCTACGGCGACCTCGTCGCCCTGCATGGGGTCGACCTGAGCGTCCGGCCCGGCGAGTTCCTCTCCGTCACCGGCCCGTCCGGCGCCGGCAAGTCCTCGCTGCTGTGGGCGCTCGGCGCCGCGCTGCGGCCGTACGCCGGGCGGGCCACCGTCGGCGGCACGGCGCTGGTCGACCGGGAGCAGGCCGCCGCCCTCGGCGTGGTGCTGGTGCCGCAGGGCAACGGGCTGGCGTCCTCGCTGACCGCGGCCGAGAACGTGATGGTGCCGCTGCTCGGGCTCGGCGTCCCCGCGGCGGACGCCGCCCGCCGTACCGCCGCGGCGCTGGAGCTGGTCGGGCTGCCCGAGAGCGGCAACCACCTGATCGAGGAGCTGTCCGGCGGCCAGCAGCAGCGGGTCGCGCTGGCCCGCGCGTTCGCGGCGCAGGCGCGGGTGCTGCTCGCCGACGAGTCCACCAGCGACCTCGACGCCGCCAACCGCGAGCGGATGGTGGCCGCGCTGCGCGCCGAGGCCGCCCGCGGCGCGGTCGTCGTGCTCGCCACCCACGACCCCGAGGCCGCCGAGCAGACCGACGGCGAGCTGCACCTCGACGAGGGTGTGGCCACCTGGCGCCGACCGTTGACGTGACTGTTGTCCGCCCGGCGGGATCGCTGGTCGGCTAGCGTGCGCGGTGGGCAGGGAGGGAGTGGTCGACAGTGCTGTCGGACATCGAGATCGCCAACGCCGCGACGCTGCGCCCGATCCGGGACGTGGCCGCGGAGACGCTCGGGATCGAGGAGCGGCACCTGGTGCCGTACGGCCACTTCAAGGCCAAGGTCGACCCCGTCTACCTCGCGTCGCTGGCCGACCGGCCGCAGGGTGACCAGCTGGGCCGGCTGGTGCTGGTGACGGCGCTCTCGCCGACGCCGCCGGGGGAGGGCAAGACCACGACCACTGTCGGGCTGACCGACGCGCTGCACGGGCTCGGGCGGCGTACCGTCGCCTGCCTGCGGGAGCCGTCGATGGGCCCGGTGTTCGGCATGAAGGGCGGCGCGGCGGGCGGCGGCTACAGCCAGGTGGTGCCGATGACCGACATCAACCTGCACTTCACCGGCGACTTCGCGGCGCTCGCGGCGGCCAACAACCTGCTGGCGGCGCTGATCGACAACCACGTGCACCACGGCAACGAGCTCGACATCGACGTGCGCAGCGTGACCTGGAAGCGCGTGCTCGACGTGAACGACCGCGCGCTGCGCTCCGTCGTGGTGGGCCTGGGCGGGCACGCGAACGGCTTCCCGCGCGAGGACGGCTTCGACATCGTGGTCGCCTCGGAGCTGATGGCGATCTTCTGCCTCACCGAGTCGTGGGCGGACCTGAAGCGCCGGATCGGCGACATCGTCGTCGGCTACTCGCGGTCGACCACGCCGGTGACCGCGCGCGACCTCGGCGCCGACGGCGCGATGGCGGCCCTGCTCCGCGACGCGCTCGCGCCCAACCTGGTGCAGACGCTCGAGGGCGCGCCGGCGTTCGTGCACGGCGGCCCGTTCGCGAACATCGCGCACGGCTGCTCGTCGGTGATGGCGACCCGCGCGGGCCTGCGGCTGGCCGAGATCGTGGTGACCGAGGCGGGGTTCGGGGCGGACCTCGGCGCGGAGAAGTTCGTCGACATCAAGTGCCGCAAGTCCGGCCTGCGGCCCGACGTCGCCGTGGTCGTCGCGACCGTGCGGGCGCTGAAGTACCACGGCGGCGTACCCCTCGCCGACCTCGGCACCGAGGACCTCGCCGCCGCCTCCGCGGGGATGGTGAACCTGCGGCGGCACCTCGACAACGTCCGCGAGGTCTACGGCATCCCGTGCGTGGTCGCGGTCAACCGCTTCCCGACCGACACCGACGCCGAGGTCGCCCGCGTCGTCTCGCTCTGTGCGTCCGCGGGCGTCGCCGCCTTCCCGGCCACGCACTTCGCCGACGGCGGCGCCGGCGCCCACGATCTCGCCAAGGGTGTGCTGGCCGCGCTCGACGCGCCGTCGCCGTACTCCTTCTCGTTCACCTACCCCGACGACCTCTCCCTCAGCGAGAAGGTCTCGGCGATCGCCGAGCGGCTGTACGGCGCCGGCCAGGTCACCTGGGACGCGAAGGCTCGCCGGCGGCTGCAGCGCATCGAGCGGGACGGGTACGGCGCGCTGCCCGTCTGCGTCGCGAAGACCCAGTACTCGTTCTCCACCGACCCGTCCCTCCTCGGCGCGCCCTCGGGGCACGAGCTGCACGTCCGCGAGGTGCGGCTGTCGGCCGGCGCCGGCTTCGTGGTCGTCGTCTGCGGCGACATGATGACGATGCCCGGGCTGCCGCGCGATCCGTCGGCCTCCCGCATCGACCTCGCCGACGACGGGACGATCCTGGGGCTGTCGTAGCCTTCTCGCTTGACATGTACGCTTTCCTGTACAGGAGGAACGATGAGGACAATGAGCTACACCGAGTCGAGGGCTCGCTACGCAGAGGTGCTCGACAGCGTCGTCAACGACCGTGAGGAGGTCGTGATCACGCGCGCCGGCCACGAGCCGGTTGTGATCGTGTCACTGGAAGACTTCGAGTCCCTTCGCGAGACCGCCTACCTGATGCGTGCCCCCGCCAACGCGCGCCGTCTCCTCGACGCCATGGAGCGCCTGGAGAGCGGTGCTGGCGAGGCACACGCTCTGATGGATGCCGACTGAGGATGCGGCTGGTCTGGGACAGCAACGCCTGCGAGGACTACCTCTGGTGGCAGGCTCAGGACCGTAAGGTTCTCAAGCGAGTCAATCTGCTGATCCGAGACGTCATGCGCAACGGCAACGAGGGCATCGGCAAGCCTGAGCCCCTCAAGCACGACTTCGCCGGCTACTGGTCGCGACGCATCACCGACGAACACAGACTCGTCTACAAACTCGACGATGACGAGATCCGGATCGCGGCCTGCAGATATCACTATGGCCGGTGATCCCACCGCACCACGCCGGTCGTGGCGAAGGGACGCAGTCGGACGATGACGACGTCAGCCCAACAGCTCTCGCGCGTCCGGCGTGGGCAACTACGGGCCGATGACCATCCCCACCACCGGGTCAAGACCCACGGCCGGTGGCAGGTCCAGCAGCCCTTCCCCGGCATCTACCTCTGGCGCGACCCCCACGGCGCCTGCTACCTCGTCGACCACACCGGCACGCGACGGCTACCGAGCGCGCCCGGGCGGTCAGCCGGCCACGCCCGTGTGGGGGCTAACGCGGCGGGTCGCCTCTGCGCCACTCGGCGTCAGCCACTGGGCGGGTAGACCCGGTACCTTCAGCCCAAGGAGTCCCGCACGGAAGGCATGACCGTGACCAACCGACCCAAGCTCGCCATGACCGGAGTGGACCACTTCGCAGTGACCGTCAGCGACCTCGATGCCAGCGAGACGTTCTACACCAAGGTGCTGGGACTGATGACGATGTTCGACTTCGACACCACTCGCCTGCTCATCAACCGGCACAACGCCTTCACTGTCGCGCTGACCCAGCACGAGGGCCAGGACAACGCTGCCTTCACCCACGCCCGCATCGGCGTCGACCACCTCGGCTTCCCCGTCGACACATTGGAGGAGCTCGAGGTCTGGGAGCGGCACCTCGCTGACCTCGGCGTCGAGTTCACTCCCATCAGACACATGGAGTTCGGCCACCATCTCAACTTCCGCGATCCCGACAACATCGCCCTCGAACTCTCCGCACCCAACCAGCTGATGCTCGATGCCCGAGCATTCCTGGCAGCCGGCGCTGACGTCGCCGACGCCGACATCCGGGCTGCCGCGCGCGAGCTGTTCGGCATGGGGGACGTCATCCCCGACCGATAGGTCCGCCGCCGATCCCTGGCAACGCGGCGACCTGCTACCAGCCCAGCAGCTCCCGCGCGAGCGCGATGTGGAACTCGACCGAGAGCAGCAGGTCGTCGACGTGGACGCGCTCGTCGGCGTTGTGGAAGCCGGCGGTGAGGACCTCGGCGGAGGTGGAGCGGAACGGCGAGAAGCCGTACGCCGTGGGGGTTCCGGCCTCGCGGAGGTAGACGGAGTCGGTGAAGCCGGTGCAGAGCATCGGCAGCAGGGACGCGGAGTCGCCGGAGGCGACGAGCACCCGGGAGATGGCGTCCATCAGCGCGGTGGAGGGAGACGACGCGCTGCCGGCGATGAGGGGCTCGGGCCACTCCAGCTCGTAGGGGACGTCGGTGCCGAGGCGAGCGCGGACCGCGCGCTCGACGTCGAGAGCAGAGGTGCCGGGGAGGATCCGGCAGTCCAGCTCGACGGAGGCGCGGGCGGGCATCACGTTGCGCTTGACCGAGCCGGACAGCAGCGTCGGCGCCATCGTCGTACCGGCCAGCGCGGGGAGCTCGTGGGCGAGCACCGGGTGCAGGGCCGCCGCGGCGCGGAGGGCAGCAGCGCGATCGGCGTACGAGCCCACGAGCACCGACAGCATCGCGTCGACGTGCGGCGACTCCTCGGGCGTCGGCATGCCGCGGCCGACGCGGCGCAGCAGCTCGCCGAGGAGGGGTACGGCGTTGGCGCCCACGTCCGGGGTCGAGGCGTGCCCGGCCTCGCCGACCGCCACGACCCGGACCGGGTAGGTGCCCTTCTCGCCGATGCTGACCGTCTGCACGACCCGGCCGTCGGCCAGCGGCAGCCGCTCGCCGCCGCCCTCGTTGATCGCCAGGTCGGGGCGGATGTCGGGGCGCGCCTCGAGCAGCCAGCGCATGCCGACGTCCGCGGTGCCGTCCTCCTCGTCGGCCACCGCGATCAACCACAGGTCGCCGCGCGGGCGGAAGCCGGTCCGCGCGAGCTCGGCCATCGCGACCGCGCGGGCGGCGACCTCGTCCTTCATGTCGATCGCGCCGCGGCCCCAGAGCCAGCCGCCCTCGTCGACGACCGCCGCGAACGGCGGGTGCGTCCAGTCCCGCGGGTCCGCGGGCACCACGTCGAGGTGGCCGACGAACGCCAGCGACGGATGGCCCGCGTCGGTGCCCGGAATCCGGGCCACCAGGTTGGCCCGCCGCGGGTCGCGCGCGACCAGCTCGCAGTCGACGCCGGCGCCGGCGAGGTGGTCGCGGAGGTACGCCGCCGGTGCGGTCTCGTGCGCGTCCAACCCGGGCGCGTTGCTGGTGTCGAAGCGGATCAGCGCCCGGGCGACCTCGAGCACCTCGCTGTGCAACGACGGGGCGAGCGGCGTCATGCGAGCCGCTCCAGCACCCAGGCGTACACCTCGGCCTCGTAGGCCAGGTGGCCGAACCGCCCCGACGGCCCCGTGTGCGCCCCCGCGCCGGTCTCGACGCGGAACAGGCAGCGCGACGACCACTCGGGGTCGGTCTCGCGCAGCCGCGCGACCCACTTCGCCGGCTCGTGCACCATCACCCGGGGGTCGTGCACGGCGCCGGTCACCAGCAGGTCCGGCCGGGAGCCGGCCCCCGGCGGGTTCTCGTACGGCGAGTAGGCGAGCAGCCGGTCGAAGTCGGCCCGCCGCCGCGGATCGCCCCACTCGTCCCACTCGGTGACGGTCAGCGGGATCGAGGCGTCGAACATCGTGGTGACCACGTCGACGAACGGCACCTCCGCGACCACGGCCCGCCAGCGGTCCGGGCGCTGGCTGAACACCGCGCCCTGCAGCAGCCCACCGGCCGAGAGCCCCCGGGTGGCGATCCGCGCCGGGTCCACGAGGCCGTCGCGCGCCAGCCCGTCCGCCACCGCGACGTGGTCGTCGAAGGTGTGCTGCTTGTGCGCCAGCTTGCCGTCGAGGTACCAGTGCCGCCCCAACTCGCCGCCCCCGCGGACGTGGGCGTGGACGTAGACCACGCCCCGGTCGAGGAGGCTGGGCAGCGCCGGGTCCCAGGCCGGCTCGTCGACGGCCTCGTAGGCGCCGTAGCCGTAGACCAGCGCGGGCGCGGTGCCGTCGAGCGGGGTGTCGCGGTGGCGGAGGAGCGTCGCGGGCACGGAGGTGCCGTCCGCGGAGGGGAAGGTACGCCGCTCGCCGACGTACCGCTCGGGATCGTGGCCGGGCGCCTCCTGCTCCCACACCGGGCGCAGCAGCCCGGTGCGCAGATCCCAGGTGCGGGCGACGCCGGGCCGCAGCCAGGACTCCTCGAGCACGGTGACCGTGCCGCCGTCGTACCGGGGCGAGCGGAGCAGCGCGGACGCCATCGGCCGGCAGCCCCGCGCCCCCGCCAGGTCGTCGTGCGCGACCTGGACCAGCCCGCGCCTGCCGTCCTCGCGGACGGTGAGCAGGACGCACTCGGCGAAGGCGTCCGCCCGCAGCAGCCGCTGGCGCGACGACTCCGGCCGCACCTCGATCCAGGTCGTCGCGTCCTGGTCCGCGCCGTCGGGCACCGGCGCCGTCATCAGGCGGGACTCGACCGCGCCGTCGTCGGTGACGACCAGCAGGTCCTCGCCGCCCGGGAGCCGGCGGTGCTCGGCGTGGTAGCGGACGCCGTCGCGCCGGCCGCCGACCGACCAGGGCCCGCGGGTCACGTCGTGGGCGTCGACCACCCAGCACTCCGAGGTGGTGTTGCTCTCGCTCCACACCACGATCCGGTCGCCGCTGCGGGTGCCGCGCACCAGCACCTCGAACCGCTCGTCCGGCTCGTCGAGCACCAGCACGTCGTCTGCGACGGGCGTGCCGATGCGGTGCCGCCACACCTGGTAGGGCCGGTACGCCTCGTCGTGCACGGTGTAGAGGAACCACGCCGAGTCCGCGCTCCACGCGCCGCCGTAGTAGCTGCGCGGCACCGCGTCGTCGAGGTCGGCGCCCGTGCGCAGGTCGCGGAAGCGCAGCTCGTAGACCTCGTCGCCGCGCCGGTCCGCCGACCAGGCGAGCAGCGCCTCGTCGGGGCTGACCAGGGTCACGCCGAGCTCGAGGTGGTCCGACCCCTCCGCCAGCGCGTTCACGTCGAGGACGGTGCCGTCGGACGAGCGGACGAGGTCGGCGTACTCCGCGCCTTCGGGCGTCCGCGTCCAGTACGCCGCCGAGGCCCGCTGCCACGGCGGCGAGGAGTCCGCAGCCGGCACCCGTGCCGCCATCTCCGCGCGCAGCTCGGCGGCCAGCGGCGCCAGGTGGGCCACCGCGGCGTCGTAGAACGCGCGCTCGGCCGTCAGGTGGGCGACCAGGTCGTCGCCGCCGTCGGCCATCCAGCGGTAGGGGTCCGGGCGCCGTACGCCGTGCTCGACGTGCTCGAAGGGGATCCGCGGCGCGCGCGGCGGGGTGGCGGTCACGGGCTCAACGTACTCGCGCCCGGGCCCGGACGAGGTGCCGATTTCGCTCCGATATGCGGGACTCACGTCGATTTCTGTTTCGGATGGGTTTCAAAACCGTGGATTTCACGGACCAGATCGGCCCAGACCCTCCCGCGGAGGGGCCAGGTGTAGTAGAACGCCTCTACGGCTGGGGGCCAGCAGAGGGAGTGCAGATGCGCGCACGGATGTCTCGGCGGACAAGATCGCTGGCGGCGGGCGCCCTGCTGCTGGCCTCGGCGGCACCGGGTCTCGCGCTGGGCGGCGCGCCGGCGCAGGCAGCGGACGAGGAGGTCACCTTCACGGTCGCGGTCCTCACCGACGCCGACTCCTTCAACCCGTTCGTCGGGATCAAGGCCACGTCGTTCGAGATGTGGGCGCTGACCTACGACTACCTCATCGGCTACTCGATGGAGGACATGTCGCCACAGCCCGCGGTGGCGACATCGTGGGAGACCTCCGACGACGGGCTCACCTGGACCTTCGACCTCCGCGACGACGTGGTGTTCTCCGACGGCGAGCCGCTGACCTCCGCCGACGTCGTGCACACCTTCAGCCGGATCGTCGACGGCGGCCCGGAGGCGGCCACCTGGGGCTCCTACCTGACCGGCGTCCAGAGCGTCACCGCGCCCGACCCCCAGACCGTCGTGCTGAAGCTGAAGAAGCCGCTCGCCACGCTGCCGCTGCTGCCGATCCCGATCGTGCCCGAGCACGTCTGGAAGAACGTCAGCGAGGACGACGTCAAGACCTACAAGGCCGAGCCCCAGAACGGCGAGCCGGTGGTCGGGTCGGGGCCGTTCCGGCTGGTCTCCGGCGAGGCGGGCGGCTCGACGTACGAGTTCGAGGCCAACCCGGACTACTGGGGCGGCGCGCCGAACATCGACCGGGTGGTGTTCCGGGTCTTCAAGTCCGAGGACCCGGCCGTGGCCGCGCTGAAGAAGGGCGAGGTCGACTTCGTCGACAGCATCACGCCGCTCCAGGTCGAGGCGCTCCAGGGCGAGCCGGGCATCACCGCGCAGAACGGCGACTCGCCGGGCTTCGACGAGATCGCCTTCAACACCGGGGCGATCGACACCAAGACCGGCAAGCCGATCGGCGACGGCAACCCGGCGCTGCGGGACCCGGCGTTCCGCTACGCGCTCGGCTGGGGCATCGACCTGAGCCGGCTGATCGAGCGGGTCTACCAGGGAGCCGGCAAGCCGGGCACCACGATCATCCCGCCGGCGTACTCGAACTGGCAGTGGGTGCCGCCGGACGGCGAGCAGATGACCTACGACCCCGAGAAGGCCGGGCAGTTGCTCGACGAGGCCGGCTACACGATGGGCGACGACGGGCTGCGCACCATGCCCGACGGATCGCCGATCGGCACCCTGCGGCTGTTCGCGCGCTCGGACTCGATGGGCGACATCTCGCTCAACACCATGGACTACTTCAAGGAGTGGCTGGCCGACCTCGGCATCGAGGCCGAGGTCACCGCGATGCAGTCCAACAAGCTGACCGACGTGATCCTGCAGGGCAACTTCGACGCCTTCCAGTGGGGCTGGTACGTCGAGCCCGATCCCACCTCGATGCTCAGCTACCTGACCTGCGACCAGCGCGGCAACTGGTCGGACTCCTGGTACTGCAGCCAGGAGTACGACGCGCTGTTCGCGGCCCAGCAGCTCGAGCTCGACCCGAGCAAGCGGGTCGAGATGGTCAAGCAGGCGCAGCAGATCCTCTACCAGGACGCGCCGTACCTCGTCACGGCGTACAACACCAACGGCCAGGCGTTCCGCAGCGACCGGTTCGCGTGCCTGGTGCAGCAGCCGAACCCCGGTGGCGTCTGGCTGTTCCAGTACGGCGTCTACAACTACAAGTTCATGCGGCCGGCCGCCGACGCGGGCGACTGCGGCGGCGACGCGGGCGCGACCAAGGCGACGTCGGCCGCGGGCGAGGACAGCCTGAGCACCCCGATGCTGATCGGCCTCGGCGCCGCCGCGGTGGTCGTGGTCGGCGCCGGCGGCGCCTTCTGGATGCGCCGGCGCTCGACCGAGGCGGACCGCGAGTGAGCATCGCCGCCGCCGACCCGGCGGCCGCCGCGGCCGAGGCCGGGCAGGGGCGGCGCCGGGGCGGGGGCTACCGGCGGTACGCGCTCGGGAAGGCCCTCGGCGCGCTCGGCAGCCTGGCGTTCATGCTGGTCGTGAACTTCTTCCTGTTCCGGGTGCTGCCCGGCGACCCGGCGCGGAGCCTCGGCCGCGGCCGGCTGAGCACGCCGGAGCAGATCGCGGAGTTCAACGCGACCTACGGCCTCGACCAGCCGATCCTCCAGCAGTTCCTCACCTTCCTGCGGAACACCGCGCAGGGCGACCTCGGCTACTCGGTGCTCTACCGTCGCGACGTCGCCGACATCCTGCTCGACCGGATCTGGCCCACGCTGCTGCTGGTCGGCACCTCGACGGTGCTGGCCGCGCTGATCGGCGTCTGGCTGGGCATCCGGGCCGGGTGGGACCGCACCAGCCGCTTCGACCGGCTCACCACCGGCGGCTCGCTGACGCTCTACTCCATGCCGGAGTGGTGGCTCGGGCTGCTGCTGATCGCGGCGCTCGCGGTCGGGATCGGCCCGCTGCCCGGAGTCTTCCCGACCGGCGGGCTGAACTCCCCGGGGGTCGACCCGTCCTCCCTCGAGGGCGTCCTGGACACCGCGTGGCACCTGACGCTCCCGGTGCTGACGCTGACGCTGGCCTACCTCGCCGACTATGCGCTGATCATGCGCGGCTCCCTCATCGACGAGCTGCGCTCGGACTACCTGACGACCGCGCGGGCCAAGGGCCTGCGCGACGCGAAGGTCCGCGACCGACACGCGGTCCCGAACGCGCTGCTGCCCACGACGACCGTGGTCGCGCTGAACTTCGGGTTCGTGGTCGCCGGCGCGATCACCATCGAGACCATCTTCTCCATCCCCGGGCTCGGGCTGCTCACGACCGACGCGCTCGCCGTACCCGATCTCTGGCTGCTGCAGGGCATCTTCATGCTGTCCTCGGCCACGGTGATCGCCGCCAACCTGGCCGCCAACCTGCTCTACGGCTGGCTCGACCCCCGGGTGCGGACGTGAGCACCGCCATCGACGGGCCGACGGTCCCGCTCACGTCCAGGCAGCTGGCGCGGCGGCGCCGCCGGGCCGGCCGGGCGCGCGCGTGGCGGATGTTCCGGCGCAATCGCGCCGGGATGGCGGGCCTGTGCGTCCTCGTGCTCTTCGCGCTGGTGGCGCTGTGCGCGCCGCTGCTCGCGCCCGCCGAGGGCCTGGAGGTCACCCGGGCGACCGGCGGCGTGCTCGAGCCGCCGTCCGCGGAGTTCTGGCTCGGCACCGACGCCCAGGGCCGCTCGGTGCTGACGCTGCTGATCTGGGGCGCTCGGATCTCGCTGTTCGTCGGCCTGATGGCGACGCTGATCTCGGTGCTGATCGGCACCCTGATCGGGCTCACGTCCGGCTACTTCGGCCGCTGGGTCGGCGCGATCCTCTTCCGGCTCACCGAGTGGTTCCTGGTGATCCCGTTCCTGCCGCTGGCGATCGTGCTGGCCAGCGTGCTCAGCCCCTCGCTGGCCACGATTGTCATCGTGATCGGCGTGACGTCCTGGCCCGGCACCGCGCTGCTGATCCGCAGCCAGGTGCTCTCGATCAAGGAGCGCCCCTACGTCGAGCGCTCCCGCGCCCTCGGCGCCGGCCACCGCCACCTGATCGCCCGGCACCTGCTGCCGAACGTGGTCCCGATCGTGTTCGCCAACACCACGCTCACCGTCGCCGTCGCGATCCTCTCCGAGACCACGCTCAGCTTCCTCGGCCTCGGCGACCCGACCCGCGCGTCCTGGGGCACGATGCTCGACGACGCGTACGGCGTCGGTGCGATCACCACCGGCTCCTGGTGGTACTTCGTGCCCCCCGGCCTCTGCGTCGTGCTCGTGGTGCTGTCCTTCACCCTCGTCGGTCAGGCCCTCGAAGAGGTCCTCAACCCGAAGCTGCGCCAGCGATGAGGGCCTTGTTGGAGCTCCACGACCTCTCGGTCACCTACCGGACCGAGGAGGGGCCGCTGCCCGCCGTGCGCGACGTCGACCTGACCGTCGAGCGCGGCGAGGTGGTCGGCGTCGCGGGGGAGTCGGGCTGCGGCAAGTCCACGCTCGCGAGCACGGTGCTGCGACTCCAGCCCGCATCGGCGACCGTGACCGGCACGGTGCTCTTCGACGGCGAGGACGTGCTGACCATGCGGTGGGGCGACCTGCGCGCGCTGCGCTGGGCGGGAGCGTCGATCGTCTTCCAGGGCGCGCTGCACTCGCTCAACGCCGTACGCCGGATCGGGACCCAGATCGCGGAGCCGATCCGCCTGCACGAGCCGGACGCGTCCGATGCGTCGGTGGACCGCCGGGTGGGCGAGCTGCTCGAGCAGGTCGGGCTGCCGGCCTCGCGGGCGCGGGCCTATCCGCACCAGCTCTCCGGCGGGCAGCGGCAGCGGGTGATGATCGCGATGGCGCTGGCCTGCCGGCCGGCGCTGGTCGTCGCCGACGAGCCGACGACCGCGCTCGACGTGATGGTGCAGGCGCAGGTGCTCGACGTGCTCTCGACGCTGGTCAAGGAGCTCGGCGTCGGGATGCTGCTGATCAGCCACGACCTGTCTGTGCTCGCCGACATGAGCGACCGGATCGCGGTGATGTACGGCGGTCGGGTGATCGAGCAGGGCCCCGCCGACCAGCTGTTCACGGCCCCCCTGCACCCCTACACCGCCGCGCTCGGGGCGTCGTTCCCGCGGGTCGGCGACCCCGCCGCACGGTACGCGCCCGCCGGGCTCGCCGGCGACCCGCCGGACCCGCGCGAGCTGCCGCCGGGCTGCTCGTTCCACCCGCGCTGCCCGATCGGCGTCGAGGAGTGCACGACCGCCGAGCCGGTGCTCGCGCCCCACCGCCCGGACCGTGCTGCTGCCTGCATCAAGGTGGGCCCATGACGGACCTGACCCTCGAGGCCCGCGACGTCGCGGTCTCCTTCCAGCTCCGCGGCGGCGCCGTCGCGACCGCGCTCGACGGCGCCGACCTCACCGTGCGCAGCGGCGAGATCGTCGCCCTGGTGGGGGAGTCCGGCTCCGGCAAGACCACGCTCGCCCGCGCGCTCGTGGGCCTCCAGCCGCCGAGCCGCGGCCAGGTGCTCGTCGACGGCGAGCCGCTCGGCTACCGCACCAAGGACCTCAAGCCGTTCCGCCGCCGGGTGCAGCTGGTGCTCCAGGACCCGGCCGGCGCCCTCAACCCGCGACACACCGTCTACGACGCGGTCGCCGAGGGGCTGCGCCTGCACGGGATGTCGGACAACGAGGAGCGGCAGGTCGCGGACGCGCTCGCGGCGGCCGGGCTGCGCCCGCCGGAGCGGCTGTTCCTGCGCTACCCGCACGAGCTCTCCGGCGGCCAGCGCCAGCGCGTGCTCATCGCCGGCGCGCTCGCCCTCAAGCCCGACCTGCTCATCGCCGACGAGCCCGTCTCCAGCCTGGACGCCTCGATCCGCGGCGAGATCCTCGCGCTGCTGCTCAAGCTGCGCGCCGACCTCGGCCTCGGCGTCCTCGTGGTCACCCACGACCTCGGCCTGGCCTGGAACATCGCCGACCGCACCGCGGTGATGTACCTCGGCCGGATCGTCGAGGCCGGCCCGACCGAGGAGGTGCTCGCCGCCCCGCAGCACCCGTACACCCAGGCGCTGCTGTCCGTCGTGCCCGAGATCGACCAGCTGGAGCCGGTCGTGCTCGAGGGCGAGGTGCCCGACCCGACGAGGATCCCGCGCGGCTGCCGGTTCCACCCGCGCTGCCCGGCGCTGGCCTCGGGAGCCGCCGCACTGGTCGAGGTCGCGTGTCGCAGCGTGCCGCTCGCCGTACTGCCCGCGAGCGAGGGCCACCGGACCGCCTGTCATCTCGTCGCCGCAAGGGAGGGCTCCGATGTCTGATCTGCAGGCCGCACTGCCGCGGGAGATGTACGTCGATCCCGGCGCGTTCGCCCGCGAGCGCGACGTCGTGCTGTACGGCGAGTGGTTCTGCGTCGGCCGGGTCGCCGACCTCGGCCTCGACCGGCCGGGCCGGGTCGCGGTCGTCGACGTCGTGGGGGAGTCGGTGCTGGTCACGAGCGACTCCGGCGGCACGCTGCACGCGGCGTACAACGTCTGTCGGCACCGTGGCTCCCAGCTCTTCGCGACCGAGCCCGGCGCGGAGCCGGTGTGCACGGCCGCCGGGTCGCTGCGCTGCCCGTACCACTCGTGGACCTACGCGCTCGACGGCTCGCTGCTCAAGGCGCCGCACGCGGAGCTGGCGCCGGAGGAGATGCCGGGCTTCGCGCTGAAGCCGGTGGCCGTGGACGCCTGGGCGGGGTTCGCGTTCGTGCACCTCGGCACGCCCTCCTCGGCCCTCGGCGAGGCGATGGCGCGGCCGGACCGGACGCTCGCGAACTACGCGCTGGGCGAGCTGGTCACCGGGCTGCGGTTCCGCTACGAGGTCGCGGCCAACTACAAGGTCGTCGCCGAGAACTACAACGAGTGCTACCACTGCGGTCCGGTGCACCCCGAGCTGACCCGGCTGGTGCCGGCGTTCGGCGGTGGCGGCACCGACATCGACTGGGACAACGGCGTGCCGCACCGCGAGGGCGCCTGGACGTTCACGATGACCGGCACCACGGCGCGCTCGCCGCTGCCCGGGCTCGACGACGCCGAGCGCGAGCGGCACAAGGGCGAGCTGGTGCACCCGAACCTGATGCTGTCGGCGTCGGCCGACCACGTCGCCGCGTTCGTGCTGCTGCCGCAGTCGGTCGACCGCACCCGGATCGAGTGCCTGCTGCTCTTCCATCCCTCCGCGATCGCTTCGCCGGACTTCGACCCCTCGGACGCCGGCGACCTGTGGGACCTGGTCAACAAGCAGGACTGGGCGATCTGCGAGTCCGTGCAGCGCGGCATGTCCTCGCGCTCCTACACGCACGGGTGGTTCGCGCCGATGGAGGACGACTCCGCCGACATCCGCCGGTGGCTGCTGCCGCGCCTGGCCGACCGTGACTGAGCGCGTCGACCACGTCGTCGTCGGGCTGGGCGCGCTCGGGTCGGCGGCGGCGTACGAGCTGGCGGCCCGCGGCCGGTCGGTGGTGGGGCTGGAGCGCTTCGAGCTCGGCCACGCGAACGGGGCGAGCCACGACACCAGCCGGATCCTGCGGCACAGCTACCACACGCCGGAGTACGTCCGGCTGACCCGGGACGCCTACGACGACTGGGCCCGCCTCTCCGAGCGGGTCGGCCGCGACCTGACCACGGTGGTGGGTGGGCTCGACCTGTTCCCGCCCGACCCGGCGATCCCGATGATCGACTACACGTCGTCGCTCGACGAGGTCGGGATCGGCTACGAGCTGCTCGACGTCGCCGCGATCGGCGAGCGGTGGCCGCAGTTCGCGCTGCCCGCGGGCACGGTCGGGCTCTACCAGGAGCGCGGCGCGATCGTCCCCGCCGGGCCCGGCACTGCGGCGATGCAGGAGCAGGCGCGGCGCCACGGCGCGCAACTGCGCGGCCACGCGCTCGTCACGTCGGTCACGGGTACGTCGGTCACGCTGGCCGACGGGACGGCGTACTCCTGCGACAGCGTGGTGCTGTGCGCCGACGCGTGGACCAACGACCTGCTCGAGCCGCTCGGTGCGGAGATCCCGCTGACGGTGACGCTGGAGCAGGCGACGTACTTCGCGCCCGAGCGTCCGGAGGACTTCGCGCCCGGGCGGATGCCGCTGTGGATCTGGATGGACGAGCCGTCGTTCTACGGGTTCCCCTGCTACGGCGAGGCGACGGTCAAGGCCGCGCAGGACTGCGGCGGGCCGGCCGTCGACCCGGACGCGCGCGGCTGCGACCCGGACGAGGGGATGCTGGGGCTGCTGGCCGGGCACCTGACGCGGATGCTGCCCGGGGCGGGCCGGCCGGTGCGGTCGCTGCGCTGCCAGTACACCCTCACGCCGGACCGCGACTTCGTGATCGACCGCGTGCCCGGGCACCCGTCGCTGGTGGCGGGGCTGGGCGCCGGGCACGGGTTCAAGTTCGCGCCGACCTTCGGCCGGCTGCTGGCCGACCTCGCCACCGGCGAGCGGGAGTCGGTGTCGCCGACGTTCGCGCTCGACCGGCCGGCGCTCACGGATCCGTCGTACGCGGCACACTGGTTGGTGTAGAGGAGGGCAACGATGAGCGATCTGGTTCGTCTCCAGGAGGAGATCCGCCGCCGGGACGGCGCGGTGCCGGCGATGCTGCCGGCGGCCGCCTACACCTCCGAGGAGGTGCTGGCCTGGGAGCGACGTCACCTCTTCGCGGGCGGCTGGACCTGTCTGGGCCGGCTCGAGGAGCTGCTGCCCGCCGCCCTCGAGGAGGACGGCAAGCCCGCTACGCAGCGGGCGGTGACGGTGGGCGACGTGTCGGCGCTGCTGACGCGGGTCGATGACGTGGTGCGGATGTTCGCCAACACCTGCCGGCACCGCGCCCACGAGCTGCTCCCGGACGGCGACGCCTCGGCCCGCCGGTCGGTGATCTGCCCCTACCACGCCTGGTCCTACGACCTCGCCGGCGACCTCGTCGCCGCGCCCGGCTACCGCGACGAGCCCGGCTTCGACGACGCGGCGTACTCCCTCGTGGAGCTGCCGGTCGAGGTCTGGCAGGGCTGGGTGTTCGGCCACGCGGCGCACCGCCTCGGCGACCCCGACGTGGTGCCGTTCGCGGAGTACGTCGGCGAGCTCGACCGGATCGTGGCGCCGTACTCGCCCGCCTCGCTGGTCCTCGCCGAGCGGCACTCCTACGAGATCGCCGCGAACTGGAAGATCGTCGCGGAGAACTACCACGAGTGCTACCACTGCCCGCTGATCCACCCCGAGCTGTGCCAGGTCACGCCGCCGACGTCGGGCGACAACTACGACCTGCCCGGCGCGTGGGTCGGCGGCTCGATGGTGCTGCGCGACGGGATGGCGACGATGTCGCTGACCGGGGAGTCGAACGGCAACCCGATCCCCGGCGTCTCGCCGACGGCGGTGGAGTACCTCCACGTGCTGCCGAACCTGCTCATCTCGCCGCACCCGGACTACGTGATGACGCACCGGCTGGTGCCGCTCGCGCCCGGCCGGACCTGGATCGAGTGCTCCTGGTACCTCGCGCCGTCCGCCGACGGCAGCGTGCCGGACCCGGCCTTCGCGGTGGAGTTCTGGGACATCACCAACCGCCAGGACTGGGCCGCCTGCGAGTCCGTCCAGCGCGGCCTGGAGTCCCCGCACTACTCGCCCGGCCCGTTCTCACCCTCCGAGGACGCCGTCGAGCGGTTCGTGGCCCTGGTCTCGCGCGCGTACGTCGGGCTCCCCATCCACGACTACCGGCATCGCTCGGCGGCCGTCTGAGCGGGTCGCCGCCTGAGCGGGTCGTCCGCCTCTCGCCTGCGTATACGCCGCCCTCAGGCGGACGACCCGTGCTCCCGGGTTAGGCCGATCGCGGGATGTGCTCCGACCAGATCCGGGTGGAGACGACGTCGCCGTCCAGCGTGGCGACCGTCTCGATGGCGACGTCGAGGCCGGCCGCGGTGATGGCGACGTCCATGGTCGAGACCAGGTGGACGGCGACGCCGGGCCAGGCGAGGTCGTAGGTCGTGACGGCGTGGGAGGTCTGCTCCCAGGTGCGCCGGTCGACGGTGACGGCCCCGAGGTAGTCCTCGCGGGCGCGGCCGTCGTACGGCGTGTCGTACTCGGAGACGGTGTGCGTGTGCGCGGTGGTGGTCCGCCGGACCACGTCGTCCTCGATCGACCACCGGACGCCCTCGGCGGACTCCGAGGAGTGCTCGGCGCCCGGCGTGAACGCCGGCTCCGGCCAGGTCCCGTCCAGCACCGGCAGCGTCACCGTCGCGGAGTGCACGGTGAGCACGACCGGGGCGGGCGGGGCGATCGTGTTCGGCCAGTCCGAGCCGGTGACGCTGACGCGCAGCGTGTTGCCGGGCTTCCACTGGAAGGCGCAGGCGTCGAGGTCGAGCTCCACGTCGTACTCCTCGCCCGGGACCAGCAGTGACGGCGCGCCGTGGACGCCGTCGCGGAAGGTCAGGTCGAGCGAGCCGCGCGACACCAGCGCCGAGGTGCCGTCGGGGAAGACGTCGCACAGCTTCACCGACAGCGACGCGTACGGCTGGTCCACGCTGACCCGGAGCCGGGCGACCGGGTGGCCGACGATCGGCAGCGCCGGCGGCGCGACATCCCACGTCAGCGAGCGGGCGTCGTCCAGCCGCTGGTCGCCGGACTGCCCCCACGGCAGGTGGCCGGCGCAGTCGATCCACGCCGCCGTCCCGGTGTCGGGGTGTACGGCGAGCGGCGGCCGCCCCGCGAGCGCGACCGGCCACGGCGAGGTGGGCGGCACCGGCGGCAGCGAGACCCAGTACCCCTCGTGCAGGTCGAGGTCCGGCGCGGGCACGGTCGAGGTCCGCACGAACACGTCGCAGCCGGAGCGGTGGGCCTCGACGGCCTCGACGGGCTCGACCACCGGATCGTCGCGCAGCCACCGGTCGAACCACGCCGCCAGCTCGGCGTCCAGGTCGATCCGCGGGCCCGGCATGGCCGTCTTCGGGTCGGCGTGCGCCCACGGCCCGGCGAGCAGCCGGACCGGCACGTCCCGGGAGTCGAGCGCGGCGACGGTGCGGAAGGAGTTGTTGCGGTAGCCGTCGGCCCAGCCCGCGACCAGCATGGTCGGGACCTCGATCCGCTCGTAGCCGGCGGTGGTGCCGCCGACCCGCACCGAGCCGCCCTGCCAGTAGTCGCCGAACCGGTTCTCGCGCAGCCAGGTCAGCGCCCACGGCTCGTTGGTCTCCAGCCGCCGCAGCCACTCGTCCCGCCAGCCCGGCCCCCACAGCGCCGGCACCGGCGGCAGCACGCACATCGGCGTCATGTAGTTGCAGTAGTCGACCAGGTCGACCAGCTTCAGCGCGGCGCCGCGCCAGTGCACGTCGTCGGTCCACCGGTCGTCGCTGCTGAAGATCGAGAACACCGCGCCCAGCCCCGGCGGCCGCTCGCAGGCGAGCTGGAGGCCGTTGAAGCCGGAGTACGACGTGCCGAAGATCCCGACCCGGCCGTTGCACCAGTCCTGCCCGGCCAGCCAGGCGATCGTCTCGACCAGGTCGGCCTGCTCCTCGGGCGGGTACTCGTCGGTCGCGTCGCCCGAGCTCGACCCGGTGCCGCGCAGGTCCAGCCGGCAGACCGCGAAGCCGTACTCGTCGCGCAGGTGCTCGTAGCCCGGCACGTACGACGAGGTGAGGTCGTCCTTGCGGTAGGGCAGCGCCTCCAGCAGGCACGGCTGCGGGCCGCCGGCCGGGTCGGGCAGGTAGATCGTCGCGGCCAGCTCGACGCCGTCGCGCATCGGGATCCGGACGCTTCGGTCACGCACGCGCGGCATGACGCTCATCCTGCCCGAGCGCGGCCCGGAATGGGATGCTGAGCCCCGTGCGCATCCCCGTGGTCTGGTCACCCGCGACCAAGCGGCACGACCCGCTGCGCGAGGTGTGGGTCGGCGTCCCGACGCCCGGCACCGAGCTGCCGGTGCGGGTCGACGCGATCCTCGACGCGCTCGCCGACCACCCGCGGCACGAGGCCACGGCGCACGACGACACGCTCCTGGCGAGGGTCCACGAGTCCGGCCTGCTGCGGCACCTCGAGACCATCGCCGCGGAGTGGGCGGCCGGCCCGTACGACGAGCTGGTCGGCCAGGACCGGGTCGTGCCCTACTTCTTCCCGACCGACGCGCTGCTGGCCGGCATGCCGCCCACCGCGCCGACGGCGACGCACGCTCGCGCCGGGGTGCACTGCTACGACACGATGACGCTGGTCGGGCCCGGCACCTGGGAGGCGGCCCGCGCCGCCGTCGACGTCGCCCTCACCGCGGTCGACCTCGTGACGTCGGGGGAGCGGGCGGCGTACGGCCCGGCTGCCTATGCGCTCTGTCGGCCGCCGGGCCACCACGTCACGCCGCGCGGGTACGGCGGCTCCTGCTACCTCAACAGCGCCGCCGTCGCGGCGGAGGCGCTGCGCGCGGCCGGGCACGAACGGGTCGCGGTCGTCGACATCGACGCCCACCACGGCAACGGCACCCAGGCCGTCTTCTGGGAGCGCCCCGACGTGCGCTACGGCTCGCTGCACGTGGACCCCGCGGTGGGCTGGTTCCCGCACGTCTTCGGCCACGCGAGTGAGACCGGCGCCGGCGCCGGGGCGGGTACGACGCGCAACCTCCCGCTCCCGGAGGGCACCGGCGACGGGCCCTGGGTCGCGGCGGTCGCCGAGCTGGCGGAGTGGGTCTCCGACTGCTCCGCGCTGGTCGTGTCGCTCGGTGTGGACGCCGCCGGCGACGACCCGGAGAGCCCGCTGCAGGTGACCGCGGACGGGTTCCGCGCGGCGGGGACGATCCTCGGCGACCTGGGCGTCCCGAGCGTGCTCGTCCAGGAGGGCGGCTACGACCTGGCGAACCTGGGCGGGCTGGTCGCGGCGTACCTGGACGGCCACGCGGGCTGATTCATCATCTGCCGAGGAGTCGCTGGGTTCGGGGCTGCCCGGGCTGCCATCTCGACGCAATTGCGCTGTTGTGGCAGTGCTTGCCCCGGCCCGGCTGCCATTCCGGCGCAATTGCGCTGACATGACGGGCCAGCCACCCCGGATGACTGCCCCGGGGATGAGAGGTCGTCCGGGCCGGTCGCCGGGGCCAGCGTCCCCCACCGTCCGCATGACCTCCCGCGGATGCCGCCCGGCAGTGCCGATAGCGTGACCGGCATGCACCGGTTCGCCTGCGCCCTGCTCGTGGACCCGCGTGGATGGGTGCTGCTGCAGGAGCGCGACGAGCACCCGGTGATCGACCCCGAGCGGTGGGGGCTGGTCGGCGGGCACGTCGAGGACGGCGAGGAGTACGAGCCAGCGGCGTACCGCGAGCTCGCCGAGGAGACCGGCTTCGACCTGGCCCCGGGGACGCTCCGGCTCTTCGGCGAGATCGAGGTCTTCCACGAGGCGTACGGCACGCTCGACACCACGCAGGTCTGGTACGCCGCCACCGACCGCACCGACGCCGACGTGGTCGTGGGGGAGGGTCGCCAGATCGTCTTCGTCGAGCCGGCGGCCGCCCGGGCGAAGGACCTGACCGCGAGCGCGGCGATCGTCGTGCCGGCGTTCCTCGACTCGCCGGAGTACCGGGAGCTGCTGGCGTGACCGGTGGCCTCGACCCGGGCGTGTTCGCCCTCGTCTTCCTCGCCGTGCTGCTCGGCTCGACCGTGCAGGCGGTGGTCGGCCTCGGCGTCGGGCTGGTCGCCGCCCCCGTGATCACGCTGCTGGAGCCGAGCCTGATGCCGGGCGTGCTGATCTCGCTCGCCTTCGTGCTGCCGCTCATCACGCTGGTGGAGGAGCGGCGGGACATCGACTGGTTCGGGCTGAACTGGTCGCTGCCGCCGCGCGTGCTCGGCACCGGCGTCGGCGTGTGGGTGGTGGCGACGTTCACCGCCGACCAGCTCGGCGTGCTCATCGGCGTGATGGTCCTGCTCGCCGTACTCCTGACCTGGCACGCGGTCGAGGTGCCCGTCAACCGGAGGTCGCTCGGCGCGGCGGGGTTCGTCGGCGGCGTCACGGGCACGGCCACGTCGATCGGCGGACCGCCGTTCGCGCTGCTCTACCAGCACCGGCCGCCGCGGCAGATCCGCACGACGATGGCGGTCTACTTCCTCATCGGCGCCGCGATCAGCCTGATCGGGCTGACCGTCTCCGGCGACCTCACCCGCCACCAGGTCGCGGTCGCGGCGCTCCTGCTGCCCGCGGTGGTGCTCGGCGTCGTGGTCGGGTCGCCGCTGCGGCGGCGGCTCCCGACGCACCGGGTGCGCGGCGCCGTCCTCCTCGTCTCCGGCGCGTCGGCGCTGGTGCTGGTGGTCCGCTCGCTGCTCTGACGGCTCGACGACCCGTAGACTCCGCGACTATGGGAGCTCTCGACTCGATCACGTCGCCGCGTGACCTGCGCGGCCTCGACGACGCCCAGCTGGACGCGCTGGCGACCGAGATCCGCGACTTCCTGATCACCACGTGCGCCCGCACCGGCGGCCACATCGGCCCGAACCTCGGCGTGGTCGAGCTGACCATGGCGATCCACCGGGTCTTCGACTCACCGCGCGACCGGATCGTCTTCGACACCGGCCACCAGGCCTACGTCCACAAGCTGCTGACCGGCCGCAAGGCGGGCTTCGAGAAGCTGCGCCAGGAGGGCGGCGTCAGCGGCTACCCGAGCCGGGCGGAGTCCGACCACGACATCGTCGAGAACTCCCACGCCTCCACCGCGCTCAGCTACGCCGACGGCCTCGCCAAGGCCTACACGATCCGCGGCGAGGACCGCCACGTCGTCGCGGTCGTCGGCGACGGCGCGCTCACCGGCGGCATGGCCTGGGAGGCGCTGAACAACATCGCGGTCGCCGGTCGCAGCAGGCTGGTCATCGTCGTCAACGACAACGGCCGCTCCTACACCCCGACCGTCGGCGGCCTCGCCACCGCGCTGACCGCGCTGCGCACCAACCCGCGCTACGAGCACGTACTCGACCTGGTCAAGCGCCGGCTCAACGCGGTCCCGGGCGTCGGGCCGGCGGCGTACGACGCCCTCCACGCCATGAAGAAGGGCGTCAAGGACGCGCTGGCCCCGCAGGGCCTCTTCGAGGACCTCGGCCTCAAGTACGTCGGCCCGGTCGACGGCCACGACCGCGCGGCCATGGAGCAGGTGCTCGCCCAGGCCAGGCGGTTCGACGGCCCGGTGATCGTGCACGCGCTGACCCGCAAGGGCTACGGCTACGACCCGGCCGAGCGGCACGAGGCCGACCAGTTCCACGGCCCGGGGCCCTTCGACGTGCAGACCGGCGCCGAGAAGCCCAAGGGCCGGATCTGGACCGACCACTTCTCCGACGCGATCGTCGAGGTCGGCCAGCGCCGGCCCGACGTCGTCGCGATCACCGCGGCGATGATGCACCCGGTCGGCCTGGACAAGTTCGAGGCGCGGTTCCCCGAGCGCACCTTCGACGTCGGCATCGCCGAGCAGCACGCCGCCACCTCGGCCGCCGGGCTGGCGCTGGGCGGCCTGCACCCGGTCGTCGCGCTCTACGGCACGTTCCTCAACCGGGCCTTCGACCAGGTGCTGATGGACGTCGCGCTGCACCGTCTCGGCGTCACCTTCGTGCTCGACCGGTCGGGCGTCACCGGTGACGACGGCGCCAGCCACAACGGCATGTGGGACATGTCGATCCTCCAGGTCGTGCCCGGCCTGCGCCTCGCCGCGCCGCGCGACGTCGCGCGCCTGCGCGAGCTCCTCGGCGAGGCCGTCCAGGTCGACGACGCGCCGACCGTCATCCGCTACCCCAAGGGGCCGCCGCCCGAGGACATCGACGCGGTCGGCAAGGCCGGCGGCGCCGACGTGCTGGTGCGCAACGGCACCAGGGACGTCCTGGTCGTCGCGGTCGGCGCGATGGGGCAGGTGGGCGTCGAGGTGGCCGAGCGGCTGGTCGCGCAGGGCATCGGCGTGACCGTCGTCGACCCGCGCTGGGTCAAGCCGGTCGACCCCGCGATCGTCGAGCTCGCCCGCGAGCACCGGCTGGTCGTGAGCATCGAGGACAACGGCGAGACCGGTGGCAGCGGCGCGGTGCTGCTCCAGACGCTCAACGCGGCCGGCGTGCACACGCCGTTCCGCCTGCACGGCATCCCGCAGGAGTTCCTCGGGCACGCCAAGCGCGCCGCGATCCTCGAGCGGATCGGCCTCACCCCGCAGGCGATCGCGCTGTCCATCGTCGAGGAGATGGGCGTCGTGGAGGACATGACCTCGCTCACCGACGGTCGTTCTCCCCTCGATGTCGAGCACACTCCGTAGCGTTCTCGCCGCGCTGCTCCTGCTCGCGGCGCTCACGGCCTGCTCGGCCGACGAGCCGGAGAGCGCGCCGCCGCCCGTCGACGCGGCCCGCGCGATCGACCGCGCCCTCGACGCCCGCGCCCGCGCCGTACGCCGGGTGGACGCCGACGCCTTCACTCGGCAGGTCGCCGGCAGCCCGGAGTTCCGCGACCTGCAGCAGGCCTGGTTCGCGAACCTGACCCAGCTCCCGGTCGCGCGGCTGAGCTACCGGGTCGACCCCGGCAGCGTCGTCCGCAGGGGCGGCACGTGGACGGCGACCGTCGAGACCACCCTCCGGCTCGAGGGGTACGACGCCGCGCCGGTCGCCAGCCAGGGCCGCTACCGGTTCCGGGCGGCCGCCGCGCGGCCGCGCCGGTTCGTGCTCACCGGCATCGAGGAGCGGAGCCCGCAGCCGTGGGACCTCGGCCCGGTCGACGTCCGCGAGGGCAGCGGCGTGCTCGGCGTCTTCGACGCCGGCAGCGTCGCCGCGGCGCCCGAGCTGGTCGTCTCGGTCGAGAGCGGTCTCGCGGCCGTCGCCGCCGAGGTGCCCTACCAGTGGAGCCGCTCGGTCGTTCTCTACGCGCTCTCCGAGCCGGCGTTCCTCGAGGGCCTCGACGACGTCCCCGGCGACGATCCCGGGGACCTCGACGCGGTGGCGTTCCCGGTGGGGCGGGGCACCCGCTTCGCGCTCAATCCCCGGATGCTCGGGCAGCCCGGCCGCGAGCGCGACCGGCTGGTCCGCCACGAGCTGACCCACGTGGCGATCGGCACCCGCGACGACGCCGTGCCCGTGTGGCTCTCCGAGGGGCTGGCCGAGTACGTCGCCGTCCGTCCGCTCGCGCCGCGGGACCGCCGCATCCCGGAGGCCTCGGTGCGCGCCGCCCGGGCGGGCGCGACGGAGCTGCCCGACGACGAGACCTTCAACGACCAGGACTCCGACGCCCACTACGGCCTCGCCTGGTGGGCGGTCGAGTGGATCGCCGACACCTACGGCGACGACGCGCCGTGGACGCTGCTCGACGCGATGGCCGTGCCGGGCGCCGACCCGGACGCGGTGCTGCGCGAGCGGCTCGGCACCAGCACCGCGGAGCTCGCCAGGCAGGCGGACCGGCTGATCCTCGGCCTCTACGAGCCCGCCGGCTGATCTCTCACGCGGCGGCCGGGGCCGCCCGCCGGCCGGCAGAGGTCCGCAGTCGGTCCGCGCGGGCGCCGGCACCGGCGTCGCCGCCGGTGCGGGCGAGGACCTCGAGCGCGCCGATCACGGCCGGGGTGCCGCAGCGGCGGGCCGCGGTGTCGTCGGCGATCAGCTCGATGAGCAGCCGGGTCGCCCGGTCGAGCTCGACCGCCGGCACGAACCGCGGCAGGCAGGTGGTCGCGACGGCGGCCACCAGCCGCACGAGGTGGTGGCGCTGGTCGAGGTGCGCCCGCTCGTGCTCGAGCACGG
Source organism: Nocardioides hungaricus (assembly GCF_054782915.1). Taxonomy (NCBI): domain Bacteria; kingdom Bacillati; phylum Actinomycetota; class Actinomycetes; order Propionibacteriales; family Nocardioidaceae; genus Nocardioides; species Nocardioides hungaricus. Next base: position 99,767 of record NZ_BAAGRO010000053.1, on the reverse strand, counting down.
CGGCCAGCTGGGCCGCGGTGAGCCGCCGGCGGAGCCCGGTGGTGACCAGGACGGTCGGCTGCGGCAGCCGGACCGACGCCGCGACCGGCCGCTCGTCGTCGATCGTGCGGACCTCGAGGTCGCCGACGAGCTCGAGGGCGTGGGGCTGCCCGCTGAGCAGGTCGTTGAGGTCCTCGCGACTGGCCGCCTTCGCCCGCACGACGGGCTCGGAGGTCGCGAGCAGCCGGGCCGCCACCGCGCCCGCGGCGAACATCGCCGGCCAGCCGGCCAGCGCGACCCAGGTGGCCGACCACCCGGCGGCCGGTGCCGGGTCCTCGGAGAGTACGCCGGCGGCGAGGCTCAGCAGCTGCAGCACGGTCGCGACGAGCGCGACCGCGCAGCTGAGCAGGGCCGCGTGCCACAGCGCGAGCGCGAGGCGCGGATGCCACACCGGCCAGGTGCCCCTCGTCAGCACCAGCGGCGCCAGGACCGTGGTGAGGACGAGGTAGCCGGCGCCGCCGGCGAGCCAGGTCACGCGGGCCCGCCGCGCCGGCCGCGCACCGAGGAGATCGCCCGCTCGACGAGCTCGGCGTCGGTGGCCTCCAGGTCGCCCATGAACCGGAGCAGCGCGGCGGCCCGGTCCGTGGACCCGGTGAGCGCGTCGAGCATGGTCTGGCTGACGTGCTCGGTCTCCGAGCTCGTGGCCGCGAACGCGACCCCGCGCGGGCCGTCGCCCACCCGCCGGACCAGCCCCTTGTGGACGAGCCGGTCGAGCACGGTCAGCATCGTGGTCTGCGCCGGCGCGTCGCCCGCGATCCGCTCGATCACCTGCCGGGCGGTCAGCGGGGAGTCGCTGGCCCACAAGACGCCCATCACGTCGGCCTGCAGGTCGCCCCGGGCCCGTCCGGTCATGCGTGCACTCCTCTCGCGCCGGGCCAGTCTAGGTGGAGCGCCCCAGGCCCGGCCGCGCCGACTACAACTTGTAGAGTTGCCGGGCCGCCACCCGCCCGCAGTCCGAGGTCCCACGCCGATGTCCGCGCCGCCGCTCGACCAGGTCGAGGCCGCGCCGCGCCCCGGGCCCGGCGCGGCGCCCGCCGTACGGCGCGGCTGGCTGGCCGTCGCGGCGCTCGTGGTGCTCGCGCTCCCGGCCCTCACGACCGTGCTCGCGGGCTCCTCGCCGTACGAGGAGACCTCCCGCGACCAGGCCGGCCTACTCACCGGCGTGCTGACGGCACTGGCGCGCGCGGTGGCCGACACCGCGGCGCTCCTCACCGTCGGCTGCCTGGTCTGGACGCTGGTGGTCGCCCGCTCGCGCCGGCAGCGCCGCGACCTGGCGGTGGGCACCGACGCCTCGTGGCGCCTGGTCTCGCGCGCCGCGGGGGTGTGGCTCCTGGCCGCCGCCGCCTCGATGCTCCTCGACGGCCTCGACTCCAACGGGATGACGCTCGGCCGGCTGTTGGAGCCCGGCATCGTGGGGTTCCTGCTCAGCACCACGAACTACGCCAACGCCTGGCTGCTCGCCGCGGCCTGCGCGCTGGTGGTGTGGCTGCTCGCCGGCTACGTGCGCCGCTGGGTCGGCACCGCCGCCCTCGCGCTGCTCTGCGTGCCCGCCGTCCTGGCGCCGGTGGCCGTCGGCCAGGTGCTGGTCGGCCCCGACCACGACCTCGGCGGCGACGCCGCCACGCTCGGCACCCTCGCGGCGAACGGGGCGCTCGGCGCGCTCGCCGTGGGCCTGTGGTTCGGCAGCCACCTCGACGGCGCGGGCCGGGGCGCGCCCCGGGCCCGACTGGTCGCGGTGGCGCGGGCCGGTCTGGTGGTGGCCGTGCCGGCCGGCCTGGTGGTGACCTGGTTCGAGCTCGCCGGGACCTCGCCGTTCGCGTCCGTGACGGGGTGGTTCCTGCTGGTGCGGCTGGCCGCGCTGGCGGTCGTCGCGTGGGGCGTCTGGAGGCTGTGTCGGGACCGCGCGGCGCGCTGGCCGGTCCTGCTGGTGCAGGCCGGCATCCTGGTCCACCTCGCGGTCGGCGTCGCCGCGACCCGGGTGGCGCCGCCGCAGTTCTTCGTGCCGACCTCGATCCAGCAGGTCTACCTCGGCTTCGAGGTGAGCGCCGCGCCGTCGCTCGGCGTCCTCCTGACCGCCTGGCGCCCCAACCTGCTCTTCCTGGCGCTGGCCGCCGGCGGCGTCGGGGCGTACGTCGCCGCGCTGCGCCGGCTGCGCAGCCGCGGCGAGACCTGGCACTGGACCCGCACCGCCGCCTGGCTCGCCGGCTGGCTGGTGATCGTGGTGTCGACCAGCTCGGGGATGGGCCGCTACTCCGCGCCCAGCTTCGCGGTGCACATGGGCGTCCACATGAGCCTGGGCATGCTGGCGCCGATGCTGCTCGTGCTCGGCCGCCCGATCACGCTGCTGCTCGGCACCGCCCGGATGCCGGAGCGGGACACGCCGCCCGGGCTCTTCGACTGGGTCGCGGTGACGCTCAACTCCCGCCTTTTGCGCGCGGTCTACCACCCGCTGCTCGTCTTCACGACCTACGTCGGCCTCTACTACGGCCTGTACTTCACCAGCCTGTTCGGCTCGCTGATGCCCTACCACTGGGGCCACCAGCTGATGAACCTGACGTTCCTGCTCGTCGGCCTGGTCTTCTACGGCCTGGTGCTCGGCGTGGACCCGACGCCGCGGTCGCTCCCGCAGGTGGGCCGGCTCGGGTTCCTGATCGCGGCGATGCCGTTCCACTCCTTCTTCGGGGTGCTGGTGATGAACCGCGGCGACGTCATCGCGCTCGACTTCTACCGGCGGCTCGGCCTGCCGTGGTCGCCCGACCTGGCCGACGTGCAGCGGCTCGGCGGCACGATCGCCGCCTTCGGCGGCGAGATCCCGCTCCTGTTCGGCATCGCGGTGCTCGGCCTGCAGATGCGGCGCGAGGACGGCGAGCGCCGATGACGACCGGCACGGACGCCGTACCCGACCTCGCCGCGGCCGGCGCCGTCGTCGAGCTGGACGTCGGCGGGATGACCTGCGCCGCCTGCGCGGGCCGGGTCGAGCGGGCGCTGAACAAGCTCGACGGCGTGGCGGCGACGGTCAACTACGCGACCGAGCGGGCCCGGGTGACCGGCGCCGGCCCGGACCTCGCCGGCCGGGCGACCACGGCGGTGCGCAAGGCCGGCTACGAGCCCCACGTGCGCGGCGGCAGCGAGCCGCAGGACTGGTCGGACGCCGAGACCTCCCGGCGGATCGTCGGCCTGCGCCGCCGGCTGGTGCTCGCGGCGCTGCTGGCGGTCCCGGTGATGGACCTGACCATCTTCCTCGGATTCGCCCCCGGGGCGCGGTTCCCCGGCTGGCAGCTGGTCTGCGTGCTGCTGGCGCTCCCGGTCGTGACCTGGTGCGCCCAGCCGTTCCACCGGGCGACGGTGCGCAACCTGCGGCACGGCGCGGTCAGCATGGACACGCTGGTCTCGCTCGGCATCGCAGTGTCGTTCGGCTGGGCGGTGCTGGGCGTGGCGCTCCCCGACCTCGTGGGCGAGACCGGCGACGCCACCTGGCTGGGCCTGGGGTCGCTGCCGCTGGACAGCGCGAGCCTCTACCTCGACGTCGCGGTCGGGATGACGGTCTTCCAGCTGGCCGGCCGCTACTTCGAGGCGCGGGCCCGCCGCCGGGCGGCCGACATCTTCCACGCGCTCGACCGGCTCGCAGTGCCGGTGGCGCGGGTCGTCCGCGACGGCCGCGAGGTGGAGGTCGACACCGCCGAGGTCCGCTCCGGCGACGTGGTCGTGGTCCGCGCGGGCGAGGTGGTCCCGGTCGACGGCGTCGTGGCCGAGGGCCGGGCCGCGGTCGACACCAGCGCGATGACCGGCGAGCCGGTGCCCCGGGCCGCGGGCCCCGGCGACCGGGTCGCCGGCGGCACGATCAGCACCGACGGCCGGCTCGTCCTCCACGCCACCGCCGTGGGCGCGCACACCCAGCTGGCGCAGATGGCCGCCGTCGCCGCGCGCGCCCAGGAGCAGAAGAGCCGGGTCCAGCGGCTGGTCGACCGGATCGTCGCCTGGTTCGTGCCCGTGGTGGTCGCCGGGTCGGTCGTCGTGGGCCTGGCGTGGGTAGCGGCGGGGGCGTCGCCGCAGCGCGCCGTCGGGGTCGCCGTCGCGGTGCTCATCATCGCCTGCCCGTGCGCGCTCGGGCTCGCCACGCCGACCGCGCTCATGGTCGGGGTGGGGCGCGGCGCCAGCCTGGGGCTGCTGGTCAAGGGCTACGACGCGCTCGAGGCCAGCGGCGTGATCGACACCGTGGTGCTCGACAAGACCGGCACGCTCACCTCCGGCACGATGGCCGTGACGGCGGTCCGCGCCGTCGCGGCGACCGAGCCCGACGAGGTGCTGGCGCTTGCCGCGGCGGTCGAGCAGCACTCCGAGCATCCGCTGGCCCGGGCCGTCGTGCGGCACGCCCGCGACCGGCTGGGCGAGGCGGCGATCGACGCGGTCGACGTACGCGACTTCGAGACGGTGCCCGGCGCCGGGGTCCGCGCCGACGTCGACGGGCGGCGGGTGCTCGCCGGCAGCGCCGGCTTCCTCGCCGACCACGGCGTCACCGGCCTCGACGACCCCGACGACGGGCCGGGCTCGCGGGTCCACCTCGCCGTCGACGGTACGCCGTGGGGCACCCTCGACCTCGAGGACACCCTGCGCCCCGGGGCGGCCGAGGCGGTGCGGGCGCTGCACGGCCTCGGGCTGGCGACGGTGCTGCTGACCGGCGACCGGGAGCAGGCGGCGCGGAGCATCGCCGAGCGCATCGGCGTCCAGGAGGTGCGCGCCGGGGTGCTGCCGGCCGGCAAGGCCGACGCGATCCGGGAGCTCCAGGCCGGCGGCCGGCGGGTGGCGATGGTCGGCGACGGGGTCAACGACGCCGCGGCCCTGGCTACCGCCGACCTCGGCCTCGCGGTCGTGCACGGCACCGACGTCGCGCTCAAGGCGGCCGACATCGTGCTGCTGCGCGACCACCTGCTCGCCGTACCCGACGCGATCGGGCTGGCCCGGCGCACCCTCGCCACGATCCGCGGCAACCTCGTGTGGGCGTTCGGCTACAACCTCGCGGCCGTGCCGATCGCCGCGGCCGGGCTGCTCAACCCGCTGATCGCGGCCGGCGCGATGTCGCTGTCCTCGCTGCTGGTGGTCTTCAACAGCATGCGGCTGCGCGACTACGCCGGGACCGGCGGAGCGCGGGAGAGCGAGCTGAGCGACCTCCTGCGCCCGGTCCGGGACGCCACCTGATACTGTTCTACAACTTGTAGAGGCGCGTGGGCGAGATGAAGGAGCGGCGATGATCGACGGACCGTGGAGCGTGGTCCTGGTGGTGGCGTTCGCGATCACCGGCGGCTACTGTCTCGTCGAGCTGCTGCGCCGGCGGGACGCGCACTCCGGGATGCAGGTCGTCCACGTCAACCACCTCCTGATGAGCATCGCGATGATCGTGATGGTCTTCGTCGCCGAACTCGGCGACCTGCTGACCTGGACGCAGGTGGGGGTCTTCGCCGTCCTGATCCTCGCGCTGCTGGTGCCGTGGGCCCCCAAGACGCGGGTGGAGCGGGTCGACGCCGCCGCCTACGGCGTGCTCAACGCCGCGATGATCTGGATGCTGCTGGCGATGCCCCAGCTGATGGCGGACATGTCGATGCCGGACATGTCGGGGATGTCGGACAGGTCGGGCGGGTCGATGCCCGGGATGGAGATGCCCGGCGACGGCATGGCCGCGATGTCCGCGGGTACGACGCCGGGCTGGGTCGACGCCGTCAACGCCGGCGCGGTCGGGCTGGCCGTCGTCTGCGGCCTGTGGTGGCTGTGGCGGGCGGTCGGGGTGCGCAGCCGGGTCGGGCATGCCCTCTGCGACACGCTGATGGCGGCCGGCATGGCCGTCATGCTCGTGCTGATGAACTGACTCCCACGACCCTCGCCCTCGCCGCCGCCCTGGTTTCGCCCCCGCGCTCGCCGGACAGTGTGGAGGCATGAGCCTGTTCCGGACGAAGTCGATCGAGCAGTCCATCGCCGACACCGACGACCCCGACCACCGGCTCCGCAGGGACCTCGGCGCCGCCGACCTGGTGGTCTTCGGCGTCGGCGTCATCATCGGCGCCGGCATCTTCGTGCTCACCGGCACGGTGGCCGCCTCCAACTCCGGGCCCGCGCTCGCGCTCAGCTTCCTGATCGCCGCGGTCGCCTGCGGCCTGGCCGGCCTCTGCTACGCGGAGTTCGCCTCGACGGTGCCGGTCGCCGGCTCGGCGTACACCTTCTCCTACGCCACCATGGGCGAGCTGATCGCGTGGATCATCGGCTGGGACCTGGTGCTCGAGTTCACGATCGGCGCGGCCGCGCTGTCGGTCAGCTTCTCCGGCTACCTGCAGGAGCTGCTGGACGGGACGCCGCTCGAGGTGCCGACGTCGCTGGCGTCGGCCTCAGACGGGCTCGTCAACCTGCCCGCGGTGGTGGTCGCCCTGGTCGTGATGGCACTGCTGATCCGCGGCACCAAGTTCTCCAGCCGGGTGAACCAGGTGGTGGTGGCGATCAAGCTCGCCGTGGTCGCCACCGTGATCGTGGTCGGCGTCGTCTACGTCGACCCGTCGAACTGGGTGCCGTTCATCCCCGACTCGCAGCCCGCGCCCGCGGGCGAGGGAGGCTTCCGCGACCTGCCGCTGATCACGACGCTCTTCGGGATCGAGCCGGCCGCGTTCGGCGTCGCCGGCGTGGTGGCCGGCGCCGCGATCGTGTTCTTCGCGTTCATCGGCTTCGACATCGTCGCGACCACCGCCGAGGAGGCGAAGAACCCGCAGCGGGACGTGCCGATCGGCATCCTCGGCTCGCTGGCGATCGTCACGCTGCTGTACGCCGCGGTCAGCCTGATCGTCACCGGCATCCAGCCCTTCGACCGGATCGACCCCAACGACGCGGCCCCGCTCGCCACCGCGTTCAAGGCGGCGGGCGTGGAGTGGATGGGCGACCTGATCTCGATCGGCGCCTGCATCGGCCTGGTCGTGGTCGCGATGATCCTCATGCTCGGCCAGTGCCGGGTCGCGTTCGCGATGGGCCGCGACGGCCTGCTCCCGCGGTGGATCTCGAAGACGCACCCGACCTGGGGCACGCCGTACCGCGTCACGCTGATCACCGGCGTCGTGGTCGCGGCGATCGCGGGCTTCGTCGACCTGTCCACGCTGGCCAACCTGGTCAACATCGGCACGCTGTTCGCGTTCATCCTGGTCAGCATCGCCGTGGTCGTGCTCCGGCACACCCGCCCCGACCTGCCCCGGGCGTTCCGCACCCCGCTGGTGCCGGTCGTCGCGTCGCTGTCGGTGCTGATGTGCCTCTACCTGATGCTCAACCTGACCGGCGAGACCTGGGAGCGGTTCCTCATCTGGATGGCCCTCGGCCTCGTCGTCTACTTCCTCTACGGCCGCCGCCACTCCCGCCTCGACGGGTGAGCCGGGCCGAAGGACCGAGCTCAGTGGAAGCTGCCGAGACCCTCGCGCTCGAGCAGCATGGTCAGGCCGCCGTTCCAGAACGAGAACCCGGCGCCGGTGATCATCGCCAGGTCGAGGTCCTCGGCGGCCGCGACGACGCCCTCGTCGAGCATCCGGCGCGCCTCGTCGGCCAGGCCCGTGAGCACCCGGGTCCGCACCTCCTCCGGCGACAGTACGACGGGCGAGGCGGGCCTCTCCAGCAGCGCCGCGACCTCGGGGTCGAGCGCGCCGTCGGTGCCGTAGTACGACGCCTTCCGCGCCGCCACCACGCGCTCCAGCGCGGGGGAGACGTAGAACCGGTCGGGGAAGGCGCCGTGCAGCGTCTCGACGTTGTGCAGCGCGATCGCGGGGCCCACCAGGGACAGGAGCTGATGGGGCGGCATCGGCGCCACGCCCGCGAAGGCGCCGTCGACCACCGGCACCGGCGTGCCCTCGTCGACGATCCGGCTCACCTCGCCCAGGAACCGGCCGAGCAGCCGGTTGACGATGAACGACGGGCTGTCGTCGACCAGGATCGTGGTCTTCCTCAGCGCCCTGCCGGTCGCGAACGCGGTCGCGAGGGCCTCGTCCGAGGTCTGCTCGCCCCGGACGATCTCCAGCAGCGGCATCACCGCCACCGGGTTGAAGAAGTGGAAGCCGACGACCCGCTCGGGGTGCTCGAGGTCGGCCGCCATCTCGGTGATCGACAGCGACGAGGTGTTGGTCGCGAGGACGCACTCGGGCGAGACAGTCCTCTCCACGTCGGCGAAGACCGCCTTCTTGACCGACATCTCCTCGAAGACGGCCTCGATGACGAAGTCCGCGTCGCGGAACGTCTCCTTGCCGACGGCACCCGTCACGAGCGCGCTGAGACGGCCGGCCTTGTCGGGCTCGATCCGCCCCTTGGCCAGCAGCTTGTCGATCTCGGCATGGACGTACCCGACGCCCCGGTCGACCCGCTCCTGGTCGAGGTCGGTCAGCACGACCGGCACCTCCAGGCGGCGGACGAACAGCAGCGCGAGCTGCGAGGCCATCAGGCCCGCGCCCACGATGCCGACCTTGGTCACCGGGCGGGCCAGCGACCGGTCCGGCGCACCGGCCGGGCGCTTGGCGCGCTTCTGCACCAGGTCGAACGCGTACAGCGACGCGATCAGCTCCGGCGTGTGCGACAGCGCCTCCAGGGCGTCGTCCTCGCGGGCGAAGCCGGCGTCCCGGTCGCCGTCGCGCGCGGCGTCGATCAGCTCGACCGCCGTGAGGGCCGCCGGGCTGGCGCCGCCGGTCTTCGCCTGCACGATGCCGCGCCCACGGGCCACGGCGGCGTCCCAGGCCGCGCCCCGGTCGACCTCCGGTCGATCCACCACGAGCTCGCCGCGCAGCACCGCATCGGCCCAGAGCAGCGACTGCTCCAGGAAGTCCGCGCCCTCGAAGACCGCGTCGGCGAGCCCGAGCTCGTAGGCCGCCGCGCCGCTCAGCGTCCGGCCGTTGTCGAGCGGGTTCTCCAGGATCACCGTCACGGCACGGTCGGCGCCGATCAGGTTCGGCACCAGGAACGCGCCGCCCCAGCCCGGGACCAGGCCGAGCATCACCTCGGGCAGGCCGAGCGCGGGCGCGCTGTCCATCACCGTGCGGTAGGTGCAGTGCAGCGCGACCTCCAGGCCGCCGCCGAGGGCGAGGCCGTTGACGAGGCCGAACGACGGCTTGCCGCCGTCCTGCAGCTTGCGGAAGACCGCATGGCCGAGCTCGGCCACCACGCGTACGGCGCTCTGCCCATCGCCCGAGAGTCCGCCGCCGGCGATCGAGGTCAGGTCGGCGCCGGCCGCGAGGATGAACGGCTTGCCGGTGACGCCGATCGCGGCGATCTCGTCGTCGGCCAGGGCCTCGTCGATCGCCTCGTCGAGCGCGAGCAGCGAGCGCGGGCCGAACGTGTTCGGCCTGGTGTGGTCCTCGCCGTTGTCGAGGGTGATCAGCCCGAGCACGGCGCCACCGGGCAGCGACACCTTGCGCAGGTGCGCCCGGGTCACGCGCTCGGCGTCGGAGGAGATCTCCCGCGCGCGGGTCAGCAGGTCGGTCATCACGCAGCTCCGTTCCAGTTCGGGTTCTCCCAGATCACGGTGCCGCCCATGCCGATGCCGATGCACATGGTGGTCAGGCCGTAGCGGACGTCCGGGCGCTCCTCGAACGCCCGCGCGAGCTGGGTCATCAGGCGTACGCCGGAGGAGGCCAGCGGGTGCCCCATCGCGATCGCGCCGCCGTACGGGTTGACGCGCGAGTCGTCGTCGGCGATGCCGAAGTGCTCGAGGAACGCCAGCACCTGCACGGCGAACGCCTCGTTGACCTCGAACGCGCCGATGTCGTCGATGGTCAGGCCGGCCTGCTTCAGCGCCTTCTCGGTCGCCGGGATCGGGCCGGCGCCCATCACCTCGGGCTCGACGCCGACGAAGCCGTAGGACACCAACCGCATCCTGGCCGGCAGGCCGAGCTCGCGCGCGGTCTCCTCGTCGGCGAGCAGGGCGGCGGTGGCGCCGTCGTTGATGCCGGCGGCGTTGCCCGCGGTGACCCTGCCGTGCGGGCGGAACGGCGTCCGCAGGCTCGCCAGCGACTCCAGGGTCGTCTCCGGGCGCATCGGCTCGTCCCTGGTGGCCAGGCCCCAGCCCAGCTCCGCGGAGCGGGTCGCGACCGGGACCAGGTCGGGCTGGATCCTCCCGGCGTCGTACGCCGCCGCGGTGCGCTGCTGCGAGCGCACGGCGTAGGCGTCGACGCGCTCCCTGGTGATCGTGGGGTAGCGGTCGTGCAGGTTCTCGGCGGTCTTGCCCATCACCAGCGCGTCCGGGTCGACCAGCCGCTCGGAGAGGATCCGCGGGTTCGGGTCGACGCCCTCGCCCATCGGGTGGCGGCCCATGTGCTCGACGCCGCCGGCGATGGCGACGTCGTAGGCGCCGAACGCGATGCCGGACGCGGTCGTGGTCACCGCGGTCATCGCGCCGGCGCACATCCGGTCGATCGCGTAGCCGGGCACGCTCTGCGGCAGCCCGGACAGCAGCGCGGCGGTGCGGCCGATGGTGAGGCCCTGGTCGCCGATCTGGGTGGTGGCGGCGACGGCCACCTCGTCCACGCGCTCCGGCGGCAGCGACGGGTTGCGCCGCAGGAGCTCGCGGATGCACGTGATGACCAGGTCGTCGGCACGGGTCTCGGCGTACTGGCCCTGCGCCCGGCCGAACGGCGTGCGCACGCCGTCGACGAAGACGACCTCTCGCAGCTGACGGGACAACACGGTCTCCTCTGGGTTGGGGATGGCGCCAGATTACCCAGCAGTAACAACACCGTCACCCACCCGGGGTGTGACCTCGCCCTCGCCACTAGGCTTGCGCCCATGCCCGAGCGCCTGGTCCACATCGTCGACGACGTCCCGGAGCTCGACGGCCTGTCGGCGCCGACGATGGTGCTCGCGCTCGACGGGTTCCTCGACGCGGGCAACGCCGCCGGCCGGGCGGTGCAGCACCTCGTCGACCTCTCCGACGGCCGGGTGGTCGCGACCTTCGACGTCGACGAGCTGCACGACTACCGGGCTCGCCGGCCCCCGATGTCCTTCGTCCGCGACCACTACGCGCGGTACGACGCCCCGCGGCTCGTCGTCCGGCTGCTGGAGGACACCGGCGGCACGCCGTACCTCCTCCTGCACGGCCCGGAGCCCGACACCCGCTGGGAGGCGTTCTGCGCCGCGGTGCGCGAGGTCGTCGAGCGGTTCGGCGTGACCCGCGTCGTGGGCATGGGGTCGGTGCCGATGGCGGTGCCGCACACCCGGCCGATGGCGATCACCCACCACGCCAACAACCCCGACCTGCTCACCGGCGAGAGCCCCTGGCGCGGCGAGCTGCGGATCCCGAGCAGCGCCCAGGCGCTGCTGGAGGTGCGGCTCGGCGAGTGGGGCCACGACGCGATGGGCTTCGTCGCGCACGTGCCGCACTACCTGGCGCAGCTGGACTACCCGGCGGCGGCCGCGGCGCTGCTCGAGCAGGTCGAGATCGCCGGCCGGTTGACCATCGACCTGTCCGGCCTGCGCGCCGAGGCCGAGGACCGCGAGGCCGAGGTCGCCCGCTACCTCGCCGCCAACGCGGAGGTCGCCGAGGTGGTGACCGCGCTGGAGCGGCAGTACGACGCCTTCGAGCGCGCCGAGGAGAGCGGCTCCAGCCTGCTGGCCCGCGACCAGCCGCTGCCGACCGGCGAGGAGCTCGGCAAGGAGTTCGAGCGGTTCCTCCGGGGGCTGGACAACCCCGGCGACGAGGACCGCGGCTGATGCCGCGCGACGCCGACGAGCTGGTCGCGCTGCTCGACCTCGAGACCATCGACGACAACCTGTTCCGCGGCGCGCAGATGCCGACCACCCGGCCGATGGTGTTCGGCGGGCAGGTCGCCGCGCAGGCGCTGGTCGCCGCCGTGCGCACGGTCGACCCGGAGTTCTCGGCGCACTCGCTGCACTCCTACTTCCTCCAGCCCGGCGACCCGGCCGTGCCGACGATCTTCGACGTCGACTACCTCCGCGACGGCCGCTCGTTCGTGACCCGCCGGGTGCTCGCGCAGCAGCACGGCCGGCCGATCTACGCCCAGACCGTCAACTTCCACCGGCAGGAGTCGGGCCTCGACCACGAGGAGCCGATGCCCGCCGTACCCGCTCCGGAGGAGTGCGCGCCCGCCGTCCGCCGCGCGCGCGACGAGCGGCACGACGACCAGTGGGACGTCGCCGAGATCCGCCGGGTCCCAGGCCCCGAGGCCGATCCGGAGCGCCCGGCCCGGCAGCGGGTCTGGCTGCGCACGTCCTCGCCGCTGCCCGGCGATCCCTTCTGGCACACCGCGGCGTTCACGTACTTCTCCGACCTGACGCTGATGGGCGCCGCCCTGGCCCCGCACGGGCTGAGCTACGGGACCGGCGAGGTGTTCCTCGCGTCCCTCGACCACGCCGTCTGGTTCCACCGGCCGTTCCGCGCCGACGAGTGGTGGCTCTACGACCAGCACTCGCCGGCGGCGACCGGCGGCCGGGGGCTGGTGCTCGCCAAGGTCTACTCCCGAGACGGCCGGCTGGTCGCCTCGGTCGCGCAGGAGGCCGTCGTCCGAGAGGTCCGGTCGTGAGCCCCACCGAGGAGCTCGTCGACCTGCTCGACCTCGAGGAGCTCGACACCGACCTGTTCCGGGGCCGCCAGCCGGAGTCCGTGCGCGCGCGGGTGTACGGCGGCCAGGTCGCCGCGCAGGCGCTGATCGCCGGCGTCCGCACCGTGCCGCCGGCGTACGCCGTGCACTCGCTGCACTCCTACTTCCTGCTGCCCGGCGACTACGCCGTCCCGATCGTCTACGACGTCGAGCGGATCCGCGACGGCCGCTCGTTCCTGACCCGGCGCGTGGTCGCGCGCCAGCACGGCCGGCCGATCTACTACCAGACGCTGAACTTCCAGCGGGCCGAGGAGGGCTTCGAGCACCAGGACGCGATGCCGTCCGTGGGCGCGCCCGACGCCGGTGTCGACCTGGTCGAGGTGATGCGCCGGGGCGGCAACGCCGAGGCCGACGCGCTCGGCAGGGAGTGGGGCTCGCTCGACGTGCGCTGGCTGGGCAACACCCGCTTCGGGCTGGAGCCCGACGGCGGGCACGTCTCGCAGGCGCGGATGTGGGTGCGCCTGCGCGAGGGGCTGGGCAACGGACGGTTGGGCGACGACCCGGTCGTGCACACGGCGGCGTTCGCCTACGCCAGCGACGTCAGCCTCCTCGGCGCCACGCTCGCCGCCCACGGCGGCAACCCGGCCAAGGTGCAGATGGCCTCCCTCGACCACACCATCTGGTTCCACCGGCCCTTCCGCGCCGACCGGTGGTGGCTCTACGACCAGTGGTCGCCGTCCGCCCAGGGCGCCCGCGGCCTGGCCTTCGGCCGCGTCTTCACCGAGGACGGCACCCTCGTCGCCACCGTCGCCCAGGAGGGCCTGATCCGCCAGCGCACCGACGACTACGAGGGTCCGGGCCAGGCCTGAACCGACATGACGGCGGGCGCGTTCCTCGCCCGGGGGACGGCGATCGGTGGTAGAACCGCAGCATGACGGGGCACGTCGCGCGCTGGCGCATGCAGATGGGGGCCGGGATCGGCCCGTGGGTCGACCATCCGGGGATGGTGCACGCGGTCGACGAGCGCCGCTGGCTCTCGCTCAGCGGGCTGTCGAGCCCGGATGTGAACATGGCGATGGTGTACGACGCCGACCCGGCCGTGCTCGCCGGAGCGGTCGCCGAGATCGACGCCCTCGGGGCGCCGGCGCTGGTGCTGCTGGCCGGTCCCGGCGCCGAGCGGGCCGGCGACCTGGCGGATCCGTGGATGAGCGCCGGCGAGATGCCGATGATGGCGATCGAGCTGGCGGACGCGCCGCGACGGCCGGACCCCCGGGTGCGCCGGGCCGGGCCGGAGGACCGGGAGGCGGTGGTCGGCCTGCTCGCCGACGCCTACCAGATGACGCCGGACGTCTTGTCGATCTGCGTCGACCCGCTGGACCGGATGGGCTCGACCATGGGGATCTGGCTGCTCGAGGACGACGGGGTCGCCGTCTCGACCGTGACGACCGCGGTCGCCGACGACACCGTGGGGATCTGGTGCATGGCGACGCCGGAGCGCTTCGGCCGGCGCGGGCACGGCCGGGCGCTGCTCGCCGCAGCGCTCGACCAGCTCCACGCCGACGGCGTCCGGACGGGACTGCTCGGCGCCACGCCGGCCGGCGAGCCGCTCTACGAGGCCACCGGCTGGCGGCACGTCGAGCGCTGGCGGATCTTCACCAACGCGACCTCGGCCCAGTTCTCCCACTGAGTCTCCCCCTGAGCCGGCTCAACGGGGCGTCGCCGCGCCGGCGAGGTGCGGGGCGCCGGACCTCGGCGCGCTGAGCGAGAACGCCCAGCGGTCGTCGACCCGCCGTACGCCGAAGGCGACCGAGCCGGGCAGCAGGATCGGCCTCTTGAACGCCACGGCGACGGTGACCGCGTCCGGCAGCCGGTTCTCCAGCGCGCCGACGCAGCGAGCGAGAGACCACATGCCGTGGGCGATCTGCCGCGGGAAGCCGAACGCCCTGGCGGTCAGCGGGTAGAGGTGGATCGGGTTCCGGTCGCCCGAGACGCCGGCGTACCGGCGCCCGAGGTCGGCGGGCAGCCGCCAGGTCAGGCCGCGGGGCGGCGCGTCGGGGAAGCCCGAGCCGGCGGGCGCGTCGTCGGACCCGCCGCCCCGGCGCAGGAACGTCGAGGTCTCCTCCCAGACGAGCTCGTCGCCGGAGCGCACTTCGGTGACCAGGTCGAAGACCCGGCCCTTGGCGTGTCCGCGCAAATGCGCCGATCGTGCAGTGACCGTCAGCCGCTCGTCGAGGCGGATCGGGCGGTGCTGGGTGATCGCGTTCTCCAGGTGCACGGTGCCGATCGCGGGGAACGGGAACGACGGCGCCGCCATGATCTCCAGGTGCAGCCCGAACGCCAGCAGGTGCGGGTAGGGGAGCGGCAGGGTGTCCTTGCGCGGGAAGCCGCACAGGTCGGCGTACGCCGCGACGTGCCTCGCGTCGATCGCGACGTCCTCGCGGGAGAGGGTGCGGTCGGGCAGCTCGCTGCCGGCGCGGATCTTCGGCAGCGCCGCCCTGACCAGCAGCGGGATCATCAGGCGCCCAGCATCATCTGGCCGCAGACCCGCACCACGTTGCCGTTGACGGCGGTGGAGCCGGGGCTGGCCAGCCAGGCGATCGCCTCGGCGACGTCGACCGGCAGGCCGCCCTGCGCCATCGCGTTCAGCCGCTGGCCGACCTCGCGGGTCGCGAACGGCACGGCCGCGGTCATCTGGGTGACGATGAAGCCGGGCGCGACCGCGTTGACGGTGACGCCGCGGTCGAGCTCGTGGGCGAGCGAGTCGACCAGGCCGATCACGCCGGCCTTGGAGGCGGCGTAGTTGGTCTGCCCGACGTTGCCGGCGATCCCGGCGATCGAGGCGACGCCGACGATCGCGCCGTTGTCGTTGACCACCCTCTCGTCGAGCAGGAGCCGGGTGATCCGCTCGGGGGCCGTGAGGTTGACCGCGACCACCTGGGCGAACCGGTCTCCCTCGGACGACGGGGCCATGTTCGCGAGCCTCCTGTCGCGGGTGATGCCGGCGTTGTGCACGACGACGTCGACCCCGCCGTGCTTGTCCTTCAGATGCCGGGCGATGCGGTGCGGCGCGTCCCTGGCGGTGATGTCGAGGAGCAGATGGTCGCCGTCGAGCTCTCGCATCACGGCCTGGAGCTCGCTGGCCGCCTGGGGTACGTCGACACCGACGATGCTCGCGCCGTCGCGGTGGAGCACCCGGGCGATCTGCTCCCCGATGCCGCGGCTGGCGCCGGTCACGAGCGCGACCCGGCCCTCGAGCGGCCGCACCCAGTCGGCCACCTCGCCGGCCTTCCTCTCGCCGTGGGCGCCGATGCGCACCACTTGGCCGGAGACGTACGCCGACTTGGGACTCAGCAGGAACGCGAGGGTGCTGTGCACCGCGCCCTCCGCGCCCGTGGCCACGTAGACCAGCTGGACGGTGCCGCCGCGGCCGATCTCCTTGCCGAGGCTGCGCGTGAAGCCCTCGAGCGCCCGCTGCGCGACCCGCTCCTCGCCCGTGACCAGCTCCGGTGGCGAGCCGAGCACGACCACCCGCGGGCAGGGGTCCAGCCGCCGGAGCAGGGGAGTGAGGAAGTCGCGCAGCGCGACCAGTTGATCCGACGAGGTGATCCCGGTGGCGTCGAACACCAGGCCCTTGAACGTGTCGGCGCCCGTGGTGTCGGTGACCGCCGCGATGCCGAGGGCGTCGAGGACGCCGGTGAGGGACTCGCCCAGCCGACCCCGGCCGCCGACCGCGACGGTGCCGTCGACGAGCGGGTCGCCCGCGGCGTACCGCTCCAGCTTCGCGGGCTGCGGCAGCCCGAGCAGCCTCGTGACCTGCCTGCCGATCGCGGACTCGGTGAAGCCGCGGTAGTAGTCGCTCATGGTGGGTATGTAACTCCTCGTGTAACTCAGAGTCCAGATTTCGTGATCCGGCCCTCATGTCCTTCTCCCGTTCCCTCCGCCGACGCAGGATGAACCCATGACCAGCACCCCCGGCAGCACCCGCCGTGTCGCCGTCCTCGGCGGCGACCGCACCCCCTTCGCGCGGTCCAACACCGCCTTCGCCGACGCCTCCAACCAGGAGCTGCTGACCGCCGCGATCGACGGCCTGGTGGCGCGCTTCGGGCTCGAGGGCGAGCGCCTCGGCGAGGTCGTCGCCGGCGCCGTGCTCAAGCACGCCCGCGACTTCAACCTCGCCCGCGAGGCCGTGCTCGGCTCCCGCCTCGCGCCGGAGACGCCCGCGGTCGACGTCCAGCAGGCGTGCGGCACCGGACTCCAGGCCGCGATCCAGGTCGCGAACAAGATCGCGCTCGGCACCATCGACTCGGGGCTGGCCGGCGGCACCGACACCACCTCCGACGCGCCCGTCGCGATCGGTGACCGGCTGCGCCGGAAGCTGATGAAGGTCAACGCCGCCCGCGACACCGCCGGCAAGGTCAAGGCGCTCGGCGCCATCCGCCCCGGCGACATCGGCCTGGAGATCCCGCAGAACGGCGAGCCGCGCACGCGTCTGTCCATGGGCGAGCACGCCGCGCTGACCGCGCTGGAGTGGGAGATCACCCGCGCGGACCAGGACGCGCTCGCGGCCGCCTCGCACCAGCACCTGGCGGCGGCGTACGACGCCGGCTTCCTCGACGACCAGGTCACGCCGTTGCGTGGCCTGGACCGCGACAACAACCTGCGCGCCGACTCGACCGTGGAGAGGCTCGCCACGCTCACGCCGGTCTTCGGCCGCGGCGAGGCGGCGACGATGACCGCCGGCAACTCGACCCCGCTGACCGACGGCGCGTCCGCCGTACTCCTCTCCTCGGAGGAGTGGGCCGAGGAGCGCGGCCTGTCGCCGCTGGCCTGGTTCGTGGACGCCGAGACCGCGGCCGTCGACTACGTGCACGGCGCCGAGGGCCTGTTGATGGCGCCGGCGTACGCCGTGCCGCGGCTGCTCGCCCGGCGGGGCCTGACGCTGCAGGACTTCGACTACTACGAGATCCACGAGGCGTTCGCCTCGCAGGTGCTCGCGACGCTCAAGGCGTGGGAGGACCCGATCTTCTGCCGGGAACGGCTCGGCCTGGACGCCCCGCTCGGCGCGATCGACCGGACTCGCCTCAACGTCACCGGCTCGTCGTTGGCGGCCGGCCACCCGTTCGCCGCCACCGGCGGCCGGATCGTGAACGTCGCCGCGAAGCTGCTCGCCGAGAGGGCTGCGTCAACAGGAGAGGGCGGGAGGGCGCTGATCTCGATCTGCGCGGCCGGTGGTCAGGGCGTCGTGGCGATCCTGGAGCGCTGACCGGCTGGCGCCGGGACCGTCGAGACACCCGAAACGGCCCTCCGGAAGGCGGTTCAGGGGCCAGTTCGGGTGTCTCGACGGCAGCTCAGCGAGCGGCGAGGGCCAGCGCGGAGGCGACCAGGTAGTCGCGCACCTGGTCGGCCGAGATCGTGCCGACCGTGGGGATCCCGGGGGCGGCCTCCTTTACCAGGATGCCGACCCGGGCGAGCTGGAGGGCGCCCAGGCCGCTGGCATAGAGGGTGTTCGCGAGCAGCACCGGGTCCTCGACGGTGAAGACGCCGGCGGAGACGCCGTCCTCGAGCACCTCGGTGAGCAGCGCCAGACAGGAGGAGATGCCGCGGCCGAGCCGGAACAGCGCGCTCTCGGAGATCTCGTCGAGCAGGTCGGGGCCGGTACGCCGCATCAGGGTCTGCGCGCAGTCGAGGAACGCCGGGTGGGCGACGCCGTACTCGACGAACGCGCCCACCAGCGCGCCGAGGCGCTCCCGCGGGTCGGCGCTCGACTCCGCGGCCTCGGCGAGCGCGACCCGGAGCTCCTCGAGGTAGCCGACCAGCGTGAGCGCGAACAACTCCTCCTTGCCGGTGAAGTGCCGGTAGACGATCGCCCGGTTGATGCCCACCGCCTGGGCGATGTCCTCGATCTGGGCGTCGCGCACGCCGCGCTCGTCGAAGAGGGCGCGGGTGGCGGCGATGATCTCTTGCTCACGGGCCCGGCGCCGGGCGGCGGCCGCGGTCCGCCGGCCGTCGGTCTCAGGGGTGCTCACGGTCCCATCGTATGAGCCGTGCAACTCCTAGTTGCACGGCTGTGGGACGCACGCACCTGACGCAACTGTCGTGAAATCGCCCGGTGAATCCCGGCCGAACGTCAGGGACTACCGCTCCGTCGCGCGTCCGTGATCCGACGACGAGCGCGGGCTCCCTGGTGCCTAGTGCTGGTAGGTCCCGTGGAGGATCGCGCGGCCCGCGGTCTTGAACGCCAGGTTGAACGACACCACCGCGGCGGACGCGTCGGAGTCGACGCCGAGGGTCTCCTCCCGCACCGCGTGCACGACGAAGTAGTAGCGGTGCACCTGGTCGCCCTCCGGAGGGGCGGCGCCCATGAACGCCTTCGGGCCGCCGTCGTTGCGGCACATGAACGCGTTGCCGGGCAGGTCGGCGCCCTCGGCGCCCGCACCGGCGTCGAGCGAGGTGACGTCGGCAGGCAGGTCGACCAGGACCCAGTGCCAGAAGCCGCTCGGCGTCGGGGCGTCCGGGTCGAAGCAGGTGACCGTGTAGCTCTTCGTGCCCTCGGGTGCGCCCTCCCACGTCAACTGCGGGGAGGTGTCGCCCCCGGCCGCCACCTGGTCGTCCTTCAGCGGCCGGCCGTCAGTGACGTCCGCGCTCGTGACCGTGAAGGACGGTACGGCGGGGAGCAGGTCGTAGGGGTTCGGGGTGACCGGGCGATCGAGAGTCATGACGCTCAACGTAGTCCGGAGGGTGAGCGCGCGCCACGGACGCGTCGCCCGAGGCCGCGATGATGTGCGGATGGACGCGTTCACGCCGTACCCCGCCGGCCTGCTGCTGGCCGGCCGCCGGGTGGTCGTCGTGGGCGGCGGGCACGTCGCGCAGCGGCGCGTGCCGCACCTGATCGCGGCCGGCGCGGACGTGCACGTGGTCTCGCCCGAGGTGACGCCGGCGATCGAGGGCCTCGCGCGGGGTGGCGAGGCGACGTGGCACGCGCGCGGGTTCGAGCCCGCGGACCTCGACGAGGCCTGGTACGTCATCGCCGCCACCGACGACCGGGCGGTCAACGAGGCCGTGTCGGAGGCGGCGGAGGTACGCCGGATCTTCTGCGTGCGCTCCGACGACGCGACCCGGGCCTCGGCGTGGACGCCGGCGGTCGGGCGGCACGCGGGCGTCACGGTCGCGGTGCTCGGCCAGCGGGAGCCGCAGCGCTCGGCCACGGTGCGCGACGAGATCCTGGAGGGCCTGCGTGAGGGCACGATCGCAGCCCGCCACCAGCGCGACCGCACGCCCGGCGTCGTCCTGGTCGGTGGCGGCCCCGGCGATCCGGAGCTGATGTCGGTCGCCGGGCGCAAGGCGCTGATGGAGGCCGACGTGGTCGTCGCCGACCGGCTGGCCCCGCGCGAGCTGCTGGGCGAGCTGCCCGCCGACGTGGAGCTGGTCGACGTCGCCAAACTGCCCCGGGGTCGGTCGGCCCAGCAGGAGGAGATCAACCGGATCATCGTGGCGCGCGCGCTCGAGGGGAAGCGCGTGGTCCGGTTCAAGGGCGGCGACAGCTTCGTGTTCGGCCGCGGCTACGAGGAGGTGCTGGCCTGCCGCGAGGCCGGCGTGCCGGTGACCGTGGTCCCGGGGCTGAGCAGCCCGATCGCCGTACCGGGCGTGGTCGGCATCCCCGTGACCCACCGCGGGGTCGCGCACGAGTTCACCGTGGTCTCCGGGCACCTGCCGCCAGGCCACCCCGAGTCGCTCGTCGACTGGCCCGCGCTGGGAGCGCTCCGCGGGACGGTGGTGCTGATGATGGCCGTCGAGAACGCGCCCGCGATCGCGGCGGCGCTGATCGCCGGGGGCCGCGCGCCGGACTGTCCCGTCGCGGTCGTCTGCGACGGGACGATGCCGGGGCAGCGGACGGTGCTCGCGACCCTGGGCACGCTCGCCGACCGGCTGGCCGCGGAGGCGGTGCGGCCGCCGGCGATCATCGTGGTGGGCCCGGTGGTGGCCGTGGCGCATCCGGAGCACTTCGCCTGATGGCCGCCCTCGTCGAGATCAGCGACCCCGCGGATCCCCGGCTCGCCGACTACCGCGACCTGCGCGACGTCGAGCTGCGCAAGCACCTCGAGGCGGAGCACGGGCTGTTCCTGGCCGAGGGTGAGAAGGTCGTCCGCCGCGCGGTCGCGGCCGGCTTCACGCCGCGATCGTTCCTGATAGCCCCGCGCTGGCTCGACGGGCTCGCCGTCGAGCTGTCCTCCACGGCCGCGCCCTGCTACGTCGTGAGCGAGGCGCTGGCCGAGGAGGTCACCGGGTTCCATGTCCATCGCGGCGCCCTGGCGTCGCTGGAGCGGCGGCCGCTGCCGTCCGTCCCGTCCGTGGTCGCGGGGGCGCGGTCCGTCCTGGTGCTCGAGGACATCGTCGACCACACCAACGTCGGCGCGATCTTCCGCTGCGGCGCCGCGTTCGGCTTCGACGCCGTCCTCCTCGCGCCGCGCTGCGCCGATCCGCTGTACCGGCGCTCGATCAAGGTCGGCATGGGCGCGGTCTTCACGACGCCGTGGACCCGCCTCCCGGACTGGTACGACGCCCTGCCCGCCCTCTCCGCGCTCGGCTTCGCCACCGTCGCCCTGACGCTCGCGCCGGACGCCGTACCCGTCGAGGACGCCGTCGCCGGCCTCGACCGGGTCGCCCTCGTGCTCGGCTCCGAGGGTCACGGCCTGTCGCCCCGCTGGGAGCGGTCCGCCGACCGCCGCGCGATCATCCCGATGACCCCCGGCGTCGACTCGCTCAACGTCGCCGCCGCGGCCGCCGTCGCCTGCTACCTGACGGCTCGCCGTTGACGTCGCGGTTTGGTCACCAACCGCAACATTTCGGCCCGAAATCATGCGGTTGGTGACCAAACCGCATCAACCAACCGGTTGCGGACGGCAGCTCAGATCCACCTGCGGCGCTTGAAGATGCGCCAGAGCGTGACGCTGACGAGCACCATGAGGCCGAGCGCGTAGGGGTAGCCGGCGGCCCACTGCAGCTCGGGCATGCTCTCGAAGTTCATCCCGTAGACCGTGCCGACGAGGGTCGGGGCGAACAGGATCGCCGCCCAGGCGGAGATCCGCTTCACGTCGTCGTTCTGCTCGATGCTCGCCTCGGACAGCGCCCGCATCTCCTCGTTCTGACGCTGGGCGACGAGGGTCGCGTTCACGGTGAGGATGTCGCGGAGCAGCTGCCGGAAGCCGTCGACCTGCTCGATCACCTGGGTGAGGTGGTCCTCGACGTCGCGCAGGTAGCGCTGGAGCTCGTCGTCGGTACCGTACTTCGCGAAGCCGGCGGACAGGCTGCGCAGCACCGTCGCGAGCGGGCGGGTGGCGCGTTGGAACTCGATCACCTCGCGGGTGAGCTCGTAGATGCGCCGCGAGACGCCGGGATCGCTGCCGAACACCTCGGTCTCGATCTCGTCGATGTCGTTCTCGAGGCCGGCGACGACCGGCGCGTAGCCGTCGACGATCCGGTCGAGGATCGCGTAGAGGATCGCCTCGGGGCCGAGCGCGAGCAGGCCGGGGTCCGACTCCAGCCGGCGGCGTACGGCGGACAGGTCGGGCGCCTCGGAGTGCCGGACCGTGATCACGAAGTCGGCGCCGACGAAGACGTGCACCTCGCCGAACTCGACCTCCTCGCGGGAGTCGACGTAGTGCGCCGCGCGGAGGACGACGAACAGCGTGTCGTCGTACCGCTCCAGCTTGGGCCGCTGGTGCGCCACGATCGCGTCCTCGACGGCGAGCTCGTGCAGGTCGAACTCCTGCGCCAGCGAGCCCAGCTCGTGCTGGTCGGGCCGGTAGAGCCCGATCCAGGCGACCGAGCCCTCGTGCTCGCGCAGCGAGCGGAAGGTGTCGCCGAGCGTCGGCGGCGAGTCGACGCGGTCGCCGGCGACGTAGACGGCGCTGTCGACCATGCTCACGCGGCCCGCGATCCGCTCGACCGCGAGCGAGGCCCCCGGCGCCGCGGGGGTACGCCGGCGGACCCGCCCGGTCAGCGAGCGGATCGGCTTGAAGGTACGGTCCGACACGGCTCGGAGCGTACGCCGGGGCTCAGCCCGCGGGCCACTCCGGTGGGTACTCCGCCGCGGTCCTGTCGTGGGCCTTCTGGAGTCGCTTGCGCTGCTTGGTCGAGAGCCGGTCGCCGAAGACGGTGCCCACCGTGTGGTCGGTCTCGTGCTGGAGGCAGCGCGCGAGCAGGCCCTCGCCCTCGAACGCGACCGGCTCGCCGTCCAGCCCGGTGCCGACCACCGAGGCGAAGTCGGGCCGGGCGCACTCGACGAACGCCCCCGGGAGGGACAGGCAGCCCTCGTCGTCCTCCTCCAGGCGCCGGTCCCTGCCCTCGGGGAGGGTGACCTGGGGGTTGCAGACGACGCCGGCGACCTGCTCCCCGGACGCGTCGGGGCAGTCGAAGACGAATATCGCGACGTCCTCGCCCACCTGGCACGCGGCCAGGCCCACGCCGTCCGCGGCGTACATCGTGGCGACCAGGTCGGCGGCGAGGGCGCGCAGCGCGTCGTCGTACGCCGTCACCGGCCGCTGCGGCCGGTGCATCACGTCGGCGCCCCAGCGGGTGATCGGGCGGACCGTGCCGCCGGTGGGAAGCACTCCGCGAGACTGATCGAGCATGGGCAGGAGCCTAGTGACCGGCCCCACGGCGCCAGGCGTAGCCGATAATGTAACTCTGAGTTACATTATCGCCATGTCCTCTCTCTCAACTCTGGGCAAGAGCCTCCGGCCCGGCGGGAAGCACGGGCTGTCGTCGACGGAGACGCGTGACCCGATCGGGTACGCCGTCGCCGCGCTGAGCCGCCTGGCACAGAGCGACCTGCTGGACCGGGTCGGGCTGCGCCGGCAGGCGGAGCAGGCCGTGTTCACGACCACCCGGAGCGGGTTCAAGACGATCACCGCGGCCAGCCGGACGTTCGCGAGGGCCGGCACGAAGGGGAGGCCGGGCGTGCGGCCCGGCGCGGCGCCCCGGTCGGGCGTCTTCGACCTCACGCCGACCGAGGACGAGCAGCTGCTCGTCGACGTCGCCACCGAGCTGGCCGAAGAGGTGCTGCGGCCGGCCGCCGCGGAGGCGGACGAGGCGTGCGCGGCCCCGGAGACGGTGCTGAAGGCCGGGCTCGAGGTCGGGCTGCCGATCCTCGGTGTCCCGGAGTCGCTGGGCGGCATCTCCGAGCAGCGGTCCGCGATGGCGGGCGCGCTCGTGGCCGAGGCGCTCGCCCACGGCGACATGGGTCTCGCGGTCGCCTCGCTCGCGCCGGGTGCCGTCGCCACGGCGATCGGCCTGTGGGGGAGCGAGGCCCAGCAGCAGACCTACCTGTCGGCCTTCGCCGATGGCCAAGGAGGTGGGCAGAGCGTGCCCACCGCTGCGCTCGCGCTCGGCGAGCCGGCCGTCCTCTTCGACGTGCTCTCCCCGGCGACCACGGCGCACCGCACCGACGACGGCTTCGTGCTGAACGGCGTGAAGTCCGGTGTCGTGCGCGGGGCCAACGCCGAGCTGTTCGTCATCGGCGCCTCGCTCGACGGCGCGCCGGTGCTCTTCCTGGTCGAGTCGTCGACCCCGGGCATCGAGGTCGAGGCCGACCCGGGGATGGGCGTGCGCGCCGCGGCGCTCACGAAGCTGAGCCTCACTGACGTCACGGTGCCCGTGGACGCCGTGCTGGGGGAGACCGACGGGTCGACGTACGCCGAGTGCGTCCGGCTCTCGCGGCTCGCCTGGTGCGCGCTGGCGGTCGGCACCGGGCAGGCGGTGCTCGACCACGTGACGCCGTACGTCAAGGAGCGCGAGGCGTTCGGCGAGCCGGTGGCGCACCGGCAGTCGGTGGCCTTCATGGTCGCGGACATCGCGATCGAGCTGCAGGCGATGCGGCTGCTGACCTGGAAGGCCGCGTCCCGCGCGGCCGCCGGCAAGGACTTCGCCCGCGAGGTCGCGCTGGCCTGGAGGCTGTGCGCCGACAAGGGCATGCAGATCGGCCTGGACGGCGTGCAGCTGCTCGGCGGGCACGGGTTCGTGAAGGAGCACCCGGTGGAGCGGTGGTACCGCGACCTGCGGGCGATCGGCGTGATGGAAGGTGCGGTGCTGGTCTGATGGCGATCAATCTGGACGACCCGAGGAGGTTCCGGCCGCTGGTCGGGCAGGCCCACCAGGTCGCGATGAACATGCTGCGGCCGATCTCGCGCAAGTACGACCGGGCAGAGCACGAGTACCCCAAGGAGCTCGACCTGCTCGCCGCGATGATCGACGGGCTCTCCGAGTCCGGCGCGAGCGAGGGTGCCGGCGCCGCGGGCGTGAAGCGCTCGAGCGACGAGGACGACGGGTCCGTGAAGAACGGCGCCAACCTGGCCTCGGTCATGTCGATCGCCGAGATGTGCTGGGGCGACGTCGGGCTGCTGCTGTCGATGCCGCGCCAGGGCCTCGGCAACTCCGCGATCGCGTCGGTGGCGGACGACGAGCAGCACGAGCGCTTCGACGGCGTGTGGGCCGCGATGGCGATCACCGAGCCCGGGACCGGGTCGGACTCCGCCAACATCCGTACGACCGCCGTACTGGACGGCGATCACTACGTGCTGAACGGCGAGAAGATCTTCGTGACCGCCGGGGAGCGCTCCGACGCGGTCGTGGTGTGGGCGACGCTGGACAGGTCGCTGGGGCGCGCCGCGATCAAGTCGTTCGTGGTGCCCAAGGGCACGCCCGGGATGACCGTCGAGCGGCTCGAGCACAAGCTCGGCATCAGGGCGTCCGATACCGCCACGATCCGGTTCGAGGACTGCCGGGTGCCGGCCGAGAACCTGCTCGGCTCGCCCGAGATCGACGTCAAGCAGGGGTTCGCCGGCGCGATGGCGACCTTCGACAACACCCGGCCGCTGGTCGCCTCCATGGCGGTCGGCTGCGCCCGCGCCGCCCTCGACCTGACTCGCGAGCTGCTCTCGAAGGTCGGGGTCGAGGTCGACTACGACCGCCCGGCGCACACTCAGCACGCCGCGGCCGCGAAGCTGATCCAGATGGAGGCGGACTGGGAGGCGGCGTACCTCCTCATGCTCCAGGCGGCCTGGCTGGCCGACAACCGGCAGCCGAACTCGTTGGAGGCCTCGATGGCCAAGGCGAAGGCCGGGCGAGTCGGCTCCGACATCACGCTCTCGTGCGTCGAGCTCGCCGGGTCGGTGGGCTACAGCGAGGGCGAGCTGCTGGAGAAGTGGGCGCGCGACTCGAAGATCCTCGACATCTTCGAGGGCACCCAGCAGATCCAGCAGTTGATCGTGGCCCGGCGGGTGCTCGGGCTGACCAGCGCCGAGCTGAAGTAGCTGAAGTAGTCGGGGGTCCGCTCGAGGTCAGCTCGAGGTCAGTCCGCCTTCTTCTGCGGGGGCAGCTTCCCGCTCGGGGTTGACCTCTTCGCCGGCGCCTTTCTGGCGGGGGCCTTCTTGGCCGGCGCCTTCTTCGCGGCGACGCGGGCGACGTCGGTCGGCTTCGGCGCCGCCCTCATCTCCGGCTCGGGCTCGGGGGTGCGGACCGGTGCCGGGGCCGACGGAGGCCGCGGCGTACCACCGCCCAGACGCGAGCGGACGGTCCGGGTGACCTGTCCGGCGACCCCCTCGGCGACCTTCTCGGCGACGGAGCGGCCGAGGGCGAGGGCGCCCCGGGCCGTGCCGACCGGGTCCTTGGCGACACCGCGCACGGTGCCGACGACGGTCTCCTGGAGCTTGTCGAGAGCGCTCTTGCTGGCCATGGTGGCGATTGAAGCATGCGACCGAAGCCGTCGGGCATGCTCGGTCCATGCCAGACTCCCGGCTCTCCCGCGCCCGAGCGGATCAGATCGTGCAGGTGCTCGACGACGCGTTCGCGCCCCTGATGACCGCCGACCCGGTCGCCTTCCGCGGCAAGTACCGCACGATGGCGTCCCACCCGCACGCGTTCTACCGCGGCACGGCGTGCCTGTACTACGCCGACGTGACCGCCGCCGAGGATCCGTTCTGCGACGACCGCAGCGGCCGGATCTGGATCCACGGCGACCTGCACGTCGAGAACTTCGGCACCTACCTCAACTCCGACGGCCGGCTGGTCTTCGACATCAACGACTTCGACGAGGCGTATCTGGGTCGGTTCACGTGGGACCTCCAGCGGTTCGCGGCCTCCCTCGCCCTCGTCGGCTGGCAGAAGGCGCTCCCCGAGGAGGACGTGCGCCGGCTGATCGGCCGCTACCTACGCGCCTACCTGTCGCAGGTCGACGACTACCGCCGCTCCGAGGGCGACGACTACGCGCTGCGCCTCGACAACACGACCGGGCCGATCCACGCGGCACTCGTGGCGGCGCGGCTGCGACGGCGGGCCGACCGCCTCGACGCGATGACCACGATCGTCGACGGCACCCGGATGTTCTCCGCCGGGGCCGGCGTGCGCCGGCTCGGCAGCCGCGAGCGGGCGCAGGTGGTGCGGGCGTTCGAGGCCTACCTCGACACGATCCCGCCGACCAAGCGCTTCGACCGCGAGCTCTTCTACGAGCTGCGCGACGTCGTCGGGCGGAGCGGGTTCGGCATCGGCAGTGCCGGGCTGCCGGCGTACAACCTCCTCGTCGAGGGGTTCAGTCAGGCGCTCGACAACGACGTCGTGCTCACGATGAAGCAGGCGAACGTCCCGGCGGTGAGCCGGTTCGTGGACAGCCGGGACGTCGAGCGGTACTTCGAGCACGAGGGCCACCGCACCGTCGTCAGCCAGCGCGCTCTCCAGGTCCACACGGACCCGCTGCTCGGGCACACGTCGCTCGACGGGGTCGGGTACGTCGTCGCCGAGCTGTCGCCGTACGAGGTCGACCTGAACTGGGCGGGCCTCACCGAGCCCGGCGGCCCCGACGGCATCGCGTCGGTCGTCGACCAGCTCGGCCGCGCCACCGCCAAGATCCACTGCGCGTCCGACGAGGACAGCGACCAGGACCTGGTCGACTTCCAGGTCGAGGACGCGATCGCGGCGTGCGTCGACCGGCGGCGGCGCGAGTTCACCGCCTGGGTCACCGACTTCGGGATCTCCTACGCCGACCGGGTCCGCTCGGACCACGCGCTGTTCGTCGACGCGTTCCGTGAGGGCCGGATCGGGGTGTCCGCGACGTAGCGGAAGGACGCGGATTGGTCACCAACCGCAACAATTCCGCCCGAAATCATGCGGTTGGTGACCAATCCGCATACCTCAGTCGACCAGGGCGGCCCGGCCGGAGGGCTCGGCGAGGAGGTGCTGGGGAGCCTCGAAGCCTGCCGAGGCGAAGGCGGAGTCGATGGCGGCGGCGACCGACTCGACGGCCGACGTCGGCACGATCGCCACCGACGAGCCCCCGAACCCGCCGCCGGTCATCCGGGCGCCCAGGGCTCCGGCGGCGACGGCGGTGGAGACGGCCAGGTCGAGCTCGGCGCAGGAGATCTCGAAGTCGTCGCGCATGGAGGCGTGGGACTGCGCGAACACCGAGCCGACGGCGTCCCACGACCCCGCCGAGAGCGCGCCGGCCACGGCCGCCACCCGCCCGATCTCGGTGACGACGTGCCGCGCCCGCCGGCGCACGCGCTCGTCGGCGATCGAGTCGAGGTCGGCGAGCGACGCGGAGCGCAGGGAGGGGACGCCGAGGGCGGCGGCCGCGGCCGCGCAGTCCTCGCGGCGCGAGCCGTACCCGCCGTCGGTGAGCTCGTGCGAGACCCGGGTGTCGGTGACCAGCAGCGCCAGCGCGGACAGCGGCAGGTCCACCGGCCACGACTCCCCGGAGTCGAAGTCGATCAGCAGCGCCGAGCCGGACGACGCCAGCATGGCGACCGTCTGGTCCATGCCCCCGGTGGGCGCGCCCGCCACCTCCGACTCCGCGCGGACGCACGCGTCGATGACCAGGGGCCGGTCCAAAGGCACCCCCGCGACCGCGCACGCGGCGACCGCGACCGAGCACTCCAGCGCCGCGGACGACGACAGCCCGGCGCCGATCGGCACGGTCCCGTGCACCATCACGTCCACCCCCGGCACCGGCACGCCGGCGGAGCGCAGCGCCCACAGCACGCCGGCGGCGTACGCCGCCCACCCGTCCGCCGACGCCAGCGACCCGAGGGTTCCGGACCACGGGGAGGCGCCGGAGGTGCTCGAGATCCGCACGGTGTCGTCGGCCCGCGGCGCCACGGCGGCGTACGTCGCGTGGGGGAGCGCCACCGGGAGCACCAGCCCGCGGTTGTAGTCGGTGTGCTCGCCGATCAGGTTCACCCGCCCGGGCGCCCGCCCGACCACGGTCGGGGAGGACCCGAACGCCGAGGCGAAGGCCGCCGAGGTGGCGGTGGCGAGCGACGACGGGTCTCCGGGATGAACGAAAGCCACGACGTAGAACCTAGACTGGGCCGACGTGCGTTTCCTCGACGGTGTCACCCCGGCCCACGACCTGACCTACGACGACGTCTTCATGGTCCCGCGGCACTCCGCGGTCGCCAGCCGGTACGACGTCGACCTGGCCACCAGCGACGGCACCGGGGCCACGCTGCCGCTGGTCGTCGCCAACATGACCGCGATCGCGGGCAAGCGGATGGCCGAGACGGTCGCCCGCCGGGGCGGCCTCGCGGTCATCCCGCAGGACATCCCCGCGACGGTCGTCGCCGACGTGGTGCGGTTCGTGAAGTCGCGGCACCTGGTCTTCGACACCCCGATCGAGCTCGCGCCGGAGCAGACCGTCGCGGAGGCGCTCGCGCTGATCCCGAAGCGGGCGCACCGCGCCGCCGTCGTCGTGCGGGACGGCCGGCCGCTGGGCGTCGTGGCCGAGGCCGACTGCGTCGACGTCGACCGGTTCGCCCAGGTGCAGCACGTCATGCAGCCGGTCGCGGTCCTGCTGGCCGAGGACGCCGACCCGCGCGACGCGTTCGACCGGCTCGACGCCGCCCACGCGAACCTCGCGGTCGCCGTGGATGCCGACGGCCGGCTGCTCGGCGTGCTCACCCGCACCGCCGCGCTGCGGGCGACGCTCTACGATCCCGCGGTCGACGCGAGCGGCGGGCTGCGGATCGCCGCGGCGGTCGGCGTGAACGGCGACGTGGCGGCCAAGGCGACCGAGCTGCTCGACGCCGGCGTCGACTGCCTCGTCGTCGACACCGCGCACGGCCACCAGGAGCGGATGCTCGAGGCGCTGGCCGCCGTACGCGCCCTCGACCCGCAGGTCCCGATCGCCGCGGGCAACGTGGTCTCCGCCGACGGCACGCGCGCCCTCATCGAGGCGGGCGCCGACATCGTCAAGGTCGGCGTCGGCCCGGGTGCGATGTGCACCACCCGGATGATGACCGGCGTCGGCCGCCCGCAGTTCTCGGCCGTCCTGGAGTGCGCCGAGGCGGCTCGGACGCTGGGCAGGCACGTCTGGGCCGACGGCGGCGTGCGCCACCCCCGCGACGTGGCGCTCGCGCTGGCCGCCGGGGCGAGCGCGGTCATGGTCGGCTCCTGGTTCGCCGGCACCCACGAGTCGCCGGGCGACCTGATGCTCGACTCCGACGGCCGCGCCTACAAGGTGTCCTTCGGCATGGCCTCGGCCCGAGCGGTCGCGAGCCGCACGGTCGGCGAGTCGGCCTACGACCGCGCCCGCAAGGGCCTCTACGAGGAGGGCATCTCGTCGTCGCGGATGTACCTCGACCCGGCCCGCCCGGGCGTCGAGGACCTGATCGACCAGATCTGCTCCGGGGTCCGCTCGGCCTGCACGTACGCCGGCGCCACCTCGCTCGCAGAGCTCCACGAGCGGGCGGTCGTCGGCGTGCAGAGCACGGCGGGCTTCACCGAGGGTCGTCCGCTGGCGACGAGCTGGTAGCCGGGCCGGCAGCCCGGCCGGCAGCAGTCGCCGACCAGTCGGCGGAGTTCTCCGGGTCGTTGTCGACGGCGATGACGAAGTCGTCCCCGTGCGCGGTGACGCCGGTGACGACGGCCTGCTCGACCGCCTCCTCGGCGTACTTGCGCCGGACCACGAGCGGGTCGGAGCGCAGGTCCTTCACCAGGGAGACCGCGAGCCCGATCATCACCAGCACGAACGGCAGCGCCGCCACGATGGTGATGTTCTGGAGGCCGGTGAGCGCCTCGTCGCCGCCGACCAGCAGCATCACCGCCGCGACCGCACCGGTGGCGATGCCCCAGAAGATCACGGTCGGCCGCGACGGGTGCTGGGTGCCGCGCTCGGAGAGCGTGCCCATCACGATCGAGGCGGCGTCGGCGCCGGACACGAAGAAGATGCCGACCAGGACCATCACCAGGACGCTGGTCAGCGTCGCCCAGGGGAACGACTCGAGCGTCGTGAACAGCTGCGACTCCACCACGCCGCCCCCGGCGCCGGCGATGTCCGTGCCGGCCTGCTGGAGGTTGATCGCGGCGCCGCCGAAGATGCAGAACCAGGCCAGGCTGACCAGGCTCGGCACGAGCAGGACGCCGGTCACGAACTGCCGGATCGTGCGCCCGCGGGAGATGCGGGCGATGAACATCCCGACGAACGGGGTCCAGGAGATCCACCAGGCCCAGTAGAAGACCGTCCAGCTCTGCAGCCACGAGCTGGCCTCATCGCCCTCGGCACCGGTGCGGGCGGCCATCATCGGCAGGTCGCCGAGGTAGCTGCCGACCGAGGTCGGGATCAGGTTCAGGATGAAGACCGTCGGCCCGACCACGAACAGGAAGAGCGCGAGCGCCACGGCCAGCACCATGTTGATGTTCGAGAGGTACTGGATGCCCTTCGCGACGCCGGTGACCGCGGACAGGATGAACGCGACGGTGAGCACGGCGATGATCCCGACGAGGACGCCGTTGCCGACCTCGCCGACGCCGCCGACGATCTCCAGGCCGCTGCTGATCTGGAGCGCGCCGAGACCGAGCGACGCGGCCGAGCCGAACAGCGTGGCGAAGATCGCCAGCATGTCGATGACCTTGCCCCAGCCGCCCTGGGCGCGGGCGCCGATCAGCGGCTCGAACGCCGCCGAGATCAGCTGGAGCCGGCCCTTGCGGTAGACGCCGTACGCGATGGCGAGGCCGACGACCGCGTAGATCGCCCACGGGTGCAGCGTCCAGTGGAAGAGTGTCGTGCCCATCGCGTTCTGGACGGCTTCGCCACCCGACGACGCGGTGCCCACCGCGCCGGTGCCCGGGGGCGGCGTGACGAAGTGGCTGATCGGCTCGCTGACGCCGTAGAACATCAGGCCGATGCCCATGCCGGCGCTGAACATCATCGCGATCCAGGACACCGTGCGGAACTCCGGCTCCTCGTCGTCGCGGCCGAGCGGGATGTTGCCGAACCTGCTGGCGGCCAGCCAGATCACGAAGACGACGAACGCACTCGCCGTGGTCACGAAGAGCCAGCCCATGTCGTCCATCACCCAGGTCAGCGCGGTGCCGGAGGCGTCGGCGAGGCTGCCGGTGCTGATGAATCCCCAGGCGAGGAACGCGAGCGCGATCGCGGCGGTCACGCCGAAGACGAGCCGGTCGAGCCCGGGCCGGTCCGGCC
Organism: Nocardioides hungaricus; assembly: GCF_054782915.1. Lineage (NCBI taxonomy): Bacteria > Bacillati > Actinomycetota > Actinomycetes > Propionibacteriales > Nocardioidaceae > Nocardioides > Nocardioides hungaricus. Next base: position 67,703 of record NZ_BAAGRO010000053.1, on the reverse strand, counting down.
GGGCCTCCTCGACGGGCCGGTCGAGCGCGGGGTGCGGGATCGGGTCGGACGTCGGGAGGCGGCGCAGTGTGGTCACGAGTACGCCATACCCACCTGTCGGAGCGGCTACCCGTGTGGAGGCTCAGCCGCGGGAGCTGCGCTCCGTCCGGCCGCGCACGATCCCGATGAACCGCTGCACCCACGGATCCTCGTTCTCCACCAGCCAGGCGAGCCCGACGGTCGTGGCCGGGAGGTCGGCGACGACCCGGTAGGTCACGTCCCTGCGGTGGTGCAGGCGCGCGATCGACATGGGTACGACGGCGACGCCGGTGCCCGAGGCGACCACCTCGACGGCGTCCCGGACCGACATGGCCGGCCAGGCGAGCTGCGCTGCGGACGGCGTCCAGCCGGACCGCTCGGGGAGCACCAGCTGCTCCTCGGCGAGATCGGCCGTGGTCACCTCGTCGGCGAGCGTGAGGAGGTGCTCGGCGCCCAGGACGGCGACCGGCAGCTCCTCGTAGAGGGGGATGCAGTGCAGCCCGTCACGGTCGATCGGCAGCCGCACGAGCGCCGTGTCGAGCGTGCCCGCGCGGACCCGCTCCTCCTGCTCGTCCTCGGCGAGCGGCACCAGCTCGAGCGGGTCGCGTGAGTAGCGCGCTCGCCACACGCGGGCCCACTTGTCCGGTGTCGCGCCGATGACGAAGCCGACGCGGAAGTGCCCGAACGCCTCGCTCAACGGCGACCCCCGCGGCCGACGGTGGGCTGCGCACCGATGATCGGGCCGGGGAGGAGCACGCCGCCGATCCTACGTCGGTGCCCTCGCCGCCCAGCGCGCGCCGCATCCTCCGTGTGGAGATCGGGCTGGCCCCGGCCGACTCCTCGATCGCGAGGCGTGGTCGCTCGGGATCGCACTCCCGGACACCCCCGAGAACGTGTTGCACCCTACCCGGGACGGTACGGCGGGTACCCTCGACCGCGACATCGGCCGGGAGGGTGCGCATGGCGACGTCGCCGCAGACGGGTGTGCCTCCAGCGCGCGCGCGGCACCGTGCCCGGGGGCGCGCGCGGACGTTCCGGCGGGCCCGATCGCTGGGTGGCGCGCTGGGCGTGACCGTGCTCGGCGCGGTGATCCCGGGGACCGGCTACCTGTGGACCCGGCGACGGCTCGGCTGGCTGGTCCTGCTGCCGTTCCTCGCCGGTCTCGGCCTGCTGGCCTACTACGCGACCGACCTGCGCAACTTCCTCGACTTCGCGTTCGACCCGACCCGGCTGCGCGTCGCGGCCGTCGTCATCGGCGCCGTGTTCCTGCTCTGGGCGTTCACGGTCGTCACGACGTACCTGATGGCCCGCCCGCTCGGCATGAGCCGGCTGGAGCAGGTCCTCGGCGCGATCGTGGTGACCCTGATGTGCGTTCTCGTCGCGCTGCCGGCGGTCCAGAGCGTGCGGATCGCCAACAGCCAGGCCAGCTTCGTGGCGACCGTCTTCGACGACGAGCAGAACGCCACCCTGCCCGAGGGCGCGACCGAGGAGGACCCCTGGGCGGGTCGCGACCGGGTGAACGTGCTGCTGCTCGGCGGCGACGGCGGTGTCGGCCGCACCGGCGTCCGCACGGACTCGGTGATCCTGCTCAGCATGGACACCCGCACCGGCCGGTCGGTGATGTTCAGCCTGCCGCGCAACATGATGAACGCGCAGTTCCCCGAGGGCAGCCCGCTCCGCGACGTCTTCCCGGACGGGTTCCGCGGCGACGGCGACCCGGGCAACTGGATGCTCAACGCCGTCTACGGCCAGGTGCCGGCGCTCTACCCCGGGATCCTCGGCGCGTCCGACAACGAGGGCGCGGACGCGATCAAGCAGGCGGTCGCGGGCTCGCTCGGCATCGACGTCGACTACTACGTGCTGATCAACCTGCTCGGCTTCCAGCAGCTCGTCGACGCGATCGGCGGGGTCACCGTGAACATCAACGAGCCGATCGCGATCAACGGCAACACCGACCTCGGCATCCCGCCGACCGGCTACCTCGAGCCCGGCCCGGACCAGCGCCTCAACGGCTTCCAGGCCCTCTGGTTCTCCCGCGGCCGCTGGGGCTCCGACGACTACGAGCGGATGGAGCGGCAGCGCTGCATGGTGAACGCGATCGTCGACGAGGCCGACCCGCTCAACGTGCTGCGCCGCTACCAGGCGCTCGCGAAGGCGGGGGAGGAGATCCTCCGCACCGACGTGCCGCGAAAGCTGATGCCCGCCTTCGTCGACCTGGCCCTGAAGGTCAAGGAGAGGAAGATGCGCTCCATCGCCTTCGTGTCCTCCGACAGGTTCTCCTCCGGCGACCCCGACTTCGCGTGGATGCAGGAGGTCGTAGCCAGGGCGCTCGCGCCCAAGCAGGGCGGCGGCCCGAAGGGCGACCCGGGCACCGCGGTCAAGGCCGACAACGCCTGCGCCTACAACCCGGAGGGTGCGGCTAGCGCACCCTGATCGGGCGCGTGGCGGCCGCGCGGGCGACCGACTCGCTGCCGGCGTACCTGACCATCAGGTTGCGCTCTCCCGGCTTCAGGCCGCGGAAGACGACCGTGGCCGTGCCGTCGCGACGGAGCTCGACCTGCTGCTTCACGCCGGCGATCCGCACGACGACCGGGCCGCTCACGGTCTCCACGCCGGGCGCGGTCACCGTGACGAGGACCTTGATCCGCTGCTTGACCCGCTCGACTCGGACCTTGAGCCTCGGCGCCGTCTTGACCCGCGTGGTCGCGGGGGAGTCGACCGAGGCCGTCGTGTAGCCGGCCCGGCTCAGCGTGACCCGGGCGGAGATGCGCGCGCCGAGGTCGAGGTTCGTGAGCTGGTACGTCGGACCGCTGGCGTTGAGCACCGGCTCGCCGTCGCGCAGCCACTGGATCGCCACGTCCGCGTCGCTCGGCTCGAAGCCGCCGGTCCGGACGGTCAGCGTCTGGCCGAGCCTCGGGGTGCCGAGCAGGCTGGGCGGCGTGGTGATCCGGAACGTGCCCGGTGCGACGGCGGCGGTCGGCGCGGTGGTCGCGGTCACCGGCTCGTAGCCGGAGCGCGACGCGGTCACGGACGCCGAGATGACCGCGCCGACGAGGTCGGGGGTCAGGGAGAGCGTGGTCGCGTCGGCGGCGACGCCCTGGATCGGCTGCCCGTCGGCGTACCACTGGACGGCGAGGCTGTCCGGCTGCGGGTCCCACGCGCCGGTGTCGAGGCTGAGCGTCTCGTCGACCCTGGCCGTGCCGGAGATCGACGGCGGCGTCGGGTTGCCGAGCTCGCCGGGCAGGATCGCCTCGGTCGGTGCCGAGGCCACGCTCTTCCTCGGGTAGCCGAGCTTGGTGGCCGTCGTCGTGACGGAGAGCGACTGTCCCAGGCGCGCCTCGGTGAGGCGGATCGTGGACTTCGTCGACTTCCGGAGCCTCGTGCCGTCGGCGAACCACTGGTACTTGACGTCGACCGCGGACGGCTTCCAGGTGCCCGTGGTCGCGCTCAGCGTGGCGCCGACCTTGGCGACGCCGGAGATCACCGGCGGGGCGGCGTTGACCATCGGGACGTCGTTGAAGTGCATGATCCCGCTCGGCCAGTTGCCGCTGCCGCGGGTGATGACGGCCCACGAGAAGTCGCCGCCCCAGCTGTCCTGGCTGACGATGAACTCGTCCTCGGAGATCACCTGCTCGATGTACGCGACGTGCCCGGCCGAGCCCGCGGGGCCGGTGTTCGCCTTCCACCAGGCGATCGCGCCGACCCGGGGGACGTCGTCGGTGATGCGCGGCATCTGGGTGCCCCAGTACGTCGCGTTGCCGGGGCCGTCCCACGGCCGGGTGTTCGGGAGCCCGCTCTTCACCATCCGGTAGGCGGCGTAGTTGGTGCAGTTGTGCCCCGCGTACATCCGCCACCACATGGTCTTGATGTTCTTCGCATAGCCGGCGTTGGAGTAGCCCTTCGCGGTGCAGTCCTTGAAGCCGTAGCAGAGGTAGGAGCTGCGCTGGTAGACCGCGCCGGGGCCGCGGTCGGGCGCCGCCTTGCCGACGACCTTCCCTACGACCGGCCGGTCGCCGTCGGCGGTCGCCGCGGACGCGGGGGCGAGCGCGACGAGGCCCGCGACCAGGGCCCCCGCGAGGGCAGCGGTCACGGGCGCGAGCAGGCGGTTCCGCAGCGACACGGATGGGAGTCTAGGGACAGATGTGCGCTTCTGGGAACATTGTGACAGAAATTGTCAAGGAATTCGCCCGGCGTGTCGGGTTAAATTACACGGATGTATTTCGCCGGTCGGGCAAGCGAAAGGCCCGGACGCGCGTGGCGTCCGGGCCCTCCAGCAGGCGGTACGACGAGCGTCAGCTCAGGTCGAACCGGTCGTTCTCCATCACCTTGACCCAGGCGGCGACGAAGTCGTGCACGAACCTCTCGCGCGCGTCGTCGCTGGCGTAGACCTCGGCGAGCGCTCGCAGCTGCGAGTTCGAGCCGAAGACGAGGTCGACCGCGGTGGCGGTCCACTTCAGGTCGCCGCTGGCGGCGTCGCGGATCTCGTAGACGTTCTCCTCCGACTCCGAGGCCCTCCACTCCGCACCGAGGGCGAGGAGGTTGGCGAAGAAGTCGTTGCTGAGCACGCCGGGGCGGTCGGTGAGGACGCCGTGCGAGGCGCCTCCGTTGCCGAGGGCGCGCAGGCCGCCGACGAGCACCGTCATCTGCGGCGCGGTGAGGCCGAGCAGATAGGCCCGGTCGACCAGCAGCGTCTCGGGCTGGAGCTTCTCGCCGGCCCGCAGATAGTTGCGGAAGCCGTCGGCCCGCGGCTCGAGCACCGCGAACGAGTCGACGTCGGTCTGCTCCTGGCTCGCGTCCGTACGGCCGGGCCGGAACGGCACGGTCACGTCCACGCCGCCGTCCCTGGCCGCCTTCTCGACCGCCGCGGAGCCGGCGAGCACGATCAGGTCGGCCAGCGACACCTGAGCACCGCCCCGGCCGTTGAACTCCGCCCGGACGCCCTCGAGCTTCTCGAGCACGGAGGCGAGCTGCTCGGGCTGGTTGACCGCCCAGCCGCGCTGCGGCTCCAGGCGGATCCGAGCGCCGTTCGCGCCACCGCGCTTGTCGGTGCTGCGGAAGGCCGCGGCCGACGCCCATGCGGTGGACACCAGCTCGGCGACCGACAGGCCCGAGTCGAGCACCGCGGCCTTGAGGGCCGCCACGTCGGCGTCGCCGATCTGCTCGCCGGTGGCCGGCGGGACCGGGTCCTGCCACAGCTGCGGCTCGGGGACCCAGGGGCCGAGGTAGCGCTCGACCGGGCCCATGTCGCGGTGCAGCAGCTTGTACCAGGCCTTGGCGAAGGCCAGCGCGAACTCGTTGGGGTTCTCCAGGAAGCGGCGCGAGATCTTCTCGTACGCCGGGTCGAACCGCAGTGCGAGGTCGCTGGTCAGCATCGTCGGCTTGCGCTTCGGCGAGTCGGCGGTCGGGCCGGGGATGATGTCCTCGGCGTCCTTGGCGACCCACTGGTGGGCACCGGCCGGGCTCTTGGAGAGCTCCCACTCGTACTTGAAGAGGATCTTGAAGAAGTCGTTGCTCCACCGGGTCGGCGTGGTGGTCCAGGTGACCTCGAGGCCGGAGGTGATCGCGTCCGCGCCCTTGCCGGAGCCGTAGGCGCTCTTCCAGCCCAGGCCCTGCTCCTCCAGCGGGGCGCCCTCCGGCTCCGGGCCCACGAGGTCGGCGTCGCCGGCGCCGTGGGTCTTGCCGAAGGTGTGGCCACCGGCGATGAGGGCGACGGTCTCCTCGTCGTTCATCGCCATCCGGGCGAAGGTGTCGCGGATGTCGCGGGCGGAGGCCAGCGGGTCCGGGTTGCCGTTCGGGCCCTCGGGGTTGACGTAGATCAGGCCCATCTGGACCGCGCCGAGCGGGTCGGACAGCTCGCGGTCGCCGCTGTAGCGCTCGTCGCCGAGCCAGGTGTCCTCCTGGCCCCAGAAGATCTCCTCCGGCTCCCAGACGTCCTCGCGGCCGAAGCCGAAGCCGAACGTCGTGAAGCCCATGTCCTCCAGTGCGACGTTGCCGGCGAGGACGAGCAGGTCGGCCCACGAGATCTTCTGGCCGTACTTCTGCTTGACCGGCCACAGCAGGCGGCGAGCCTTGTCGAGGTTGCCGTTGTCCGGCCAGCTGTTGAGCGGCGCGAACCGCTGGGCGCCGTCGCCGGCGCCGCCGCGGCCGTCGTGGATCCGGTAGGTGCCGGCGGCGTGCCAGCTCAGCCGGATCATCAGGCCGCCGTAGTGGCCGAAGTCGGCCGGCCACCAGTCCTGGGAGGTGTTGAGGACCTCGACGACGTCGCGACGCAGCGCGGCGAGGTCGAGCTTGGCGAACTCGGCGGCGTAGTCGAAGTCCGCGCCGAGCGGGTTGCCCGCTGACGAGTGCGCGTGCAGCACCGACAGGTCGAGCTGGTTGGGCCACCAGTCCTGGTTGGTGCGGGGGCGGCCGCCGGTCTTGGGGGTCGGCGAGTCGATCGCCGGGTTCTCGCTCTCGCTGCCGCTGTGGGCGACGGGGCAGCCGCTGGGGTCCTGGTTCTCGGACATGTTCAACCTTTCGAACAGACGATCATTGGGTGACAGTGCGGGTGACGGGGCTGGTGGAGCAGGCGGGGCACAGGCCCCAGTAGATGACCTCCGCCTCGTCGATCGTGAAGCCGTGGTCGTCGGACGCGGTCAGGCACGGGGTGTGGCCGACGGCGCAGTCGACGTCGGCGATCGCGCCGCAGGAGCGGCACACGATGTGGTGGTGGTTGTCGCCGACGCGCGACTCGTAGCGGGCCACGGCGCCCGACGGCTGGATGCGGCGCACCAGCCCGGCCGTCGTCAGGGCCCGCAGCACGTCGTACACGGCCTGGTGGGAGAGGTCCCCCAGCTCGGCGCGGGCGGCGCCGATGATCGACTCGGTGTCGGCGTGGGCGAGCCGGTGCACCGCGGCCAGGACGGCGAGCCGGGGACGCGTGACCCGCAGGTCCGCGTCGCGGAGCATCTGCTCGAGGTCGGCCGTGGTGGGCATGGGGACACCCTGCCGCAGATTCTTGAACGATTCAAGAAGAGACGCGCCGGAGAAGCGAAAAGGCCCCGCATCCTACGAGGCCCTCCGGTGCTGCCGGTGTGTTGTCGGTGTCCGAGGGGGGACTTGAACCCCCACGCCCTAATACGGGCACTAGCACCTCAAGCTAGCGCGTCTGCCAATTCCGCCACCCGGACGAGTGCGGGTGGAACATTAGCAAAGGGTGGACCGAAGCCCCGCATCGGCGCCACCCCCTCCGGGCGGCGCTCGCGGTGACATGCTGGGGCCATGACGGACGCCCTGTCGAACCCGCCGCCGGACCCCGCTGCCGAGGTCGTCGACCTGTGCCGCGAGCTGATCCGGATCGACACCTCCAACTACGGCGACCAGGAGGGTCCGGGGGAGCGGAAGGCCGCCGAGTACGTCGCCGGGCTGCTCGACGAGGTGGGCATCTCCTCGGACCTCTACGAGTCCTCGCCGGGCCGTACGTCGGTCGTCGCGCAGTGGGGCGGTTCGGGCGGTTCCCGGTCGGACGGCCTGCTGCTGCACGGCCACCTCGACGTCGTGCCCGCCGCGGCCGAGGACTGGCAGGTCGACCCGTTCTCGGGTGAGATCCAGGACGGCCACGTCTGGGGCCGGGGCGCGGTCGACATGAAGGACTACGACGCGATGCTGCTGTCCGTCGTACGCGCCCGGCAGCGGACGGGGCGCGTGCCGGAGCGGCCGATCACGCTGTGCTTCACGGCCGACGAGGAGGCGGGTGGCCACCTGGGCGCGCAGGTGCTCGTCGAGCAGCATGCCGACCGGTTCGCGGACTGCACGGAGGCGGTCGGGGAGGTCGGCGGCTTCAGCGCCACGGTGCGCGGGCGCCGGATCTACCTGGTCGAGGCGGCCGAGAAGGGCATGGCCTGGATGCGGCTGACCGCCCGCGGTCGCGCCGGGCACGGCTCGATGGTCAACCGGGAGAACGCGGTCACCTCGCTCGCCTCGGCCGTCGCCCGGATCGGCGCCCACGAGTGGCCGGTGCGGCTCACGCCCGCGATGCGCACGCTGCTCGCCGCGGTCGGCGAGCTCGCCGGCGAGGAGGCGACGCCGGAGAACGCCGAGGCGCTGGTGGCCGAGTTCGGCGGCGCCGCGAGGATGCTGGGCGCGGTCATCCGCAACACCGCGAACCCCACCATGCTCGGCGCCGGCTACAAGGTGAACGTGATCCCCACCGAGGCGACCGCCCACGTCGACGGCCGGTTCCTGCCCGGCTACGAGGACGAGTTCTTCGCGACCCTCGCGTCGCTGGTGGGCGAGGACATCGAGATCGACTTCGTCAGCCACCAGCAGCCGTGGGATACGCCGTACGAGGGCGACCTCGTCGACGCGATGACCCGGTCGCTCCTGGCCGAGGACGAGGACGCGATCGTGGCGCCGTACCTGATGAGCGGCGGCACCGACGCCAAGCACTTCCGCAGGCTCGGCATGCGCTCCTACGGCTTCGCCCCACTGCGCCTGCCCGCCGACCTCGACTTCACCGCACTCTTCCACGGCGTCGACGAGCGGGTCCCGGTCGACGCCCTCGAGTTCGGTGCGCGGGTGTTCGACCGGTTCCTGGACGAGGTCTAGCAACTCGTTCGGGGGTCGCGGTTTGGTCACCAACCGCAGACTTCTGGCCCGAAATGTTGCGGTTGGTGACCAAACCACGTCCCGAAGAGCAGTTATGTCAAGCGGTCCGCACGGCCCGGATGATCTTCCGGCGCAGGACCACCCGGCGGGTGCCGTCGGCGCCGATGCGGACCCGGTCGAGCTCCCAGCCGCCGTGCTCGGCGCGGTCGACCAGCAGCTTGGTAACCACGTTGCGCGAGAACTCCCGGGAGAAGGTGACCTTCTCGAACTCCCACTCCACCCCTCGAGCGGGTGGGCGGCGCAACGCACGGGTCATGCTGCCTCCTTGCCTTCCCTCATTCCGCCGGCACGTCATTCCGCTGGCACGTCATTCTGCCGACACGTCGTCCAGCGCGCTCGCGATCTCGGCCGGCAGGCTGAGCTCCTCGACGCCGAGCGCCCCGCGCAGCTGCGCGGCGGTGCGGGCGCCGATGATCGGGGCGGTCACGCCGGGGCGGTCGCGCAACCAGGTCAGCGCGACCTCGAGCGCCGTCCAGCCGAGGCCGTCGGCCGCGCGCGCGACCGCCTCGACGATGCCGGCCGAGCGGTCGTCGAGGTAGGCGCCGACGAAGTTCGCGAAGTGCGACGACGCCGCGCGGGAGTCCGACGGGGTGCCGGTGCGGTACTTGCCGGTGAGCACCCCGCGGCCGAGCGGCGACCAGGGCAGCACGCCGAGGCCGAGCGCGACGGCGGCCGGGAGCACCTCGAGCTCGACGGCGCGGTTGAGCAGGGAGTACTCCACCTGAGTCGAGGCGATCGGCGTACGACCGGGCACCGCCCGCTGCCAGGTCGCCGCCTGGGCGGTCTGCCATCCGGCGTAGTTGGAGATGCCGACGTACGACACCCGCCCGGTCTGCACCGCCGTGTCGAGCGCCGCGAGGGTCTCCTCGATCGGGGTGTCGTCGGACCAGATGTGCACCTGCCAGAGGTCCACGTGGCTCACGCCGAGGCGGCGCAGCGAGGCGTCGAGCGTGGCGAGCAGGTGGCCGCGGGAGGTGTTGTACTCACGACCGCCGCGACGGGCGCTGATTCCGGCCTTGGTGGCCAGCACGATCTCGTCGCGGGCGACGACGTCGCCGATGAGGGTGCCGATCAGCTCCTCGGAGGCGCCGTTGCCGTAGCCGGCGGCGGTGTCGACGAGGGTGCCGCCGGCCTCGGCGAACGCGATCAGCTGGTCGCGCGCCTCGTGCTCGTCGGTGTCGCGCCCCCAGGTCATGGTGCCGAGCCCCAGGCGGGACACGGACAGGCCGGTCGCGCCGACTCGCCTCTGCTGCATGGCGACAAGGTAGTCGGCGACCCGTCGGCGGGGCTCTCCGGCACGCCCGGGCGGCCGCCGTAGGATTCCCGCCCGTGGTCGACTTCCTCCAGGCCGTGGTCCTCGGGATCATCCAGGGACTCACGGAGTTCCTGCCGATCTCCAGCAGCGCGCACCTGCGCATCTTCCCGGAGCTGGCCGGCTGGGGGGACCCGGGCGCCGCCTTCACGGCAGTCGTGCAGATCGGTACCGAGCTCGCGGTGCTCATCTTCTTCTGGAAGGACATCTGGCGGATCGCCACGATGTGGCTGAGGTCGCTGTTCCGGCCGGAGTACCGCGGCCATCTCGACGCCCGGATGGGCTGGTTCATCATCCTCGGGTCGCTGCCGATCGTGGTCCTCGGCGTCGCGCTCAAGGACGTGATCGAGCAGGACTTCCGCAGCCTCTGGATCATCGGGACGACCCTCATCGTCCTCGGCGTCGTGCTCGGCGTCGCCGACCGGATCGGCGGCACCGACAAGTCGCTGAAGCAGCTCACGCTGCGCGACGCGATCCTGATGGGCCTCGCCCAGGCGCTCGCGCTGATCCCGGGCGTCTCGCGCTCCGGCGCGACCCTGTCGATGGGCCGGCTCCTCGGCTACGACCGCGAGACCGCCACCCGGTACGCCTTCCTGCTCGCGATCCCTGCCGTCATCGGCGCCGGGCTCTTCGAGCTCAAGGAGATCCCGAACGGCGACAACCTCTACGGCTGGGGGCCGACCATCGCCGCGACGGTCGCCGCATTCGTCGTCGGGTACGCCGCCATCGCCTGGCTGCTGAGGTTCGTGGTCACGCACTCCTACACGCCGTTCGTGATCTACCGGGTCGGCCTCGGCACCCTCACGATCGCACTGGTGGCGGCCGGCGTCATCGCCGCCTGACCTCGCGACACGCCTCCGGACGGCGTCGGCGCGGACAGGACGCCGCAGCGCCCCGCCCAGCCCGGACAGGTGCGGCATCGCGCCGCTCTCGCGGCGCGACACGAGCGGCCGGTACCGTGCGGGCGTGGACTGCGACGACTACCAGCGCGCTGCGATGCGCACGGCCCGCGACAGGGACGCCCCGGACGAGTTCATGCACCTGGTCCTGGGTCTGGTCGGCGAGGCGGGCGAGATCGCGGAGAAGGTCAAGAAGCTGGTGCGAGACAAGAACGCCGATCTCGCCCAGCTCGATCGTGACGACATGGCAGCCGAGCTCGGCGACGTCTTGTGGTACGCCGCCGTCCTGGCGAACTTCCTGGACCTCTCACTCAACGACGTCGCGCAGCGGAACGTCGACAAGCTCGCCGACCGGCAGCGCCGCGCCGTCCTCGGCGGGTCCGGCGACAACCGCTGAGCAGCCGGCATCGGGGCACCTCGGCGGAGTGCAGCTCGTTGCCCTGGCCGTCGCGGTAGAGCGCGCGGTCGACGATCACGCCACCGCAGCCCCACTACATTCGTCGCCATGGCAACCGTGATCCTCGTGCGCCACGGTCGTACGACGGCGAACACGGCCGGCACCCTCGCGGGCCGGCTCCCCGGCGTACGCCTCGACGACACCGGGGCCGGGCAGGCCGCCCGGGTGGGAGAGCGGCTCGCGGCCGTCCCGCTGGCCGGCGTGGTCACCAGCCCTCTGGAGCGCTGCCGCCAGACCGCGAGGGCGATCGTGCAGGCGCACCCCGGCTCGCCGAGGGTGACGACCGAGCGCGGGATCACCGAGTGCGACTACGGCGACTGGTCGGGCCGCCAGATCAAGGAGCTCGCCAAGGAGAAGCTGTGGTCGCTCGTGCAGACCCAGCCCTCGGCGGCGACCTTCCCCGGCGGCGAGTCGATGATCGCGATGCAGGCACGGTCCGCCGGCGCCGTACGCCGCCTGGACGCGGCGTTCGAGGGCGAGCACGGCCCGGGCGCGGTGTGGGTGGCGGTGAGCCACGGCGACGTGATCAAGTCGGTGCTCGCCGACGCGCTGGGCCTGCACCTCGACCTGTTCCAGCGCCTGCACGTCGATCCGGCCTCGATCTCGATCATCCGCTACACCGCGGCCCGGCCGTTCGTGCTGGCCACCAACACCCATGCGGGCGACCTGGCCTGGCTGGCGCCGCCGGCGAACAGGGGCCGCCGCCGCAGGCCCGCCACGGACGCCGTCATCGGCGGCGGCGCCGGCCCTTCGGCGAGCGCCTAGGGTGAGTGGCATGCCCCTCGTCCACGGATTCGACCCCCCGGAGCGGTTCGTCGCCGGCACCGTCGGCCCGCCCGGGCAGCGCACGTTCTTCCTCCAGGCGCGCACGGGAGCGCGGGTGGTGAGCGTCGCTCTGGAGAAGCAGCAGGTGCAGGCGCTGGCGGAGCGGATCGACGAGCTGCTCGACGAGGTGCTGGCCAGCGACCTGGCCGAGGGCGTGGTCCCGGCGGTCGCGCCGCTGAGCCTGGACGACTCCGAGCCGCTGGAGCAGCCGATCGAGGAGGAGTTCCGGGCCGGCACGATGACGCTGTCCTGGGACCCGAGCGACCAGCGGGTCGTGATCGAGGTCTTCCCGTTCACCGAGGCCGCCGTGGTCACCCCCGAGCAGCTGGAGGAGGACTTCGAGGAGCCCGAGCCCGACGAGGTCCTCCTGGTCCGGATCGAGGCCGGGCCCGCCCGCGCCTTCGTCAAGCGCGCCGAGCAGGTGCTCGACGCCGGCCGGCCGAGCTGCCCGTTCTGCGGCAACCCGATCGACCCGGACGGCCACCTCTGCGTGCGCGCCAACGGCTTCCGGCGACGGGACCCGTGACGGAGCCCGTGACGGACCCCGTGACGGAGCCCATGACGGGGCCCGACCTGGTCGAGGGCGAGCTCGTCCTCCACGGCCGGATCATGCCCGCCTCCAACGCGACCTTCGTCGGCGAGATCGACGGGGTCCGCGTCGTCTACAAGCCGATCGCCGGCGAGCGCCCGCTCTGGGACTTCCCCGACGGCACCCTCGCCGACCGGGAGCGCGCGGCGTACCTCGTCTCCGAGGCGATCGGCTGGAGCGTCGTCCCCGAGACCTGGCTGCGCGACGGCCCGCACGGCCGCGGGATGGTGCAGCGCTGGCAGGAGCCGGCCGGCGAGCAGGCCGCCGTAACGCTCGTACCCGAGGGCGAGGTGCCCGCCGGCTGGAAGCACGTGTTCGACGGCCTCGACCAGCACGACCGCCCGATCTCGCTGGTCCACGAGGACTCCGACCCGCTGCGCCGGATGGCGGTCTTCGACATCGTCGTCAACAACGCCGACCGCAAGGGCGGGCACGTGCTCGAGATGGGCGACGGGCACCGGTACGGCGTCGACCACGGCGTCACCCTCCATGGCGACCACAAGCTGCGGACCGTCCTCTGGGGCTGGCTGGGCGAGCCGCTCACGACCGACGAGGTGACGGCCGTCCGGTCGGTGGGCGCCGAGGTCCGGGGCACGCTCGGCGACGTGCTCGCCGACCACCTGAACGACCTGGAGATCGAGGCGCTCGCCGGCCGCTGCGAGCGGCTCGCCGACCGGGCGGTGATGCCCTCGCCCCGGGGCGAGTGGCCGGCGATCCCGTGGCCGCCGTTCTGACCGGCAGTCGATAGGCTTCGCGACATGCGCGCCTGGCCGTCCCCGGAGATCCCGACCCTGTCCGTCCCGGGTCCGCCGGTCGTCCTGCACGACACCGCCTCCGGCGGCACCGTCGGCACCGCGCCCGACGGTCCGGCCCGCCTGTACGTCTGCGGCATCACGCCGTACGACGCCACCCACCTCGGCCACGCGAACACCTACGTCGCGTTCGACCTGCTGAACCGCGCCTGGCGCAACGCCGGCCACGACGTGAGCTACGTCCAGAACGTCACCGACGTCGACGACCCGCTGCTCGAGCGGGCCGAGAAGGTGCACGTCGACTGGGTGGAGCTCGCCGAGCGCGAGACCGAGCTGTTCCGGCAGGACATGACCGCGCTGCGCGTCATCGCGCCGGACCACTACGTCGGCGCCGTCGAGTCGATCCCGCTCGTGATCGAGCTGGTCCGCAGGCTGGAGGAGGCGGGCTCGGTCTATCGGGTCGAGGACGACCTGTACTTCTCGGTGACCGCCGATCCGGCGTTCGGCGCCGAGTCCGGCTGGACCCGCGAGCAAATGCTCGAGATCTACCCCGAGCGCGGGGGGGACCCGGACCGGCCCGGCAAGAAGGACCCCCTCGACTGCGTCGTCTGGCGCGGCCGGCGCGAGGGCGAGCCGTCGTGGGAGAGCCCGTGGGGACCGGGCCGCCCCGGCTGGCACGTCGAGTGCACCGCGATCGCGCAGGAGCACCTCGGGGCTGCGTTCGACGTCCAGGGCGGCGGCAGCGACCTGGTCTTCCCGCACCATGAGATGTGTGCCGGCCATGCGCAGGTCGCGGTCCCCGGTACGCCGTTCGCGAAGGTCTACAGCCACGGCGGCATGGTCGGGTACGACGGCGCGAAGATGTCGAAGTCGCGCGGCAACCTGGTCTTCGTCTCCGCGCTGCGCAACAGCGACGTCGACCCGATGGCGATCCGGCTCGCCCTGCTGCGGCACCACTACCGCACCGACTGGGAGTGGACCGACGGCCAGCTCTGGACCGCGGTCGACGACATCGACCGGTGGCGCCGGGCCCTGTCGCTCGGCGCCGGCGCCCCGGCCGCCCCGGTGGTCCGCGAGGTCCTCGCCGCGCTCGCGGACGACCTCGACGCCCCGCGGGCGATCGCGGCGGTGGACGCCTGGGTCGCCGCCACCCTCGGCACCGACGGCCTCGCCGACACCAGCGACCCCGACGCCGCCGGCGAGATGCTGCGCCTCCTCGACGCCGCCCTCGGCCTCGCGGTCTGGATGCGCTGAGCGCCGCTTCCGCAACCTTCCGGTTGATGCGGTTTGGTCACCAACCGCAACATTCGGCCCCGAAATCATGCGGTTGGTGACCAAACCGCGACGCCAGGAGCGCCCTACGCGTCGCCCTGCCGCCGCTTGAGGTACCGCTCGAACTCGCGGGCGATCGCCTCGCCGGAGGCCTCGGGGAGGTCGGTGGTGTCCCGGGTCTCCTCGAGCGCCCGCACGTAGTCGGCGACGTCCTCGTCCTCCTCGGCGAGCTCGTCGACGCCGCGCTCCCAGGCGCGGGCGTCCTCGGGCAGTTCACCGAGCGGGATCGACGCCTCCAGCAGGTCCTCGAGCTGGCCGAGCAGCGCCAGGGTCGCCTTCGGGCACGGCGGCTGGGCGACGTAGTGCGGCACCGCGGCCCAGTACGACACCGCCGGGAGGTCGAGCAGGGCGCAGGCGTCCTGGAAGACGCCGACGATGCCGGTGGGGCCCTCGTAGGTCGACTGCTCCAGCTTGAGCCGGTCCACGAGCTCGGGCTCCGAGGCGGTCCCGCTGACGGGGATCGGCCGGGTGTGCGGGGTGTCGGCGAGCAGTGCGCCGAGGGTGACCACCAGCGACCCGCCGAGCTCCTCGACCGCCGCGAGCACCTCCGCGCAGAACTGGCGCCAGCGCATGCTCGGCTCGATGCCGCGGACGAGGACGACGTCCCGGTCGAGGTCCGGGGGAGAGGCGACCGCGATCCGC
Organism: Nocardioides hungaricus; assembly: GCF_054782915.1. Classification (NCBI taxonomy): domain Bacteria; kingdom Bacillati; phylum Actinomycetota; class Actinomycetes; order Propionibacteriales; family Nocardioidaceae; genus Nocardioides; species Nocardioides hungaricus. Next base: position 52,231 of record NZ_BAAGRO010000053.1, on the reverse strand, counting down.
GTGGTCGGCCAGGTGATCCTGCGGTACCCGTTGTCGTCGGTGCCGACGTAGGGCCGGTTGACCTGGAAGTCGTAGAAGTCCTCGGGATCGACGGCGCCGACGACCCGCGCGTCCCACACCCGCACCAGGTGGTCGACCACCGACGAGGCCGCGTCGGCGGCGTCGTTCCAGCCCTCGAAGGCGGCGATGACGATCGGGTCCACCAGGTCGGGGACGTCCTCCAGTTCGATCACCCGGCCAGCGTAGTCCGCGTCAGGATTTCTCTCCGCGAGACGCCCGGTGTCACGATCTGGGAATCCGGTCCAGCCCGTGGACAGGGTTCCTACGCTGGAAGCGGCCCGAGAGGAGTGCCCTTGTCCGAGTCCCCCGCGCCGCGCTGGCGGCCCGACGCCTCCGAGGAGCTCACCCGCACCCTGGGGATGCGGATCATGGTGATCGACGGCGCCATGGGTACGGCGATCCAGCGGGACCGCCCGGACGAGGCCGGCTACCGCGGGGAGCGGTTCGCGGACTGGCCGACCGACCTGGTCGGCAACAACGACCTGCTGACGCTCACCCAGCCGGACATCGTCGCGGCCATCCACCGCGAGTACCTCGGGGCCGGCGCCGACATCATCGAGACCAACACGTTCAACGCGAACGCGGTCTCGCTCGCCGACTACGACATGCAGGGGCTCTCCTACGAGCTCAACGCCGAGTCGGCGCGTCTTGCCCGGGCAGCCGTCGACGCGGTCGCCACCGCGGACCGGCCGAGGTACGTCGCCGGCGCACTCGGCCCCACGACCCGGACCGCCTCGATCTCCCCTGACGTCAACGACCCGGGCGCCCGGAACGTCGTGTTCGAGCAGCTCGTCGACGCCTACCTCACCGCCGCCCGCGGCCTGGTCGACGGCGGCGCCGACCTGCTGGTGATCGAGACGATCTTCGACACCCTCAACGCCAAGGCCGCGATCTTCGCCGTCGAGCAGCTCTTCGACGAGGCCGGCCGACGCTGGCCGGTGATCGTCTCCGGCACCATCACCGACGCCTCCGGCCGCACGCTGTCCGGCCAGACGACCGAGGCGTTCTGGAACTCGGTCCGCCACGTCCGGCCCCTCGCCATCGGCCTCAACTGCGCGCTCGGCGCCAAGGAGATGCGGCCCTACATCGCCGAGATGGCCCGCATCGCCGACACCTTCGTGTCGTGCTACCCGAACGCCGGCCTGCCCAACGCCTTCGGCGAGTACGACGAGGCCGCGGAGGAGACCGCCGCGATCATCGGCGAGTTCGCCGAGGCCGGGCTCGTGAACCTCGTCGGCGGCTGCTGCGGCACCACGCCCGCCCACATCGCGGCCATCGCCGCCGCGGTCGAGGGGAAGCAGCGGCGTACCGTCCCCGAGCTCCCGGCTGCCATGCGGCTCGCCGGCCTCGAGCCGTTCACGCTCGACGCCGACAGCCTGTTCGTGAACGTCGGCGAGCGCACCAACATCACCGGCTCGGCGCGGTTCCGCAACCTGATCAAGGCCGGCGACTACGACACCGGCCTGACGGTGGCCGCGCAGCAGGTCGAGAACGGCGCGCAGGTGATCGACGTCAACATGGACGAGGGCATGATCGACGGCGTCGCCGCGATGGACCGGTTCCTCAAGCTGGTCGCGAGCGAGCCCGACATCAGCCGGGTGCCGGTCATGGTCGACTCCTCGAAGTGGGAGGTGATCGAGGCCGGCCTGCGCTGCGTCCAGGGCAAGCCGATCGTCAACTCCATCTCCCTCAAGGAGGGCGAGGAGAGGTTCGTCGAGCAGGCCCGGCTGTGCCGGCGGTACGGCGCCGCGGCGGTCGTCATGGCCTTCGACGAGGACGGTCAGGCCGACAGCCTCGCGCGGCGCACCGCGATCTGCGAGCGGGCTTACCGGATCCTCGTGGACCGGGTCGGCTTCCCGGCCGAGGACATCGTCTTCGACCCGAACGTGTTCGCGGTCGCCACCGGCATCGAGGAGCACGCGTCGTACGGCCTCGACTTCATCGAGGCGACCCGCTGGATCAAGCAGCACCTGCCGGGCGCGAAGGTCTCCGGCGGCATCTCGAACGTCAGCTTCTCCTTCCGCGGCAACAACCCGGTGCGCGAGGCGATCCACGCGGTCTTCCTCTACCACGCCGTCGAGGCCGGCCTCGACATGGGCATCGTGAACGCCGGCGCCCTGGTGCCCTACACGGAGGTCGAGCCCGAGCTGCGCGAGCGGATCGAGGACGTGATCCTCAACCGCCGGCCCGCAGGCGGGCAGAGTGCCGCGGAGCGGCTGCTCGAGATCGCCGAGAGCTACAACCGTCACGGCGAGGAGGCCGAGGCGGCCGCGGAGGAGTGGCGCTCGCTGCCGGTCGCCGAGCGGATCACGCACGCGCTGGTCAAGGGTCTCGACGGCCACGTCGAGGCGGACACCGAGGAACTGCGCCGGCAGATCGCCGACCAGGGCGGCCGCCCGATCGAGGTGATCGAGGGCCCGCTGATGGACGGCATGGACGTCGTCGGCGACCTGTTCGGCTCGGGGAAGATGTTCCTCCCGCAGGTCGTGAAGTCCGCACGCGTGATGAAGAAGGCGGTCGCCTACCTGATCCCCTTCATCGAGCAGGAGAAGGCGGCCAACCCGGCCCTGGCCAGCGCCAAGGACACCAACGGCACGATCGTGATGGCGACCGTGAAGGGCGACGTCCACGACATCGGCAAGAACATCGTCGGCGTCGTCCTCCAGTGCAACAACTACGAGGTGATCGACCTCGGCGTGATGGTCCCCGCGCAGAAGATCCTGGACACCGCGGCCGAGGTCGGCGCCGACCTCATCGGCCTGTCCGGCCTGATCACGCCGTCTCTGGACGAGATGGTCGGCTTCGCCTCGGAGATGCAGCGGCTGGGACTCGACATCCCGCTGCTGATCGGCGGTGCCACCACCTCGCGCGCCCACACCGCAGTCAAGGTCGACCCGAGGTACGACGGCCCGGTCGTCTGGGTCAAGGACGCCTCCCGCTCCGTGCCCACCGCCGCCGCGCTGCTGCACGAGTCGCGCCGGGAGCGGCTGCTCGCCGAGGTCAAGGAGGACTACGACGCGCTCCGTGCCCGGCACGCGGCCAAGCACGACCGGCCGCAGCTCACCTACGCCGCCGCGCGCGCCAACGCGACCCCGGTCGACTGGGACGGCTATCTCCCGCCCGCGCCGAGGCAGCCGGGCGTGCACGTCCTCGACGACTACGACCTGGCCGAGCTGCGCGAGTACATCGACTGGCAGCCGTTCTTCAACGCCTGGGAGATGAAGGGCAGGTTCCCCGACATCCTCAACAGCCCCGCAAGCGGCGAGGCCGCGCGCAGGCTGTACGACGACGCGCAGGCCATGCTCGACCAGATGATCGCCGAGAGGTGGCTCACGGCTCGCGGCGTCTACGGCCTCTTCCCGGCCAACGCCGACGGCGACGACGTCCTCGTCTACGACGACGAGCAGCGCTCCGGCGTACGCGCGGTCCTGCACCAGCTGCGGCAGCAGGGCGAGCATCGCGAGGGCGTGCCGAACCGGTCGCTGGCCGACTACGTCGCGCCCGTGTCGACCGGTCTGGCCGACCACGTCGGCGGGTTCGCGGTCACCGCCGGCATCGGGCTGCCGGAGCGGGTGCGGGCGTTCAAGGACGACCTCGACGACTACTCCGCGATCATGGTCGAGGCGCTGGCGGACCGGCTCGCCGAGGCGTTCGCCGAGCGGCTGCACCAGCGGGTGCGCACGGAGTTCTGGGGCCACGCCCCGGAGGAGTCGCTGTCGAACGACGACCTGATCGCCGAGCGCTACCGCGGCATCCGGCCGGCGCCCGGCTACCCGGCGTGCCCCGACCACACCGAGAAGCGCACGCTCTGGGACCTGCTCGACGTCGAGGCGCGCACCGGCATCGAGCTCACCGAGTCGATGGCGATGTGGCCCGGCGCGTCGGTGTCCGGCGTCTACTACAGCCATCCGCAGGCGCAGTACTTCGTCGTCGGCCGGCTCGGCCCCGACCAGGTCGCCGACTATGCCGAGCGCAAGGGCTGGACCCTCGCCGAGGCCGAGCGGTGGCTGTCGCCGAACCTCGGCTACGACCCCGATGACTGATCCCGGCCTGCCGCAGGCCGTCCTCTGGGACATGGACGGCACGCTGGTCGACACCGAGCCGTACTGGATCGAGGCCGAGTTCGAGCTCGCCGAGCGGTACGGCGGCACGTGGAGCGACGCGCACGCGCTCAACCTGGTCGGCAACGACCTGCTGTCCTCGGCGCACTACATCCGCGAGCACATGGGCATCGACGTACCGCCCGAGCAGATCGTCGACGAGCTGCTCGACGGCGTCGTACGACGGGTGGAGGAGTCGGTGCCGTGGCGGCCCGGCGCCGTCGACCTGATCGAGCGCACCCGGGCCGCGGGCGTCCCGTGCGCGCTGGTGACGATGTCCTACGACCGGTTCGTCGCGCCGATCCTGGCGCGGCTGCCTGCGGAGACCTTCCGCGTCGTGGTGACCGGCGACCGCGTGTCCCAGGGCAAGCCGCACCCCGAGCCGTACCTGACGGCGGCCGCCGCGCTCGGCCTCGTGCCCGGTGATTGCCTGGCGATCGAGGACTCCAACACCGGCGCCAAGTCCGCGGAGACCGCCGGCTGCCTCGTCCTGGTCGTCGAGAACCACGTGCCGGTGCTGCCGGGGGAGCGTCGGGTCTTCGCCGACACCCTGGAGGGCCTCGACCTCGCGCAGGTCTGGTCGGCGGGGGACTAGTCACGGGGCCATGCCTGGTCCTAGTACCACCGGACAATGTCGCGACGTCCTCGCCCTCCGGCAGACTTCAGTCATCCGGGGGGTCACTCGCCCTGGTTCCTCAGGAAGCAGGAAGATGATTGTCCGTCGTAGTCCCGCCATCGTGCTCGGCCTCGCGCTGGGTGCAGCGGCCCTGTCAGTCGCCCCGGCGCTGGCAAAGGATGGCGGGACTACGAAGGACGTCCAGCGCGACCAGTGCGATCCGGGCACCGTCTCGCGCGCCAAGCTCAAGGTCGACCTCGCTGAAGGCAACAGCACCCGCCTGGTCGTGACCGGCAGCGTCTGGAGCGACGACGCCGACGTCTGGGACTGGAAGCTTCGCCACAACGGCGAGGTGTCCGACGACGGCCGCGCCCGCGGCCGCGAGGAGACCGACCTCAGCTTCCGGGTGATCCGGAGCATGATCAACTTCTACGGCAGCGACGACATCGTCTTCCGCGCCGAGAACCTGCGGACCGGCGAGGTCTGCCGGGTCGTGATCTCCTACTGAGGACCTATCCTGTCCGGACCAGAGCGAAAGGTCCGACGGTTGAAGCTGCTCCGCAGCCCGGTGACGCTCTTCCTCGCCATCGGTATCCTCACGGCGGCCGGCATCATCGTCGGCACTAACGCGCTCGCCGACCGGGCCGCGCGCGACGAGGCGATCGCGGAGGCCCGCGGCACCACCCAGGTCCTCGCGCAGGCGGTGGTCGGACCGGAGTTCCCAGCCGAGCTCGTGCACCTGCGCGAGCGGAATGCGAGCGGGTACGTCCGGCCGCTCGAGGAGTTCGACCGCGAGGTCAAGGAGCGCCTGCTCGAGACCAACCGCCCGTTCCGCATCAACGTCTGGTCCCAGGGCGGCCGGCTCATCTACTCCAGCCAACTCGACGTGCTGCTCGCGAGCCTCGCCGGCCACCAGCGCCTCGAGCTGGACAGCGACCAGCGCAGGGTCCTGAGCGACGGCGGCGTGGGCTCGGAGATCGCCGACCCGAGCCGCCCCGAGGATGTCGCTGCCGCCGATACCGAGGGCATGGTCCGCATCTACACCCGGTTCGTCACCTCCGACGGAGGATCGACCGACCCCCAGGTCCAGAAGGCGGCCGGCAAGCCGGTGCTCTTCGAGGCGTACTTCCCGGTCCGTGACCTCACCGACCGGCAGACCCAGATCTTCGACTCCTTCCGTTGGATCACCACGGTGGCGATCGGTCTGCTGATGCTGGTGGCAACGGTGCTGCTGCTCGGGCTGACCCGTCAGCTCAAGCGAGCGTCGACCGAGCGGGAGCGCCTGCTCGTGTCGGCGATGGACGCCTCCGACGCAGAGCGGCGCCGGATCGCGCGCGACCTGCACGACAGCGTCGTGCAGGACCTCGCCGGCACGGCGTTCTCGGTCAGCGCCGTCGCCCGGACACCCGACCTGCCCGAGGAGTCCCGCGAGACGCTCGACGGCGCGGGGACATCGCTGCGCACCAGCCTGAAGTCGCTGCGCTCGCTGCTCGCGGAGATCCACCCGCCGGACCTGCGCGCGGAGGATCTCGCGGCCGCCCTGGCCGACCTGATCGCGCCGGCGGCGGCGCTGGACATCCAGGCGTCGGTCAGCGTCGAGGGCGCCGAGACCGCGTCCGACGCGCACGTCGCGCTGGTCTGGCGGGTCGCGCAGGAGGCGGTCCGCAACGCGATGCGCCACTCGGAGGCGTCGACGCTGGCGGTCACCGTGCGCGGCGACGGCCGGACGCTGGCGCTCGAGGTCGTGGACGACGGCATCGGGTTCGACCCTGCGCGGGTGACCGCGGACAGCTACGGGCTGCGCGGGCTGCGCAGCCTGGTGACCGACAGCGGCGGCGTACTCGAGGTGCGATCCTCTCCGGGCGAGGGGACCACGGTGCGGATGGAGGTGGACGCCCAATGAGCGCTCCGGTGAAGGTGGTCCTCGTCGACGACCACGCGGTGATCCGGGCCGGCCTCGAGCAGCTGCTCGCCGGCACCGACGACATCGAGGTGGTCGGCACGGCCGCGAACGGCGCCGAGGCGCTCGAGGTCGTGCGCCGGCTCCGCCCCGACGTGGTCCTGATGGACCTGCAGATGCCCGGGGTCGACGGCGTCGCGGCCACTCGCTCGATCATGGCCGAGCGGCTCGGCGTCGACGTGCTCGTGCTGACCTCGTTCTCCGACAGCGAGCGGATCATCGCGGCCCTCGACGCCGGCGCGGTCGGCTACCTGCTCAAGGACGCCGACCCCGAGGACGTGCTCCAAGGCATCCGCGCCGTCAGCCGCGGCGAGTCCCCGATCCACCCCAAGGCGGCCCGCGCCCTCCTCGGCTCCCGCGCCGGCTCGACCCAGGTCCAGCTCACCTCCCGCGAGACCGAGGTGCTCGGCCTGGTGCGCGAGGGGCTCGCCAACAAGCAGATCGCCCGCCGCCTCGACATCAGCGAACGCACCGTGAAGGCGCACCTCACCTCCGCCTTCGCCCGGATCGGCGTCTCCGACCGCACCCAGGCGGCCCTCTGGGCGGAGCGCAACGGGCTCTGAGGCTCTGGGCTGCTCAGGGCTGTGGTTTGGTCACCAACCGCAGATTCTCGGCGCGGAATGTTGCGGTTGGTGACCAAACCACGACATTTAGTGAACTCGTGAATCAGAGCGCGTGGTCAGCCGGGCCAGGGACGTCAACGGCGGTCTCGACCGGCCGCTCCGGCAGGGGGGAGGCGTGCCGCCCCAGGCAGGGCAGATGGCCCGGTGGGCGCACCAGTCGCACAGCCGGCCGGGGCTCGGGCGCCAGTCGCCGGACTCCTCGGCGAGCCGGATCGCCTGCCAGATCGCCTCGACCTTGCGCTCGGTCGCGAGCAGGTCGCGTTCGTCGGGGACGTAGCGCAGGATCTCGCCGTTGCCGAGGTAGACGAGCTGGAGCATCGCCGGGAGGACCCCGCGGGTGCGCCAGATGACCAGCGCGTAGAACCTCATCTGGAAGAGCGCCTTGGCCTCGAACATCTCGCCTGGCGAGGGGCCGGTCTTGTAGTCCACGACCCGGATCTCACCGGTCGGTGCCACGTCGATCCGGTCGACGAACCCCCGCAGCAGCAGCTTGGAGTCGAGCAGCGACTCGACGTACAGCTCCCGCTCGGCGGGCTCGAGCCGGCGCGGGTCCTCGAGCGTGAAGTAGCGGTCGAGGACGGTCCGGCAGGACGCCAGCCAGGCGGCCGCCTCGGCGCCCTCGTCGGCACCGAACATCTCGGCCAGCTCGGGCGCCTGCTCGACCAGAGCTTCCCAGGCAGGGGTGAGCATCTCGCCGGCGCGCTCGGGCGTCCGATCGACCGCGGGCAGGTCGAAGAGGTCCTCCAGCACCTTGTGCACGATGATGCCGCGCACGGCGTCGGGGGAGTACGGCTCCGGCAGCTTGTCGATCGTGCGGAAGCGGTAGAGCAACGGGCAGCTCAGGAAGTCACCCGCGCGACTGGGTGAGAGGGCACCGAGGACGTCGACGCCGTCCACGGGCGTGCCCAGCCGGATCGCCGGCGACTCCTGCTCCACACCCACGCCGTCACCCTAGGCGAGGCCGTGGACAGCCCCACGCCGGGCGGTCGGCTAGCCTCGTGGCGTGCCCGACACCCCGCCCCGGCCGCCCCGACCACCGGGCACGCTGCGGGTCGGCTCGATCGCGGGCAGCGATGTCCTCGTGTCGTCGTCCTGGTTCCTCGTGGCTGGCCTGATCGCGGTGGTCGTGGCGCCCGCCGCGGAGGCCGCGCAGCCCGGGCTCGGGGGGTGGAGGTACGTCGCCGGCTTCGCCTTCGCGGTGATCCTCTACCTCTCCGTGCTCCTGCACGAGGCGTCGCACGCCTTCGTCGCACGGCACTACGGCTTCCCGGTCAGCTCGATCACGCTGCACTTCCTCGGTGGGATGACCGCGATCGAGGGCGAGGCTCGGACGCCGCGCCAGGAGTTCCTCATCGCGGTCGTCGGCCCGCTGACCTCGCTGGTCGTCGGCGGCGCCGCCCTCGCGCTTTACCCGGTCACGCCCGACGGGCTGCTCCTGATGGCGGTCGGCGGCCTGGCCGGCGCCAACCTCCTCGTCGGGGTCCTCAACCTCGTTCCGGGACTGCCGCTGGACGGCGGCCGGGTACTCAAGGCGGGCGTCTGGGCGCTCACCGGCAACGTCCACCGGGGCACCATCGTCGCCGGCTGGGGCGGACGGCTCGCCGCGGTGGCGGTGCTCTTCTGGCCGTTCCTGATGGGCCCGGCGCGCGGTCGCGACCTCGAGCTGCTCGACATGGCGTTCGCGGTGATCATCGCGCTGTTCTTGTGGTCGGGCTCGACCTCGGCGATGGCCGCGGCCCGGTTCCGCAGCCGCATGCCGAACCTGGTCGCGCGCCAGCTTGCCCGCCGTACCCTCGCCGTGCCGGGCGACCTCCCGCTCGCCGAGGCGGTACGCCGGGCGCAGGACGCCGAGGCGGGCAGCATCCTCACCGTGACGGGCTCGGGGGTCCCCGTGGGCATCGTCAGCGAGGCGGCCGTCGAAGCGACCCCGGCCGACCGCCGGCCCTGGGTCGCCACGTCGACCGTCGCCCGCACGCTCGTCGGCGGACTGCAGCTCCCAGCCGACATCCGGGGCGAGGACCTGGTGATGGCGATCAGCCGCACGCCGTCCGACGAGTACCTCCTCGTCGAGCCCGATGGCACGGTCGTCGGCGTGCTGGCGACCGTGGATGTCGATAGGGCGTTCCGGAGCTCCGCGGACTAGGCTCTCGCGCCGTGTCCGAGCAGAGCCCTGATGTTCCCGCCGAGGCGTGGTCCGGCGTCCACCGTGGGCCGCTGCGAGCGGGCGAGTGGATCCGCCTCGTCGATCAGAAGGGCCGCCGGCACAACTTCGAGCTCGTGCCCGGCAAGCGGTTCTTCTCCAACCGCGGCCACCTCGAGCACGACGAGCTGATCGGGCGCGAGGAGGGCTTCACGGTCGTCTCGTCGGCCGGTGGCGAGTACCTCTGCTTCCGACCGCTGCTCTCCGAGTTCGTTGTCTCGATGCCGCGCGGTGCCGCGGTCGTCTACCCCAAGGACGCCGCCCAGATCGTCGCGCTCGCCGACATCTTCCCCGGGGCGCACGTCGTCGAGGCCGGCGTCGGCTCCGGTGCGCTCACCTGCTCGCTGCTGCGTGCCGTCGGCCCCTACGGCCGCGTGTCGTCGTACGAGCGTCGCGAGGAGTTCGCGGACGTCGCCCGCCGCAACGTTCACCGGTTCTTCGGTGCGCCCGACGGTGAGACCCACCCCGCCTGGCGCCTCACACTCGGCGACCTGGCCGAGGCGCTGCCGGCATCCGGCGAGCGGGCGGACCGGGTCATCCTCGACATGCTCGCGCCGTGGGAGTGCCTCGACGCCACCGCCGCGGCGCTGCGCCCCGGCGGCATCGTGTGCGCGTACGTCGCCACCACGACTCAGCTCTCGCGCTTCGTCGAGACGGTGCGCGTCCACGGGGGCTTCACCGAGCCGCAGGCGTGGGAGTCGCTGGTCCGCGACTGGCACGTCGAGGGGCTCGCGGTCCGCCCCGGCCACCAGATGATCGGCCACACGGCGTTCCTCGTGACCGCTCGCCGGATGGCCCCGGGTGAGCGTCCGCCGCTGAAGAAGCGCCGCCCGGCCCCCGGCGCCTACGGCCCCGACTACACCGGCCCGCGTCCGCCCGGCGTGTCGGTCGAAGGGCAGCTCTGACGGGGGTTGAGTATGCGGTTTGGTCACCAACCGCACGTTTTCCGACCCGATTTCTGCGGTTGGTGACCAAACCGCAACGCCACGCCGAGCAGCACACCGCGTCCAAATCGTGACCAACACCGTGAAATGAACCCTTCCCAGGCGAAGGCTCACGGGTAGGGTCGAAATTCACAGGAGGTGGTGCTCATGTCGACATCGGGTGGTGTCAGGGGTGGCCGGAGCTCCGAGGAGCTCGAGGACCAGGTCCGTCTCCTGCAGTCCGAGGTCAACGACCTCCGGCACCGATTGGCCGAGAGCCCGTCGAGCTCGCGCGGCCTCGAGCTACGCCTCGCGGACGCCCAGCGGAGCCTCGCCGGGCTGACCTCGCAGAACGAGCGGCTCGCGCAGACGCTGCGCGAGGCGCGCGACCAGATCATGAAGCTCAAGGAGGAGGTCGACCGGCTCGCCCAGCCGCCGGCCGGCTTCGGCACGTTCCTCACACGCAACGAGGACGACTCCATCGACGTGTTCACCGGCGGGCGCAAGCTGCGGGTGAACGTGAGCCCGAGCGTCGACCTCGACAGCCTCCAGCGCGGCCAGGAGGTCATGCTGAACGAGGCCCTGAACGTCGTCGCGGCACTCGAGTTCGAGAAGGTCGGCGAGGTCGTGATGTTCAAGGAGCTGCTCGCTGACGGCGACCGGGCCCTGGTCATTGCGAACGCCGACGAGGAGCGGGTCGTCCGCATCGCCGAGCCGCTGCGCGCCGACACGATCCGCGCCGGCGACTCGCTGCTGCTCGACTCCCGCGCCGGCTACGTCTACGAGAAGGTCCCGAAGTCCGAGGTCGAGGAGCTGGTCCTCGAGGAGGTCCCGGACATCGCCTACGAGTCGATCGGCGGCCTCGGCAACCAGATCGAGGCGATCCGCGACGCGGTCGAGCTCCCGTACCTGCACCCCGAGCTCTTCAAGGAGCACCAGCTCAAGCCGCCCAAGGGCGTGCTGCTCTACGGCCCTCCCGGCTGCGGCAAGACGCTGATTGCCAAGGCCGTCGCCAACTCCCTGGCCAAGAAGGTCAGCGAGAAGACCGGCCAGGAGGGGAAGTCCTACTTCCTCAACATCAAAGGCCCCGAGCTCCTCAACAAGTACGTCGGGGAGACCGAGCGCCACATCCGCCTGGTCTTCCAGCGCGCTCGCGAGAAGGCGAGCGGCGGTACGCCGGTCATCGTGTTCTTCGACGAGATGGACTCGCTGTTCCGCACCCGCGGCTCCGGCGTCTCCTCCGACGTCGAGAACACGATCGTCCCGCAGCTGCTCAGCGAGATCGACGGCGTCGAGCTGCTCGAGAACGTGCTCGTCATCGGCGCCTCCAACCGTGAGGACATGATCGACCCGGCGATCCTGCGTCCCGGGCGGCTCGACGTGAAGATCAAGATCGAGCGGCCCGACGCGGAGTCGGCGCGCGACATCTTCAGCAAGTACCTCACGACGGATCTGCCGCTGCACGCCGACGACCTCGCCGAGTTCGGCGACGACCGCGACGCCACGGTCGCGGGGATGATCCGCGCCACCGTCGAGCGGATGTATACCGAGACCGAGGAGAACCGCTTCCTCGAGGTGACCTACGCCAACGGCGACAAGGAGGTCCTGTACTTCAAGGACTTCAACTCCGGCGCGATGATCCAGAACATCGTCGACCGCGCCAAGAAGATGGCGATCAAGGACTTCCTCGACTCCGGGTTCAACGAGGGCCAGCGCGGCCTGCGGATCTCGCACCTGCTCCAGGCCTGCGTGGACGAGTTCAAGGAGAACGAGGACCTCCCGAACACCACCAACCCGGACGACTGGGCCCGCATCTCCGGCAAGAAGGGCGAGCGGATCGTGTTCATCCGCACGCTCATCACCGGCAAGCAGGGCACCGAGCCGGGCCGCTCCATCGACACCGTCTCCAACACCGGCCAGTACCTGTAGCGGCCGCTCCGTGGCGTGGTTTGGTCACCAACCGCACGCTGTCGGCCCAACATGTTGCGGTTGGTGACCAAACCACGCGCCCGATCGGCGACGTGCCTGGCGGCAGACCGCCTACGGGAGAGAGCGGACCGGGCCGTGCCGGGCCGCAGCGGATGCGCAGGCCGAGCGCATCCGCTGCGGCGATGGCCCGGTCGGAGCCGCGGACGTCGAGCGCCCAACACCGAGCCCTCGCGTACCCTCGGTGCATGAGCGTGCGCCGGGTCATGGGGACCGAGGTCGAGTACGGCATCGCCGTACAGGGCCAGCCTCTGGCCAACCCGATGGTGGCCTCGTCGCAGGTGGTCAACGCCTACGCGTCGGCCACCGCGAAGGCACGCCGGGCGCGCTGGGACTTCGAGGAGGAGTCGCCGCTGCGCGATGCCCGCGGCTTCGACATGTCGCGCCAGGTCGCCGACCCCAGCCAGCTCACCGACGAGGACATGGGGCTGGCCAACGTCATCCTCACCAACGGCGCCCGGCTCTACGTCGACCACGCCCACCCCGAGTACTCCACGCCCGAGGTCACCACCCCGCTCGACGTCGTGAGGTGGGACAAGGCGGGGGAGCAGGTGATGCTCGACGCCCAGCGCCGCGCCAGCCAGCTGCCCGGCGGCGCGCCGATCGCGCTCTACAAGAACAACACCGACAACAAGGGCGCGTCGTACGGCGCCCACGAGAACTACCTGATGCGCCGCTCCACGCCGTTCGGCGACATCGTCCGGCACCTGACGCCGTTCTTCGTCAGCCGCCAGGTGGTCTGCGGCGCCGGCCGGGTCGGCCGCGGCCAGGACGGTCGCGAGCAGGGATTCCAGATCAGCCAGCGCGCCGACTTCTTCGAGGTGGAGGTCGGGCTCGAGACGACCCTCAAGCGGCCGATCATCAACACTCGCGACGAGCCGCACGCCGACCCGGAGAAGTACCGGCGGCTGCACGTGATCATCGGCGACGCCAACCTCTCCGAGGTGGCGACGTACCTCAAGGTCGGCACGACCGCGCTCGTGCTGGCGATGATCGAGGACCGGTTCATCGCCGCCGACCTCACCGTCGACGGCCCGGTGTCGGGGCTCCGCGCCATCTCGCACGACCCGACCCTCCAGCAGACCGTCACGCTCGCCGACGGCCGCACGCTGACCGGCCTCCAGCTGCAGCTGGAGTACCTCGACCTCGCCAAGAAGTTCGTCGAGGACCGGTACGGCGCCGACGCCGATCCCCAGACCGTCGACGTGCTCGCCCGCTGGGAGTCCGTGCTCGACCGCCTGGAGCGCGACCCGATGCTCTGCGCCCGCGAACTGGACTGGGTGGCGAAGCTGCGGCTGCTCGAGCAGTACCGCCAGCGCGACGGCCTGGCGTGGGACGACGCGAAGCTCCAGCTGATCGACTACCAGTACTCCGACATCCGCCCCGAGAAGGGCCTCTACCACCGGCTCGTCGCCGGCGGACGGATGGAGCGGCTGCTCGACGGCGCCGTGATCGAGGCCGCGATGCACGACCCGCCGGAGGACACCCGCGCCTACTTCCGCGGCCGCTGCCTGGAGAAGTACGCCGAGCACGTGGCCGCCGCGTCCTGGGACTCGGTCATCTTCGACCTGCCCGGCCGCGAGTCGCTGCAGCGCGTGCCGACCATCGACCCGCTGCGCGGCAGCAAGGCCCATGTGGGCGAACTGCTCGACCGCAGCGCGACGGCCGAGGCCCTGTTCACCGCGCTCACGCACTGATCTCGACGCGCCGGCTCGTGCCGTCGCGGTCACTGCTCGCTGGATAGGGTGGGGGCATGGCACAGGAGCAGAAGCAGCCGCGGAAGTCCACGGAGTCCGAGGAGGTCGTCGAGACCGCCCCGGAGACCGATGTCGCGGAGCGCAAGGAGGCCCTCGACAGCGACGTCGACGACCTGCTCGACGAGATCGACGACGTGCTCGAGACCAACGCCGAGGACTTCGTGAAGTCGTTCATCCAGAAGGGCGGCCAGTGATCGACCCCCGACTCCCGGCCGCCTTCCTGCAGCCGGGCACCTCGTCGTTCAGCGACTTCCTCGCCGATCAGGCGCCCGACCTGCTGCCCGCCCGCCGCACGCTGCCCCAGGGCCACGCGCCGGGACGCGCCGGCGAACTCGCGCCGCACGGCACGACGATCGTCGCGGCGACGTACCCCGGCGGCGTGGTGATGGCCGGCGACCGGCGAGCCACGATGGGCAACATCATCGCCCAGCGCGACATGGAGAAGGTGTTCGCGGCCGACGAGTTCTCCGCGGTCGGCATCGCCGGCTCGGCCGGCATCGCGGTGGAGATGGTGCGACTGTTCCAGACCGAGCTCGAGCACTACGAGAAGATCGAGGGCACCACGCTCTCGATGGACGGCAAGGCCAACCGGCTCGCCGCGCTGATCCGTGGCAACCTCGGCATGGCGATGCAGGGGCTGGCCGTCGTACCCCTCTTCGCCGGCTTCGACCTCGCCGCTGGCCAGGGCCGGATCTTCAGCTACGACGCGACCGGCGGGCGCTATGAGGAGACGGCGTTCCACTCGGTGGGCTCGGGCTCGCTGTTCGCGCGCGGCTCGCTGAAGAAGCTCTACCGCGAGGACCTCGACGAGACCGGCTGCGTGACCGCGGTCGTGCAGGCGCTGTACGACGCCGCCGACGACGACTCCGCGACCGGCGGCCCCGATCTGACCCGCCGGATCTTCCCGGTCGTCCAGGTGATCACCGCCGCTGGCGGGCGCCGGATGGCCGACACCGAGGTGGCCGCGATCGCGGACCAGGTGATCGCCGGCCGGATGACCCGGCCCGACGGGCCCGCCGCCCCACTCGTGGAAGGCGGCCCGCGATGAGCATGCCGTTCTACGTCTCGCCCGAGCAGCTGATGAAGGACCGGGCCGACTTCGCCCGCAAGGGCATCGCCCGCGGCCGGTCCGTGGTGGCGGTGCAGTACGCCGACGGCGTCCTGTTCGTCTCCGAGAACCCCTCCCAGGCGCTGCACAAGGTCTCCGAGATCTACGACCGGATCGCGTTCGCCGCGGTCGGGCGCTACAACGAGTTCGAGAACCTGCGCATCGCCGGCGTCCGCCTCGCCGACATGCGCGGCTACGCCTACGACCGCCGCGACGTCACCGGCCGCGGCCTCGCCAACGCCTACGCCCAGACCCTCGGCACGATCTTCTCCTCGGGCGGCGAGAAGCCCTACGAGGTCGAGCTCTTCGTCGCCGAGATCGGCGACACTGCTGCCGCGGACCAGCTCTACCGGCTGACGTACGACGGCCAGGTCGCCGACGAGCACGGCTACGCCGTCATGGGCGGCGCGGCCGACTTGGTGGCGGCGTACCTCCAGGAGCGGTACGCCGAGGGGGCCTCGCTCGCGTCCGCGCTGACGCTCGCCGTCGGCGCCCTCGGGCACTCTGCCGACGCCGACCGGGTGATCCCGGTGAAGGACCTCGAGGTCGCCGTGCTCGACCGCACCCGCACCCAGCCCCGGAAGTTCTCGCGCCTCCGCCCCGCCCGCCTCGAGGAGCTCCTCGGCGACCGCGGCCCGTCCGAGCCCGCCCCCTCCGAACCCGCCGCGGACCTCGCGACCGAGTCCCTGTCGGAGTCCGCGGCGCCCCCGGACGACGACCCGCCCATCGCCCCGCCGGTCTCCTGACCTCGGTAGCCGCGCGTGACGCGGTTTGGTCACCAACCGCATATCGGATCGCCTCCGGCCCGCGGTTGGTGACCAAACCGCAACCGTTCCAACCGTTCCTACCGCGGTCATCCACAGCTCGATGCGCTCGCGGTTTGCCGCGCCTCGGGTCGGCGCAATGTTGCGGGCATGCAGATCTCGGACGACCCCATCAGGGGAGAGGTGCGGCTGGCTGGCCACCGGCGCGTGAGCCACGGGCTGTTCGTTCGCCTGCGGAACGACCTCAGCGGCAGCGAGGAGTTCCTGCGCGACCTTGCGGCGTACCTGCTCGTGCTCCCGCCCTCAGTCGTGTTCACCCACCTCACGGCGGCACGACTCATGGGCTGGCAGTTGCCGAAGCTTCCGGAGCAGGTGCCGGTCTTCGTCGCGGTCGACGGCGACGACCTGCGACCACGTCGGCATGGCCTGATCTGCTCGCGGCTGCGACGCGAGCGAAGACCGAGCCGACGTCTCGGCCTGCCCGTGGACGCCCCAGAGGAGATCCTCTTGCGTGCGGCTAGGGATCTCGGACTGCTCGACCTCACGGTGCTCGTCGACTCGGCCCTCCGCGTCGGCGACCTCGATGCCGATCGGATGGAGGAGATTCTGACGTCCCGACGACCGGGCGTCCGCATGCTCCGCAAAGCCTGGCACCGGGCGCCCGGCCGCGCAGAGTCCGGCCCCGAGACGTTGTTGCAACAGTTCCACATCGAGATGGAGATCCCCTTCACGTCCCAGGTGGACCTGTACGACGCCGCCGGCTGGCACCTCGGACGCGCGGATCTCATGGTCGACGGCACGACGATGCTCCACGAGTACGACGGTGCGCACCACCGGGATGCGCGGCAGCACCGGACCGATCTGCGCCGAGAGCGCACCCTGTCGGCCGCGGGCTACACGCGCCGCGGCGTCGTACTCGACGACCTGGTCAATCATCCCGCTGTCTTGATGCAGGAGCTGGACCGTGCGCTCGGTCGCCAGCCGGACCTGCGGCGGCTCATACGCTGGCGCCGACTCGTCGACAACTCGCTGTACGCGGAGGCCGGCCGGGAACGCATGATGAACCGTTGGCGGCGTCAAGGAGGGATCGTCGATTGGGCAGGAACCGCATGACATGGCCCCGGTTACGTTGCGGTTGGTGACCAAACCGCAACGTCAGGGCCAACCACGGAACACCGCAGACGACCGCCGTGCGCCTAGGCTGAGGCCGTGGACCGGCGGATCTTCGGGATCGAGAACGAGTACGGCGTGACGTGCACGTTCAAGGGGCAGCGCCGGCTGAGCCCGGACGAGGTAGCACGCTACCTGTTCCGGAAGGTCGTCAGCTGGGGGCGCAGCAGCAACGTCTTCCTCCGCAACGGCGCCCGGCTCTACCTCGACGTGGGCAGCCACCCCGAGTACGCGACGCCCGAGTGCGACGACGTCGTCGAGTTGGTCAGCCACGACAAGGCGGGGGAGCGGGTCCTCGAGGGACTGCTCCTCGACGCCGAGCAACGGCTACACGACGAGGGCATCGCCGGCGAGATCTACCTGTTCAAGAACAACACCGACTCGGCCGGCAACTCCTACGGCTGCCACGAGAACTACCTCGTGAGCCGGGCCGGCGAGTTCAGCCGGCTGGCCGACGTACTGATCCCGTTCCTCGTGACCCGCCAGATCGTCGTCGGAGCCGGGAAGATCACGCAGACCCCGCGGGGCGCCAGCTACAGCGTGAGCCAGCGCGCCGAGCACATCTGGGAGGGAGTCAGCAGCGCCACCACGCGCAGCCGGCCGATCATCAACACGCGCGACGAGCCGCACGCGGACGCCGAGAAGTACCGGCGCCTCCACGTGATCGTCGGCGACAGCAACATGAGCGAGACCACCACGATGCTCAAGGTGGCCACCTGCGACCTGGTGCTGCGGATGATCGAGGAGGGGGTCGTGATGCGCGACCTGACGATGGAGAACCCGATCCGCGCGATCCGGGAGATCTCCCACGACGTCAGCGGCCGCCGCAAGGTCCGCCTCGCGAACGGCCGCGAGGCCAGCGCGCTCGACATCCAGCAGGAGTACCTCGCGAAGGCCCGCGACTTCGTCGACCGCCGGGAGATCAGTACGCCGGTGATCGAGGCCGCCCTGGACCTGTGGGAGCGCGGGCTGAAGGCCGTCGAGTCCGACGACCTCGGCCTCGTCGACCGCGAGATCGACTGGGTCATCAAGTGGAAGCTGATCGAGCAGTACCGGGCCAGACACGGGCTGCCGCTCGGTCACCCGCGGATCGCCCAGCTCGACCTGGCCTATCACGACATCCACCGCGGCCGTGGTCTCTACTACCTGCTCGAGAAGCGGGGCGCGGTCGCCCGGGTGACCAGCGACCTGAAGGTCTTCGAGGCCAAGTCGGTCCCGCCGCAGACCACCCGCGCCCGCCTGCGGGGGGAGTTCATCCGCCGCGCCCAGGAGCGCCGCCGCGACTTCACGGTCGACTGGGTGCACCTCAAGCTCAACGACCAGGCGCAGCGGACCGTACTCTGCAAGGACCCGTTCCGGGCGTACGACGAGCGCGTGCAGCGCCTGATCGACGGCATGTGAGTTGTCGAAATGTCGTGGTTTGGTCACCAACCGCAACATTTCGCCCCCAGAACATGCGGTTGGTGACCAAACCGCGACCGCGACCCCACCACGCGATCAGGTTCCGCTCAGGCCCGCCGGATAGGGTGAGCGGCGCTGGACCGAACCCGATTCGATAGGTGAAACACCGTGCCCCGACGTCTCCGACGCCTTCCCGCCCTGCTCCTTCCGCTCGTGCTCGCGACCACGCTGGTCGCCTGCGGCAACGACACGAGCACCGACAAGGGCGGTGACAAGAGCACCGACAGCTCCGCCGGCGGCACCGTGCAGGGGGTCACCATCGGCGGTGACCTCGGCCAGGCGCCGGAGGTCACGTGGGACGGCGAACTGCAGACCACGAAGACCGAGACCAAGGTCGTCATCGAGGGTGACGGCGACAAGCTTGCCGAGGGCGACCAGGTGCAGGCGCGGCTGTGGATCGGCAACGGCACGACCCAGAAGGAGGCCTACAGCGGCTTCGGCGACGGGACCCAGCCCGAGACCGTGATGGCCACCAAGAACCTCAGCCCGGTGTTCCGCGACGCCATCCTCGGCCAGACCATCGGCTCCCGCGTCGCGGTGACCACGACCGCCGCGGAGGCGTTCGGCGCCAGCGGCAACCCGAGCCTGCAGATCGGCAAGTCCGACACCGTGCTGCTCATCGTGGATCTGATCGAGGCGTTCGTGCCGCCCACCCCCAAGGACGTCCCTCAGTCGCAGCTCCCGAAGATCGTCGAGAAGGGCGGCGACGTGACCGGCCTCGACTTCGGCGGCGTGGACAAGCCGGACCCCGAGGGCGACCTGCTCCGCAGCGTGGTCAAGGAGGGCGACGGCGCGGTCGTTAAGGAGAGCGACACCGTCACCGCCGACTACCTCGGCATGGTGTACGACGCCAAGGAGCCGTTCGACGAGAGCTACTCCCAGCAGCCGGTGCCGTTCGGCCTGCAGAGCGTCGTCAAGGGCTGGACCTACGGCCTGACCGGGCTGAAGGTCGGCTCCCGGGTGCTGCTGCAGATCCCGCCGGCGCTCGGCTACGGTGCGGACAACAGCAAACCGAGCATCCCGCCGAACAGCACGCTCTACTTCGTGGTCGACATCCGCGACGCCAAGAGCGCCGGGTAGCGCCGGGTAGCGCCCACGGAGCAGGAGAGGTGCGCGTTGACCGTGCAGAAGAGTGAGCGCCTGCTCAACCTGCTCATCATGCTGCTCGTCCAGCGCCACTACGTCGCCAAGGAGCGGATCCGCACGATTCTCTACCCCGACTCGAGCACGGACGCCTTCGAGAAGATGTTCGAGCGGGACAAGGAGGAGCTGCGCAGCCTCGGGGTGCCGATCGAGGTGGGCAGCATGGACGCCTACTTCGATGACGAGCCGGGCTACCGGATCCGCGCCGACGAGCTGTCCCTGCCCGACATCGAGCTCACCGCCGACGAGGCGGCGGTGATCGGCCTGGCGACCCGGGTGTGGCAGCACGCCCGGCTCGCCGAGGCCACCACCGAGGCGGTCCGCAAGCTCACCGCGCTCGGCGTCCCGCTCGACGTGAGCGCGCTGGACATCGCCCAGCCGCGGCTGAGCGCCGAGGAGCCGTCGTTCGACGTCTTCTGGGAGGCGGTCCAGGAGCGGACGCCGGTCGAGTTCGACTACCGGCGGGCCGGCGCGGTCGGGCACGCGACCCGCCACCTTCAGCCCTGGGGCGTGGTCCGCTACTCCGGACGCTGGTACGTCGTCGGCCTCGACACCGACCGGGGCGAGGAGCGCGTCTTCCGGCTCTCGCGGGTCCAGGGCGAGGCGCGCAAGCGGGGCCGGCCGGGCTCCTACGAGGTGCCCGACGGCACCGACGTCCGTGCGACCACGGTCCGGCTCGCCCCGCCCCCGCGCACGACCCGCGTCGTGCTGCTCGTCCGCGAGAACGCCGGACTGGCGCTGCGCCGCGACGCCGAGTCGGTCGAGACCGGGGTGCCCGGCCCGGACGACCGCACGGGCTGGGACCGCCTGGTGCTCAGCCGCAGCAGCGACGCCGCCGACGAGATCCTCGGCTACGGCCCCGACGTGTACGTCGAGCAGCCCGCCGAGCTCCGCGACCAGGTCGTCCGCCGGCTGCGCGCGGTCGTGGAGGTCGCCTCGTGAGCGTCGCCGCCGGCGCCAAGGACCAGGTCGCCCGGCTGCTCACCCTGGTGCCCTACCTCCACCGCCACGGGACGGTCCGTCTGGAGGAGGCGGCGGCCGCCCTCGGCGTACCCGCGGACCAGCTCCTCGGCGACCTGAAGGTGCTGCTCATGTGCGGCCTGCCCGGCGGCTACCCCGACGACCTGATCGACGTCGACCTCGACGCGCTCGAGGGACCCGAGGCCGACGGCGTCATCCGGGTCTCGAACGCCGAGTACCTGGCCCGCCCGCTCCGGCTCACGCCCACCGAGGCCACCGCGATCATCGTCGCCCTCCGCGCCCTGCGCGGCGGCGCCGGCGCGGACACCCGCGAGGTCGTCGACCGGGCGCTGGCCAAGCTCGAGGGCGCCGCCGCGCAGGGCTCCGCGGTGCCGCTGATCGACCCGGGGGAGGAGCCCCGCGGCCGCGACCTGGCGCGGCTGGAGGCCGACCTCCAGGACGCCGTCGCCCGCCGGCGTCAGGTCCGGCTGACCTACTTCGCGCCGAGCCGCGACGAGCGGTCCGAGCGCACCGTCGACCCGCGCGGCGTCGTCGCCGCCGAGGGCTTTACCTACCTCGACGCCTGGTGCCACGCCGCCGGCGGGCCGCGGCTGTTCCGGCTGGACCGGATCCAGGACGCCGAGGTCCTCGACGACCCGATCGCGACCGAGGCCGAGCCGCCTCGCGACCTGGGCGACGGGCTGTTCACCCGCGGCGGCGACACCACCCCGGTGACGCTCCGTCTGGAGCCGGCCGCACGCTGGATCATCGACTACTACCCGGTCGAGGCGGTGCGCCCACGCCGGGGCGGCACGCTCGAGGTCGACCTGCTGGTCGCCGACGAGCGCTGGCTGCAGCGGCTGCTGCTCCGGCTGGCGCCGCACGCGCGCGTGCTCAGCCCGGCCGGGTACGACGAGGCGTTCGCCGACCGTGCCCGGACCACGCTCGGGCTCTACCGCTGATCCGGCGTACGATGGGTCCCGCACCAACCACGACAGATCGACAGATGAGGTCACGATGCTCACCCCAATGATCGGCATGCCCCAGGGAGCCGAGTGGCTCGTCATTCTGGCGATCGTGATCCTCGTCTTCGGTGCGGCCAAGCTCCCCGACCTCGCCCGCGGCACGGGCCAGGCGCTGCGGATCTTCAAGTCCGAGACCAAGGGCCTGCGCGACGACGACGAGAAGGACGCGCCCGCCCCGCCGCCGAGCCAGCTCCCGCCGGCGACGGAGGCGCAGCAGCCGCTCCGGTCCGAGGACTCCCAGACCGACAAGCACAACGGCTGACGTTGGCCCTCCGCGGGATCCTCCGGCTCTTCGCCGGGACCCCCGTCCACCCCGTCGGCGCCGACGGGCGGATGGCGCTCTCGGACCACCTGAGGGAGTTGCGCGCCCGGATCCTCAAGGTGGCGCTGACCCTGATCGTCGCGCTCGTCGTCGCGCTGTTCTTCTACGAGCAGCTCTTCGACTTCGTCTACGGCCCCTACGAGGACGCCAAGGAGTCGTTGCCCAAGGGCGCGACGCTCGCGACCACGAGTGGGGCGGGCGGCGGCCTGATGCTCTACCTGAAGCTCTGCGGCTTCACGGCGCTGATCGGCACCAGCCCGATCTGGCTCTACCAGATCTGGGCGTTCGTCCTTCCCGGCCTGCACCCGAGCGAGAGGCGCTGGTCCTACGTCTTCCTCGCCGTCGCCGGCCCGTTGTTCGCGGCCGGCGTGGTGCTCGGGTTCCTGACCCTGCCGAAGGGCCTCGAGGTCCTGATCGGCCTGAACCCCGACGTGATCACCAACATCCTCGACTTCAACGATTACCTGCAGTTCTTCTTCCGCACCCTGCTGGTCTTCGGCCTCGCCTTCGAGATCCCGGTGTTCGTGATCATGCTGAACCGCGCCGGCGTGGTGAAGGGCCGCACCCTCGCTCGCTACCGGCACTGGATCATCATCGCCATCTTCGTCTTCGCGGCGGTGGCCACGCCGTCGACCGACCCGTTCACGATGACGTTCATGGCCGTCCCGATGGTCCTCCTCTACCTGGTGTCCGAGGTGATCGCGCGGATGAACGACAACCGCCGTGCCCGCCGCAACCCGTTCTCGGGCCTCTCGCCCGACGAGGCCGCGCCCCTGTGACCCGTCGGATCACCACGGTCGACCCGTTCGACCTCCCCGACTGGCTCGGCGAGGAGGACGTCACCTGGAGCACCGAGTCCGGTCTCCGGCGGGGGTACGACGTCGCCGGGACGCTCACCGGCCACGACCGCGCGCCGGTGCCGTGCGACCTGCTCGCCGTCGACGAGGCCTACCCGGTCCCGGTGGCCGACGAGCAGGTCCGCCACGACGCCCACCAGGCGTGGCGGCACGGGCAGGTGCTCGTCGTCGAGGTCGAGGGGCGGGTGACGCTCGCCGTCCCCGGCACCGGCTTCACCGCCGACCTCGTGATGGACGCGCTCAGCCGGCTCGCCAAGGCGGTCGGCGCCTCCCCTGACCACTACTCCGTCCGCCTGCGGATCGGCACCGCGAAGTCCTAGAGTCCACCGCGTGAAGGTCCTCAGGGAGATCGCGCTGCTCACCAACCCGACCGCCGGCAAGGGTCGCGGTGCCCGCTTCCGCGATGCCGCCGCCACCCACCTCCGCGCCGCCGGGCTGAGCGTGCGCACCCTCGAGGGCCGCGACGCCGACGAGGCGCTCGACCTGGCGCGCTCGGTCGTCGAGGAGGGCACGGACGGCCTGGTCCTGTGCGGCGGGGACGGCATGGTCCACCTCGGCGTCCAGGCGACGGCCGGGACGGGTACGCCGATCGGCATCATCCCGGCGGGCACCGGCAACGACGTCGCCCGCTACTTCGACATCGCGCGCAAGGACCCGGTGGCCGCGGCCGAGCAGCTGCTTCGCGGCGAGGTCCGCGCCGTCGACCTGGCCCGGACCGGGACGAGGTACTTCGTCACGGTGCTCGCCGCCGGCTTCGACGCGATCGTCAACGAGCGGGCCAACCAGATGACCTGGCCGAAGGGCCAGATGCGCTACAACATCGCCACGCTGGCCGAGCTGCGCACGTTCAGGCCGATCCCGTACGCGCTCGAGCTCGACGGCGAGCAACGGCTCCTGGAGGCGATGCTGGTCGCGGTCGGCAACGGCCCGTCCTTCGGCGGCGGACTGCGCATCACCGAGGGCGCGATCCTCGACGACGGCTACCTCGACGTCGTCATCATCAGGCCGATGAGCAGGCCCGGCCTGGTCAGGACCTACCCGAAGCTGTTCAAGGGCACCCACGTCACCCACCCGGCCTACGAGCACCACCGGGTCAGGACCGTCACGGTCGCCGCGCCCGGGATCGTCTCGTACGCCGACGGCGAGCGCTTCGGCGCGCTCCCGCTGACCGTGGAGTGCGCCGCCGGCGCGCTGCAGGTGCTCGCGTAGGTTGGAGGGCATGACGACGTCGGACGAGGCCAGTCCGTCCGAGCGGTACGCCGACTTCGCCAGGCACCGCCAGCACCCGGTGCTCAAGGACTTCCAGGCGCTCTACGACTTCCCGCTCGACGAGTTCCAGCTCGAGGGCTGCCGGGCCATCGAGGACGGCCGCGGCGTGCTGGTCGCCGCGCCGACGGGCTCCGGCAAGACCGTCGTCGGCGAGTTCGCGGTCCACCTCGCGATGCAGACCGGACGCAAGTGCTTCTACACGACGCCGATCAAGGCGCTGTCGAACCAGAAGTTCAACGACCTCGTCACCCGCTACGGCCCCGAGCAGGTCGGCCTGCTGACCGGCGACAACGTCGTCAACGGCGAGGCGCCGATCGTGGTGATGACGACCGAGGTGCTGCGCAACATGCTGTACGCCGGGTCGCGCACCCTGCTGGGACTCGGCTTCGTGGTGATGGACGAGGTCCACTACCTCGCCGACCGCTCTCGGGGCGCGGTCTGGGAGGAGGTCATCATCCACCTCCCGGAGTCGGTGTCGCTGATCTCGCTGTCCGCCACCGTCTCCAACGCCGAGGAGTTCGGCGAATGGCTCGAAACGGTCCGCGGCGACACCCGCACCATCGTCGAGGAGCGGCGGCCGGTCCCGCTCTACCAGCACGTGATGGTCGGCCGCCGGGTGCTCGACCTGTTCGCGAGGTCCGACGTGGACGCCGCGGCCGGATTCGTGAAGGAGGGCGCGCCGGTCAACGACGAGCTGCTCAAGATCGCCCGCGACGACTGGGCCAGCACCCGGGTCCGCGACCGCCGTACTCCCCGCGGGAGGGGCCGGCCCGGGCAGCGCAACGTCGGCAACGGCCGCCGGGTGTGGATCCCGAGCCGGCCCGACGCGATCGAGCAGCTCGACCGGATGGCGCTGCTGCCGGCGATCGTCTTCATCTTCAGCCGGGTCGGGTGCGACGCGGCGGTCACCCAGTGCCTCAGCGCGGGCGTCCGCCTGACCACGCCCGAGGAGCGCGACGAGATCTACGCGTTCGTCGAGGAGGCGTGCTCGCACCTGCCGTCCGAGGACCTGCACGTCCTCGGCTACCACGACTTCCTCGATGGCCTGACCCGCGGCGTCGCGGCGCACCACGCGGGCATGCTGCCGGCGTTCAAGGAGTGCGTGGAGGAGCTGTTCCTGCGCGGGCTCTGCAAGGTCGTGTTCGCCACCGAGACGCTCGCGCTCGGCATCAACATGCCGGCGCGGACGGTCGTGATCGAGAAGCTCTCGAAGTGGAACGGCGAGACGCACGCCGACATCACGCCGGGGGAGTACACCCAGCTGACCGGCCGCGCCGGCCGCCGCGGCCTCGACACGGAGGGGCACGCGGTCGTGCTCTGGCAGCCGGGCACGGACCCACGCCAGGTCGCGGGCCTCGCCTCGACGCGCACCTACCCGCTCCGCTCGTCGTTCCGCCCGTCGTACAACATGGCGGTCAACCTCGTGCACCAGTTCGGGCGGGAGCGGTCGCGGGAGCTGCTGGAGCAGTCGTTCGCGCAGTTCCAGGCCGACAAGGCGGTCGTCGGGCTGGCGCGGCAGCTCCGGTCGGCCGAGGACGCGCTCGACGGCTACCGCGAGGCGGCGGCCTGTCATCTCGGCGACTTCATGGAGTACGCCGGCCTCCGCCGCCGGATCGGCGAGGTCGAGAAGGGCGCCAGCCGCGCGCGCAAGGCGGACCGGCGCGAGGAGGCGCTGGAGTCGCTGCGCGCGCTCAAGCCCGGCGACGTGATCGCGGTGCCGACCGGGAAGTTCGCCGGGTACGCCGTCGTGGTCGACCCCGGCTGGTCGCCGGAGGGCCCGCGTCCGTACGTCGTGACGGCCGACCGACAGGCCCGGCGGCTGGCGATGATCGACTTCCCGACCCCGGTGACCGCGCTGGCGCGGGTCCGGGTGCCGAAGGGCTTCAACGGCCGCAACCCGCAGATGCGGCGCGACCTCGCCTCCGCGCTGCGGTCGCGCACCAACGACCTCGCGCCGCCCCCGCCGTCGCGGACCGCGAAGGACGACCGGTCGCGCACGGCGGCCGACGACGAGATCGCGGAGCTGCGCGCGCAGCTGCGCGCACACCCGTGCCATGCCTGCCCGGACCGCGAGGACCATGCGCGCTGGGCCGAGCGGTGGTTCAAGCTCGACCGCGACGCGCAGACCCTGAAGCGCCGGGTCGAGCGGCGCACGAACACCGTGGCCCGCACGTTCGACCGGGTCTGCGACGTGCTGACGGCACTCGGCTACCTCGACGGCGACACGATCACCGAGCGCGGCCGGCCGCTGATGCGGATCTACTCCGAGCTCGACCTGGTCGCCGCGGAGTGCATCCGGATCGGGCTCTGGGACGACCTCGACCCCTCCGGACTCGCGGCCGTGCTCTCGGTGCTGGTCTTCGAGGCCCGCCGGCCCGACGACGCGTCGTCACCGCGGATGCCGGGCGGCGCCGTCCGCGACGTGGTCGGCGAGATGGTGCGGCTCTGGGGCACCCTCGACGCCCTCGAGCGCGACCATCGGCTCGACTTCCTCCGCCAGCCCGACCTCGGGTTCGCCTGGGTGGCCTACCGCTGGGCCGAGGGCGACGAGCTCGACGACGTGCTGCTGGTCAGCGACCTGGCCGCGGGCGACTTCGTGCGCTGGATGAAGCAGCTCGTCGACCTCGCCGGGCAGGTCGCCGACGCCGCGGGTCCAACCCCGCTGCGTGAGAGCGCGCGCGAGGCGGTCCGCCGGCTGCGGCGCGGCGTCGTGGCCTACTCCTCGCTCGCCGACGACGACTGACCCTGCCGAACCGCATCCTCGGCCGATACGTCGCCATCGACGAGGTCGGCTGCTTCAGTTTGCGTGGTAGTCGCGCGGTTTGGTCACCAACCGCAGCTGGGAGCGCTCCCGATCTGCGGTTGGTGACCAAACCGCGGATGCTTCCGACGCCGTGCCGGTCGCGACGTCATCGACCGGACGGTCGAGCTGGCTCGTCAGCGGGCATCGCAGAGCACCTCCGTCAGGCGCTGCACGGGGCTCGCGATGCCCCAGCGCTCGCCCAGCTCGGCCACCTTCGCCAGGTCGCGCGGCTCGCGGGGGAGCGCGGTGGGCGGCGCGCCGAGGTCGAGGTCGCGGGCGACCGCCACCACCTGCGGCGCGATCTCGAGGTACGCCGCCGCGGCCCTGACCTTGCCGCGGGGGCCCGGACCCAGGTCGGAGTCGGGGTCGAGCGCGGCGGCCACGATGCCGTCCATGTCGCCGAACCGCCCCAGCAGGGTCGCCGCGGTCTTCTCACCGACACCCGCGACACCGGGGAGGCCGTCCGAGGCGTCGCCGCGCAGGGTCGCGAAGTCGGCGTACTGGTGGGCGTCGATGCCGTACTTGGCGCGCACCCACTCGTTGGTCACCCGCTCGTGGTTGCCGACCCCGCGGGCGATGTAGAGCACCCGCACGTCGCGGTCGTCGTCGACGAGCTGGAACAGGTCACGGTCCCCGGTGACGATGTCGACCGGCTGGCGTGCCTGCGCGGCGAACGAGCCGATCACGTCGTCGGCCTCGTAGTCGTCCTTGCCGATCACGCAGATCCCGAAGGCGTCGAGGACCTCGCGGATGATCGGCACCTGCACCTCGAGCGGATCGGGGACCTCCTCGACGTCGGGCGCGTCCGAGCGCTCGGCGGCGACGCGGTGCGCCTTGTACGACGGCAGCAGGTCGACCCGCCAC
This sequence comes from Nocardioides hungaricus, assembly GCF_054782915.1. Taxonomy (NCBI): domain Bacteria; kingdom Bacillati; phylum Actinomycetota; class Actinomycetes; order Propionibacteriales; family Nocardioidaceae; genus Nocardioides; species Nocardioides hungaricus. The sequence continues at coordinate 24,260 of NZ_BAAGRO010000053.1, read as the reverse complement.
TGCGGCCGCCAGTCGTTGTCCCAGCAGCAGACCAGGTCGCTGGGCCGGTAGTCGCCCACCAGCCGCGAGACGAAGTCGAGGAGCCCGCGCACCGCGTTGACCGGCGTACCGTCCGGGGCGTTGATCTCCGGGACGCCGAAGAAGGCCCGGAAGTACATCGAGGCGGTGTCGAGGAGCATCAGTCGTCCGGGCTGGCCAGTCACGCCCCGCATCCTGCCACGGGCGGCTACCCTGCTCGCGTGAACCAGTCAGAGCTCGAAGCCACGGATCGCAAGATCCTGGGGCTGCTCGCCGCCGACGGCCGGATGTCCTTCACCGACCTCGGCAAGGCGACCGGGCTGTCGACCTCCGCCGTCCACCAGCGGGTCAAGCGGCTGGAGTCGCGCGGGCTGATCACGGGGTACGGCGCGACCATCGACCACGAGCAGCTCGGCCTGCCGCTCACCGCGTTCATCTCGATCCGCCCGATCGACCCCTCGCAGCCCGACGACTCCCCGGAGCGCGTGCGCGCCATCGCGGAGATCGAGTCGTGCTGGTCGGTCGCCGGCGACGAGTCCTACATCCTCAAGGTGCGCGTCGCCACCCCCACCGACCTCGAGGACCTGCTCGCCCGGATCCGCGCCGCCGCCAACGTCTCCACGCGGACCACGATCGTCCTCTCCACCCCGTACGAGGGCCGCCCGATCAACTGACCCGCGAGTCGGCGCATCTTGCCCGTTCGGGAGGCGCGGTCGGCGGCATGTGGATTGGTCACCAACCGCAACATTCCGGGCCGAAGACGTGCGGTTGGTGACCAATCCACATCATGCTGGCCCGCGATCACCAGGCATGGAGGGCAGCCGTACGGCGCGACGCCTCGGCGACCTCGGCCGCCTTCAGGTCGGCCGAGGAGAGGTCGGCGTGCTGAGCCCACCACTCCTGCCCGGCGGCCGGGAGAGTATGGATCGGGTCGTAGTACTCGTAGGTCCTCGTCAGGGCGTCCGAGGAGGACGCCTCGATCGAGGTGCGGTAGTTCTTCGTCCAGTACGAGATGCCCCGCTCGGTGTCGTAGCCGGCGAGCTGGTGCACCCAGCGCTTGCCGACGAACGGCACGTCGCAGACGATCCGTGGGGTCGCGAAGCCGGGCAGATAGCCCATGATGTGGTGCTGCAGGTGCTGCGCGTCGGCGACCGAGACCCGCCAGTGCTCCGAGAACGGGATCATGTCGCACAGGTAGAAGTAGTACGGCATGATCTGCGCACCATCGAGCAGCCGGAAGCACAGGTCGAGCAGCGCGTGCGGGTCGGCGTTGACGCCGCCCAGCAGCACGCCCTGGTTGCGCACGTCGCGGACGCCGGCCTCGAGCATCGCCTTGGCCGCGTCGGCGACCAGCGGGGTGATCGAGTTGGCGTGGTTGGCGTGGGTGTGGATCGCGATCGAGACGCCGCGCGCCCGAGCGGTCCCCGCCACCCGCGCCATGCCGGCGCGCACGTCGTCCTGCAGCCAGTGCTGGGGCAGTCCGACGAGCGCCTTTGTGGCGAGCCGGATGTCGCGGATGTTCTCGATCTCGAGCAGCCGGGTGAGGAAGTCCTCCAGACGGGCCCACGGCATGTTGGCCACGTCGCCGCCGGAGACCACCACGTCGCGCACCGAGGGGGTACGCCGCAGATAGTCGAGCATCGCGCCGAGCCGGTCTTGCGGTTTGGTCACAAATCGCAACTTCTCGACCGTCGCGGTGGAGTTGCCGACCAGGTCCATGCGGGTGCAGTGGCCGCAGTACTGCGGGCAGGTGGGCAGCAGCTCGGCCAGCACCTTGGTGGGGTAGCGGTGGGTCAGGCCCTCGGCCACCCACATGTCGTGCTCGTGCAGCGAGTCGCGGGTGGCGTGCGGGTGCGAGGACCAGTCCGTGCGCCGGTCGGAGAACACCGGGATCATGTAGCGGCGGACCGGGTCAGCGTAGAACTCCTCGGTCAGCGAGCCCGGCCCGGAGGGCCCTTGTCCGTCCCCAGCGTGCGGGACCATCGTGTTCATCATCTGCGGCGGCACCAGCATCGACATGGTCGCCCGCTCGGCCTGGTCGCGCTCGAGGTCGGCGTAGAACCGCTCGTCGAGCAGGTCGCCCATCAGCTCGCGGAGCTGCCGGACGCTCTTGACGCAGTGCGCGCGCTGCCACTGCACGGACTCCCACTCGGCGGTGGTGACGTCCCGCCAGCCCGGGAACCGGGTCCAGTCGGGCTCGACCAGCTCCACGCGGCGGTACGGGTACGGCTGGCCGGACCCCTCCCAGAGATCCGACTCCCAGAGATCCGGCGCAGCGTTGGCGATCTCGATGGTCACTCAGCCACTGTAGGCGGCGATTCTCCGGTCTGTCGAATGCCACGCCGGATAATCTTTCGCTACGATCCATATGTGCGAGATGTTCCCAGCGATCCGACCGGCCTGCACCGCGTGCTCGACGCCAGCGTCGACGGCAGCGTCCGGCTACCGCAGGCCGCCGACCGGCTCGACACCCGCCGCGAGCTGTGGCCCGACGAGGTCCGGGTCCGGGTCGAGCGGCTGAACCTGGACGCGGCGTCGTATCGCCAGCTGGAGGAAAAGCACGCCGGCGACGGTGCGCGGGTCCGCGCCGAGGTCCTCGACATCGTCCGCGCCCGCGGCAAGATGCAGAACCCCGAGACCGGCTCGGGCGGCATGCTCGTCGGCACCGTCGAGGAGGTCGGCCCGGAGTCGCCGCTCGGCCTCGCCGTCGGCGACCGGGTCGCCACGCTCGTCTCGCTCACGCTGACGCCGCTCGTCATCGAGGACGAGCTGCGGGGGTGGGACGGGCTGGGGGAGCAGGTGCCCTGCGACGGGTACGCCGTGCTGTTCGGCCGCTCCGTCGCGGCGGTCCTCCCCGACGACCTGCCGGCCGAGCTGAGCCTGTCGGTCATGGACGTGTGCGGCGCTCCCGCGCTGACCGCGCGCGTCGTGGAGCAGTACGACGCCCCGGTGGTCGCCGTGATCGGCGGCGCCGGCAAGTCCGGCTCGCTCAGCCTGGCCGCGGCCCGCCGGGCCGGCGCGGAGCGCACCATCGGCGTGGTCCCGCACCGGCCGGAGGCCGACCTCCTCGCCGGCACCGGGCTCGCCGACGAGGTCGTCGTCGCCGACGCCCGCAACCCGATCGCGCTGCGCGACGCGGTGACCGCCGCCGGAGGACCGGCCGACGTCACCGTCGTCTGCGTCGACGTGCCCGGATGCGAGGGCGGCGCGATCCTGGCGACCGCCGACCGGGGCACGGTCGTCTTCTTCTCGATGGCCACGTCGTTCTCCGCCGCCGCGCTAGGCGCCGAGGGGCTGGCCGCCGATGTCACCATGCTGGTGGGCAACGGCTACGCGCCCGGCCACGCGGCGTACGCCCTGGAGCTGCTCCGGGAGACGCCCGGCGTGCGCGACCTGTTCGAGAGGAGGCTGGGATGAGCGGCAAGCTCGACCTCGACCCGCGCACCGTCAAGCAGGCCCGCGCGCTCGCGCGCAAGGCGGGCCGGCCGATCGTGACGATGGCGAGGAGGCACACCACGGTCGCCGTCGAGCGGGCCACGCTGCGCCTGGCCGGCCTCGAAGGCGCCGACCCCGACGGCACGCCGTGGGTGAACCGCCTCCTCGACGTGGTCCGCGCCGACACCGGTCTGGAGCACGGCGTCGCGCTACCCGTCTGGGACGCGCTGCTCCGCGGCGAGGCCGACGACCTGGCGGCGCTCGCCGAGAAGGCGTCGGCCGGCTCGGTCACCTTCCGGCTGCCCGAGGGCAGGGCCGCCGACCGCGCCCGCCGGGCGTCCCGCGCCCAGGTGGGCCGCGGCATCAAGCTCATCGACAGGCGCCGTACCGAGCGGGAGCGCCTGATCAAGCGCTTCGGCGACGCCCCGCGCACGCCGTGGATCTACCTGATCGTCGCCACCGGCGACATCCACGAGGACATCCCGCAGGCCCAGCAGGCCGCGCGCGAGGGCGCCGACGTGATCGCGGTGATCCGCTCGACCGGCCAGAGCCTGCTCGACTTCGTGCCCGAGGGCGCGACCCGCGAGGGCTTCGCCGGCACCTACGCCACCCAGGAGAACTTCCGGCTGATGCGGGCCGCGCTGGACGAGTTCAGCAGCGAGCTGGGCCGCTACGTCCGGCTCACCAACTACGCCTCCGGCCTGTGCATGCCGGAGATCGCGACGCTCGCCGGCCTGGAGCGGCTCGACATGATGCTCAACGACTCGATGTACGGGATCCTCTTCCGCGACATCAACCCCGTGCGCACGTTCGTCGACCAGCGCTTCAGCCGCCAGGTCCACGCCCGCGCCGGCATCATCATCAACACCGGCGAGGACAACTACCTCACCACCGCCGACGCGGTCGAGGCCGCGCACACGGTGACGACCAGCCAGCTGCTCAACGAGTACTTCGCCAAGGAGGCCGGCCTCGAGGACTGGCAGCTCGGCCTGGGCCACGCCTTCGAGATCGACCCGGACGTACCGGACTCGTTCCGCCTCGAGCTCGCCCACGCGATGCTCGCCCGCGAGCTGTTCCCGGACGCGCCGCTGAAGTGGATGCCGCCGACTCGCCACATGACCGGCGACGTGTTCCGCGGCTACCTGCTCGACGGGTTCTTCAACCTCGCCGGCGCCCTGACTGGGCAGGGCATCCTGCTCGTGGGCATGATGACCGAGGCCGTCGTGACGCCGTGGCTCTCCGACCGCGACCTCGCGCTCCAGAACGTCCGCTATGTCCTGAACGCCGCCGGCAGCCTGCACGAGGACCTCCGTCCGTCGCCCGACGGTTTCATCGCCGAGCGCGCGCGTCAGGTGCTCGGCGAGTCGATCGACCTGCTCTCGAAGATCGGCGAAGAGGGTCTGCTCGATGCGATCGCGGACGGCACCTTCGGCCTGATGAAGCGCCCGCAGGACGCCGGCAAGGGCCTCGATGGCGTCGCGAGGAAGTCGAGCGCCTACTACAACCCGGCGACCGAGATCCTGGAGGCCAAGGCATGAGTAGCCAGCTCGTCCGTCCGTACGGCGACACCACCGGCGACGGCATGGTGCAGGTCAGCTTCACCCTGCCCGTCAACGGGCAGGGCCCGCACGCGAAGGTCGCCGAGGGCGCCGCCGCCCAGCTCGCCGCCAAGATGGGGTTGGACCCGGCGCTGGTCGTGCACGTCAAGCCGATGGGGCCGGACTTCACGTTCTTCGTGGTCTACGGCCGGGTCCACCACCTGGTGAACCTCGACGAGGTCGAGGTGGTCGAGCGCGACTACCCGCTGCTCACCCCCAAGGAGGCGAACGCCGCGATCAAGCGGGCGATGCGCCGCCGGCTGGTCGTCGTCGGCGGCTGCATCGGCACCGACGCACACACGGTCGGCATCGACGCGATCCTCAACGTCAAGGGCTTCGCGGGGGAGAAGGGCCTGGAGTACTACCGCGAGCTCAAGGTGGTGAACCTCGGCGCCCAGGTCTCCGTCCCGCAGCTCGTCGAGCGCGCGCGGGCCGAGAGGGCCGACGCGGTGCTCGTCTCCCAGGTCGTCACCCAGCGCGACGCCCACCTGCTCAACACCCGGGAGATGTCCGCGGCGTTCCGCGAGTCCTACCCGTCGGACGAACGGCCGCTGCTGATCGTCGGCGGACCGCGCTTCGACGAGTCGATGGCCGGCGAGCTCGGCGTCGACCGCGTCTTCACCCGCGGTACGACGCCCGGCGAGGTCGCGTCCTACTTGGTTCACCGCCTCGCCAGCACGGGAGCAGCGGCATGAGCGCCCAGTCATCAGGCCAGTCATCAGGCCAGTCATCGGCCCAGTCATCGGCCGAGGTCGGCATGAAGGTGGTCCACCGCCGCTACGTGCCGTACTCCCACGCCCACTACGCCGGCAACCTGGTCGACGGCGCCTACAGTCTCGGCCTGTTCGGGGACGTCGCCACCGAGATGTGCATCCGCACCGACGGCGACGAGGGGCTGTTCGCGTCGTACTCCGACGTGCAGTTCCAGGCGCCGGTCCGTGCCGGCGACGTCCTCGAGATCAGCTGCGAGCTGGTGCGGGTCGGCACCCGGTCGCGGGTGATGGCGTTCGCGGTGCACGTGGTCGCCCGGGGCGCGGCGACGGCGGAGCGACCCGGGGCCGCGCTCGTCCTGGAGGAGCCGATCGTGGCGACCACGGCCACCGGGACCGTCGTGGTCCCCGGCTGAGGACGCCGCCATCGCACCGCTGTCGGCGTGTCGTCTGCGACACGCCGACAGCGCTCCGGAAATTCGCCCCGATTTCCGACTCCGAACCACCTCCCTGACCTGCGCCTTCGCGCATCTGCGCAGGTCAGGTCGCTCTTGACGATCCCACCCGTCGCGATCCAGTCTCGGTGCCGTTCGCCCGTGCAGATCGTGGTCGGCGTACCGACGTCCGAGTGGCCGGGTCGGAGGGTGGGAGTGCCAGCCATCCGTCAGACCTGGTTCGCGGAGGTCGGTCCGCCCCCGAGGGTGGACTCGGAGGAGACCCGCGTCCCCTAGACAACAGCCTCGTCCCCGGCAGCCGGTCGGAGGCGGACTGGACCGAAGGGTGCGGGTCCCTTCCGACCTCTCTCCGCCCGCCGCCGGGTAGTTTCTGACTGTGCTGCTCCGCGTCCTGGCCGTCTCGCCCCTCGTCCCGGTCGTCGCCACGAGCGGGACGGCGACGACATGAGTGACCACCCGAGTCTGGGCCGGGTGGTCGTCGTCGTCCCGACGTACAACGAGGCGGACAACCTCGCGTGGATCGTCGGGCGGGTGCGCGCCGCGCAGCCGGACGTCGACGTCCTCGTCGTCGACGACGGGTCGCCGGACGGCACCGGCGCGATCGCCGACGGGCTGGCGGCCGCCGACCCCCGGGTGCAGGTGCTGCACCGTACGGCGAAGGCGGGGCTCGGCGCGGCGTACCTCCACGGCTTCCGGGTCGCGCTCGACGCCGGGTACGACGTGATCGGCGAGATGGACGCCGACGGCTCCCACCAGCCCGAGCAGCTCGACCGGCTGCTGGCCGCCCTGGAGACCGCCGACCTCGTGATCGGGTCGCGCTGGGTTCCCGGCGGGGCGGTCGTGAACTGGCCGCTGCAGCGCGAGCTGCTCTCGCGCGGCGGCAACCTCTACGTGCGGCTGCTGCTCGGGGTGAGGGTGCGCGACGCGACCGCCGGCTACCGGCTGTTCCGGCGGGCCACGCTGGAGAGGATCGACCTCGCGTCGGTGCGGTCGACCGGCTACGTGTTCCAGACCGACATGGTCGCCCGCACGCTGGCGGCCGGTCTGGTCGTGAAGGAGGTCCCGATCGAGTTCGTGGAGCGGATCCGCGGCGACTCCAAGATGAGCGGCTCGGTCGCGACCGAGTCGCTGCGCCGGATCACCGCCTGGGGGCTGCGGGAGCGCCGCGACCAGCTGCGCCGCGCGTGGGGCAGGAGATGAGCGCCGTACGCCGCCGCAGCGGCCCGGTCACCGCCGTGCTGCTCACGGTGTTCGTCCTGCTGCCGATCCTGGAGATCTACGTGATCATCCAGGTCGGCCAGGTGATCGGGCCGTGGTGGACCGTCCTGCTGCTCGTCGCCGACAGCGTCTTCGGCACCTGGCTGATCAGGCACGAGGGCGCTCGCGCGTGGCGGTCGCTGCGCGATGCCCTGCGCGATGCCCTGGGCGACGGCCGGATGCCGGCGACCGAGCTCGCCGACGGCGCGCTGATCCTCGTCGGCGGCACCCTGATGCTCGCGCCGGGGTTCGTGACCGATGCCTTCGGCATCCTGCTGATCCTGCCGTTCACCCGACCGCTGTTCCGGCGGGCGCTCGCCGCGGTGGTCGCCCGGCGGATCACGGTCCTGGACGCGACTCGCCCCGGACGCGGGCCCGAGGGCCCGGTCGTCCGGGGCGAGGTGGTCGACGAGGACTGAGTCGTCAGGCGGAGGCTCTCCGCTTCTTCTGGTTGGCGCGGTGCAGGTGCGCCGGGCCGATCTCACCGTCGCGGAGCAGCTGGAGCCGCTCCTTGAGGATGTCCTCGAGCTCCTTCTCCGAACGGCGCTCGAGCAGCATGTCCCAGTGGGTGCGGGCCGGCTTCTCGGCCTTCGCCTCGGGCTGGATGCCGGCGACGCTGAGGGCCTCCGCGCCGCAGCGCGGGCACTCCCAGACCGCCGGGACGTCGGCCTCGACCGACATCGTGATCTCGAACTCGTGCCCCTGCGGGCACCGGTAGCCGACCTGCTGGCGAGCCGCGAACTCGATGCCGCGCTCGTCCTCGAAGCTCTGGCCCCCAAGCCGCGCTCCCCGTAGCGTGCGCTCTGCCATTGAGCCACCTCCCGAATTCTCTGTTCCCCCGTTGGCGTGTCCGAGACGTGTGCTGCGAGCGTCCATGACGTCGGTTCCCTGCCCGGGTTGTACCCAGGAGGTGCACGCCTCAACCCGTTCAACGGTACGGGGAGGAGCAAGATTCCGAGAATCGCCGCGACCGCGGCGTTCGCCCGGTGTCCTCAGCCGGTGCTCTCAGGCTGAGGACACCGGATCACACGACCCGGGGGAGCGGGTTGCCGGCCTCCGCGATGCCGCGCCTCGGGTCGACCCGGAGGAGGAACCCGATGCCGATCACGAACAGCACCATGAGGGCGAGCAGCGCCGGCCGGTAGGAGTCGGTCCACTGGTGGACCAAGCCGAAGACCAGGGTGCCGATCCAGCTCGTGCCACGCTCGCAGGCCTGGTAGAGCGAGAAGTACTCCGCCTCCCGGCCCCGCGGGATCAGCTGGCTGTAGAACGATCGTGAGAGCGCCTGGGTGCCGCCGAGGACCACGCCGATGGCGACCGCCAGGGCCAGGAACAGCACCAGGTTCTCGTCGGGGGTCAGCCAGCCCGCGACGACGACCGCGAGCCAGATGAACAGGCCGGTGAGGATCACCCGGTAGGCACCGCGGCGACGGGCGAACCGGCCGAAGAGCAGCGCGCCGCCGATGCCGACGAACTGGACCACGAGGAAGGCGAGCAGCACGGTGCTCTTCTCGAAGCCGAGCTGCTTCTCGCCGTACACGGACGCGGCGTAGATGACCGTCTGGATGCCGTCGTTGTAGAAGAGGTAGGCGACCAGGAAGGTCAGCGTGACGGGGTAGCGCCGGAGGTCGCGGAGGGTGTGCCACAGCTGGCCGAAGCTCGCCCTCATCAGGCCGCCGGACTCCGCGCCCCGCCCGGCGACGGCGTTGACCGGTGGCCGGGACCGGACGCCGCGGACCGGGATGATCGTGAACACCGCCCACCACACGCCGGCCGAGAGCAGGCTGATCCGCACGGCCATCTCGGTGTTGTCGCTCATCACGGTGAGCAGCACGAAGTTGGCGGCGAGCAGCAGGCCGCCGCCGAGGTAGCCCAGCGCCCAGCCGCGCGAGGACACCCGGTCGCGGTCGTCGGGCTCGGCGACATCGACCAGCAGCGCGTCGTACACCACCAGGCTGGCGCCGAGGCAGAGCGTGGCGAGCAGCAGCAGGACGGCGCCGAGCTGCCAGCTGCTGCCGGCGACCAGGAACATCGCCGCGGCGAACGCACTGCCGGCCCAGGCGAAGCCGCCGAGCAGCCGCGGCTTGCGGGGGCTGCGGTCGGCGATCGCGCCGACGATCGGGAGCACGACGGCGGACAGGATCGTCGAGACCGTGACGATGTAGAAGACCAGGGAGCCGGCCGAGACGTCGAGGCCGAGCACCTGCAGGTCGGTCGTGCACTTGACGCCCTTGTCCTCGTCGGTGACGAAGCCGCAGGCGGCCCTCTCGGCGACCGAGGTGAGATACGGCGCGAACAGCACCGCGGCGGTCGTGGTGACGAAGGCGCTGTTGGCCCAGTCGTACCAGTACCAGGCCCGCTGCTCCGCCTTCTTCTCGGGCAGGGTGCTCGTCATGGATCACCCCTCCATCTGCCGCGTGCGACCAGCACGTCCCTGAGTATGTCGGTCCGGTCGGTGAAGATGCCGTCGACGCCCCGGTCGAGCAGAGTGTTCATCTCCGCGGCGTCGTCGATCGTCCAGACGTGCACCTGCAGGCCGACCGCGTGCGCGCGGCGGACGAAGCCGGGGGTGACGACGGTGATGCGCCGGCGCTGGTGCGGGACCTGGAATGCCTGGAAGCGGCTCTGGGTGAGCAGTCGAGCCAGGCGCGCGCTGGGCAACAGTCGGTACGCCGCGATCTCCACCGGCGTCGCACAGGTCGGCACCCGCCCTCCGGTGAGCTCCCGGAAGCGCGCCGTACGCCGGCGGGAGAAGGAGCCGACGAGGACCCGGTCCCAGGCCTCGCGGGCGGAGACGAAGTCGGCGAGCGCGGGCACGGCGCCCTCGGACTTGAGGTCGATGTTGAAGCGGACGCTCGGGAAGGCGTCGAAGAGCTCGGCCAGCGTCGGTACCGCCTCGCGGCCGTTGACCAGCGCCTCGCGGACCTCGGCGAGGCTCAGCGCGCCTACCTCGCCCTCGCGGTCGGTGACCCGGTCGAGGACGGAGTCGTGGAAGGCCAGCAGCACGCCGTCCCGGGTCACGTGGACGTCGGTCTCCAGGTAGCGGTAGCCGAGCGCCACCGCGTGCCGGAACGCGGCCAGGGTGTTCTCCAGGCCCTCGATCTCCGGGTGGTAGGCGCCACCGCGGTGCGCGAACGCGAGCACTGGCCCGGGGTCGTCGAGGTAGGCGAACCCGGTGTGCGACGTGACCACGGGAGCAGTATTCACGGCCGGTCGACCGCGCGGGACGACCGGCGGGGCGGTAGCGTCGTCCCATGGAGAGCTTGACCTGTCCTCGTTGCGGCACCGAGATGGTCACGCGGGCGCTGAGCGCCTCGCTGGGTGACGGCGAGTTCAGCCAGTGCCCCGACGGGCACGGCGTCTTCCTCGCCCGTGCCGACCTCGGCGCCCTGATCGAGTCGGAGAGCGACTGGCACCGCCACGCCGGCCAGCACACCGCCCCGATGCCGCGCATCACCGCCGACATGGCCGCCCCACCGGCCAGCCGGCCGACCCCGCGCGCCTGGGTGGAGACGCTGTTCGACTGACGGACGGGGTTGTCGCCGTCGCGGGCGTCCAGCTCTGCGGTTGGTGACCAAACCGCAACATTTCGGCCGCGGAACGTGCGGTTGGTGACCAAACCACCGACCGATAGTCGGACGCTCAGGGCGCCCGCGACCCGCCTCAGATATCCCGGAACGTCTCGATGGAGGCGCCGAGCTGGTTGAGGCGCTCGGCGAGGTCCTCGTAGCCCCGGTGGATGACGTACGTCGAGCGCAGGACCGAGGTGCCCTTCGAGGCGAGCATCGCCAGCAGGATGACCACGGCCGGGCGGAGCGCGGGCGGGCAGACGAGCTCGGTGCCGGTGAACGACGTCGGGCCCTCGATCATCACCCGGTGGGGGTCGAGGAGCTTGACCTTCGCACCGAGCTTGGTGAGGTCGGTGAGGTAGATCGCCCGGTTCTCGTACACCCAGTCGTGCAGCAGCGTCTGGCCCTCGGCGACGGCCGCGATCACCGCGAAGAACGGCAGGTTGTCGATGTTGAGGCCGGGGAACGGCATCGGGTGGATTTTGTCCAGCGGTGCGTGCAGCATCGACGACCGGGTGGTGAGGTCGACCAGGCGGGTGTGGCCGTTGAGGGCGACGTACTCCTCGGAGCGGTCGTACTGGAAGCCCATCTCCTCGAGCAGCGCGAGCTCGATCTCGAGGAACTCGATCGGCACCCGGCGGATCGTGATCGAGGAGTTGGTGACGATCGCGGCGGCGAGCAGCGACATGGCCTCGATCGGGTCCTCGCTGGGCGCGTAGTCGACGTCGACGTCGATGTCCGCGCAGCCGGTGACGGTGAGCGTCGTGGTGCCGATGCCCTCGATCCGCACGCCGAGGCGCTCGAGGTAGCAGCACAGGTCCTGGACCATGTAGTTCGACGAGGCGTTGCGGATGACCGTGGTGCCGGGGTGCAGTGCGGCGGCCATCAGCGCGTTCTCGGTGACGGTGTCGCCGCGCTCGGTGAGCACGATCGGCCGGCCGGGCTCGATCGAGCGGTTGACCGCGGCGTGGTAGTGGCCCTCGGTCGCCTTCACCTCGAGGCCGAACGGCCGCAGCGCCGACAGGTGCGGCTCGACGGTGCGCGTGCCGAGGTCGCAGCCGCCGGCGTACGGGAGCTGGAAGGCGTCCGCGCGGTGCAGCAGCGGGCCGAGGAACATGATGATCGAGCGGGTACGGCGCGCGGCCTCGGCGTCGACGTGGTCGAGGTCGAGCGCCTTCGGCGGCACGATCTCGAGGTCGTTGTCCTCGTTGAGCCAGCGGCACTGGACGCCGAGGCTGGTGAGCACCTCGATCAGCCGGTTGACCTCCTCGATCCGGGCGACCTTGCGCAGCGTGGTGCGGCCCCGGTTGAGGAGGGTCGCGCACAGCAGCGCGACGCCGGCGTTCTTGGAGGTCTTGACGTCGATCTCGCCGGACAGCGTCGTGGGGCCGGTGATCCGCAGGTGGGTCGGGCCGGCGCCGACGGCGACGATCTCGGAGTCGAGGGCGGCGCCGATCCGGGCGAGCATCTCCAGGGACAGGTTCTGGTGCCCCTTCTCGATCCGGTTGATGGCGCTCTGGCTGGTCCCGAGCAGATCGGCGAGCTGGTGCTGGGTCAGGCCGCGGTGCTTGCGCGCGTCGCGGATGAGGTTCCCGATCCGATCCTTGTATCCCTCGCTCATGAGATCCACGGTAACTCACATATGAGATAAGGCAACTCAGCCCGAGTCGGGTGTCGCCGGCGAGCCGGGGGAGGGCTGGAAGGATGGCCGGCATGCGAGCGACGACCATCGACGGTCCCCGCGACATCCGGTCAGCGACGTCCCCGACCCGACCATCCAGGCGTCCACCGAGGGGTACGCGGCGATGGACGAGCGGCGCGCGGTGAAGGTGCTGATCGAGCCCTGAGCCCTGCTCAGCCCCGGTGGCCGCTGGTGTAGAGCGCGGTGCCCGCGAGGAGCATGCCGCCGGACACGACCTCGGAGATCAACACCGCGGTCGAGTTGTCGAGGAAGATCCCGAACAGCACGAGCAGGATGCCACTGAGCGCCATCAGGCCGAGGAACGGCCGCTTCGGGAGGGAGCTGTTCAGGGCCATCGCGCCGAGCACGACGACCGTCCCGATGACGCCGCCGCGGTAGCCGGCCCACATGCCGTCGTAGTCCTTGGGGTAGAGCAGCCAGGTGGCGAGGACCAGGCCGATGCCGGCGGCGAGGACGAGGAGCCAGCCGACCGGAGCCAGCACGGGGACCGGCTCGAGCGGGGCGGCGGGCGCCGCCGGGACAGCCGGAGCGGACGAGCCGGTGGGCTTCGCGGGGGTCGACATGGGCCACAGCGTATTAGGTTCTGACCATGCTGGTGCTGGGACCACTCCTTCGGTACGTCGACGACACCTCCGCGACCGTGTGGGTCGAGACCTCGGCGGCTGCCGAGGTCACCGTCACCGCGGGGGAGCGGCGCGCCTCGGCCCGCACCTTCCGCGCCCACGGCCACCACTACGCGCTGGTGGAGATCACCGGCCTCGAGCCCGGGTCGAAGACGCCGTACACCGTCGACGTCGGCGGCGCGCGGGTCTGGCCGTCGACCGACCCGGACCTCGCGGACTTCCCGCCGTCGGTCATCCCCACGCTGCTGCCGGGCAAGCCGCTGCGGCTGGCGTTCGGCTCCTGCCGCGTCAGCGTGCCGCACGACGCGGAGGGCAACGCGCGCTTCGGCGTCGACGCGCTGCACGCCTACGCGCTGCACATGGCCGGGCTCACCGACGCGAGCCAGGACGAGGACGAGCGCTGGCCGGACCTGGTCGTGTTCCTCGGCGACCAGGTGTACGCCGACGAGACCAGCGAGGCGATGCGCCGGTTCATCGAGCAGGAGCGCGATCCGGAGCAGGCGCCGTGGTACGAGCTCCGGGACTTCCACGAGTACGCGCACCTCTACGCGCTGGCGTGGTGCGACCCCGCGAACCGGTGGCTGCTCTCGACGCTGCCGAGCGCGATGATCTTCGACGACCACGACATCCGCGACGACTGGAACACCAGCTGGGCGTGGCGGCAGCAGATGGAGGCCACCGACTGGTGGCACGACCGGGTCGTCGGCGGGCTCGGGTCGTACTGGGTCTACCAGCACCTGGGCAACCTCGGACCCGGGGAGCGGCACGCCGACGAGCTGTGGAAGCGCATCACCGCGCACGACGGCCCCGAGGAGCTCGACGTCACCGCGGACATCGACGCGCTGGCCGACCGCGCCGACCAGCACCCGGAGACCTACCGGTGGAGCTTCGCCCGCGACTTCGACACCCAGGCGCGGCTGGTCGTCGTCGACTCGCGCGCGGCCCGGGTGCTCGAGCCGGACCGCCGCTCGATGCTCGACGACGGCGAGCTGATGTGGCTCGACGCCCAGCTCCGGGGCGACGTCGACCACCTGCTGATCGGGACCTCGCTGCCGTTCCTGCTGGCGCCGGGCATCCACCACATCGAGGCCTTCGGCGAGTCGATCGCCGAAGGCGCCTGGGGGGCGCTGGGGCGGCGCCTGGGGGAGCGGGGCCGGCAGGCCGCGGACCTGGAGCACTGGGCGGCGTTCCAGCGCGGGTTCCGCGACGTCGCCGAGATCGTGGTCGAGGTCGCCACCGGGCGGCGCGGGCGGCCGCCGCGGACGATCACGTTCCTGTCCGGCGACGTGCACCACAGCTACGTCGCCGAGGCATGGCCCCGTGACGCCATGGCGACCACGCGGATCATCCAGGCGGTGTGCTCGCCGATTCGCAACCCGCTGCCCCCGGTGATGCGGGGCTTCACCGCGCTCGCCGCGCGGCGGCTGACCGGCGCGGCGGGCCGGCTGCTCTCGCGCGCCGGCCGGGTGCCGCCGGAGCCGCTGCGGTGGTCGGTCACGCACGGTCCCTGGTACGACAACAACCTGGCGGTGCTGGAGCTCGGCCCGCCCGGCCTGCGGTTGTGGTGGAACGCCGGGCACATCCCAGCGCATGTCTCAGGGGAGGAGGTCGACGGTCGCCCGGAACTGCCCGTGCTCAAGCGGGTGGCGACCGTCGACCCGGTCGGCTGAGGCGCCGAGACGCTGCGCCCGGCCGACGTACCGGATGGGGGGGTCGGGTGGTCGAACGGTGTGACTGGGTCGTGAGTATCAGACGGTGGCGAGCTGTGCGAGCCTGCTCGGCCGCACGGGCACGCAGTCACATCCGTCCCCGCACTCGAGGTAGACGTGGAGGGCGTGCCCGCAGTGTGGGCACGGCATGTCGTGCGTGAGGTGCTCGACGTTCGCCTGGACGGTGTCCCACATGGCTCTACCTCCTCTCGTGCCTCGGCGATGCCCCCAAGCGATGCTCGATCATCACGTCCGCGCTCGCTCTCCTCACGAGGAGACCGGTCGGACGGACCGGATACATCGCACCCGAAAGTAAAGGCTGCTCCCGCGAGGCGCGCGGCGTTTCCGGGACAAATGCCCCGGACGGGTGGCGTCGGGGTAGTCCTTCCGGGCCACGGGTGCCGAACCGCCCGGCACTGCGGCGCGGCGTGCCCCATGCTGGTCCCGTGCTCCTCCGAACCGCCGCTCCGGCGACCGCGCTCATCGTCCTCGCCGCGCTCGTGTCCGGCTGCTCCGGCGACGGCGGCGGTGGCGACTGCACGGGCGCGACCTACGACGTCGACCTCTCCGAGCAGGGCGCCGCGACCCCGATCGACGCACTCAACGACTGGCTCGCCGGGCCGGAGGAGCTCGGCGAGCCACCGTCGGAGGAGACCTGGACCCTCCAGGACACCGGCCAGAAGGACCCGGACGAGGTCGTCATCCGCAGCGAGGACGGCGCCGGCTGGTGGGTGCAGGCGGTGCGCACCGACGGCGGCGGCTGGGTGGTCAGCCAGGCCACCAACGACTGGAAGTCCTGCCAGGACGAGCTGTCGTGAGCTCTCGCTAGCATCGAGCCGTGTCCACTCGGAGCGACCTCGTCCTGCTGCGCCGCGTCCGCGACCGGATCGACCGCGAGTATGCGCAGCCGCTGGACGTCGAGGCCCTCGCCCGCGGCGTGCACCTGTCGGCCGGCCACCTGAGCCGGCAGTTCCGGCAGGCGTACGGCGAGTCGGTGTACTCCTACCTGATGACGCGGCGGATCGAGCGCGCGATGGCGCTGCTGCGGCGCGGCGACCTGAGCGTCACGGACGTGTGCTTCGCGGTGGGCTGCCAGTCGCTGGGGACGTTCAGCACCCGGTTCACCGAGCTGGTCGGCGTACCTCCCAGCGTGTACCGGCGGGAGGCCGGGGAGGCGATGGCCGGGGTGCCGTCGTGCGAGACGCGGAAGGTCACCCGACCGGTCAGGAATCGAGAAGCGCGGGCTGCGGAGCGGGCCCTAACGTGAGCCGCATGGACATCACCATCCACACCACCTTCCTGCCCCAGGACGATCCTGAGGCCGCACTCGGCTTCTACCGCGACACCCTCGGCTTCGAGCTGCGCAACGACGTCGGCCACGAGAGCATGCGCTGGCTCACCGTCGGGCCGCCCCGGCAGCCGAGCGTCAACATCGTGCTCCACCCGCCGGCCGCCGACCCCGGCATCACCGACGAGGAGCGGCGGACCATCGCCGAGATGATGGCCAAGGGCACCTACGCCAGCATCATGCTGGCCACCGGCGACCTGGACGCGACGTTCGAAGCGCTGCAGGCGAGCGACGTCGAGATCGTCCAGGAGCCGACCGGCCAGCCGTGGGGCATGCGCGACTGCGCCGTCCGCGACCCCGCCGGCAACATGGTCCGGATCCAGGAGACGCCCCGAGGATGACCGCCCACGCCGCCGACCGCCACGACCTGATCCGGGTGACCGGAGCACGCGTCAACAACCTGCGCGACGTCAGCGTCGAGATCCCGAAGCGCCGGCTGAGCGCCTTCACCGGCGTCTCGGGCTCGGGCAAGAGCTCGCTGGTGTTCGGCACGATCGCGGCGGAGTCGCGGCGGCTGATCGACGAGACGTACTCGACGTTCGTCCAGGGCTTCATGCCCAACCTGCCCCGCCCCGAGGTCGACGCGCTCGACGGTCTGACGACCGCGATCATCGTCGACCAGGAGCGCCTCGGCGCCAACCCGCGCTCGACGCTCGGGACCGTCACCGACGCCAACGCCATGCTGCGCTCGCTGTTCAGCCGGCTGGGCGAGCCGTACATCGGCGGGCCGACGGCGTTCTCGTTCAACATCCCCACCACCCGGGCCAGCGGGGTGATGACCGGGCCGAAGGGGGAGAAGAAGATCGTCAAGGACGCGGTCTACCTCGGCGGCATGTGCGCCGAGTGCGAGGGGCGCGGGACCGTCTCCGACCTCGACCTCTCCGTGATCGTCGACGAGTCCAAATCGCTGGTCGAGGGCGCGATCCTGGTCCCGGGGTACACCGCGGACGGGTGGATGGTGGCGACCTACATCGAGTCCGGGTTCTTCGATCCGCGGAAGCCGATCGAGGACTACTCGGAGAAGGAGCGCCACGACCTGCTCTACAAGCAGACGACCAAGATCAAGGCCAAGGGCATCAACGTCAGCTACGACGGGCTGATCCCCAAGATCCGGAAGTCGATGTTCAGCAAGGACGTCGACTCGCTCCAGCCACACATCAAGGCGTTCGTCGAGCGGGCCGCGGTCTTCCAGACCTGCCCCGCCTGCGACGGCACCCGGCTCAACGAGTCGGCGCGCTCCTCGAAGGTCGCCGGCCTCGGCATCGCCGACGTCTGTGCGATGCAGGTGACCGACGCGGTCGAGTGGCTGCGGGGGATCGACGACCGGTCCGTCGCGCCGCTGGTCGCGAGCCTGCTGCATCTCTTCGACTCCTTCGTCGAGATCGGCCTCGGCTACCTCTCGCTCGACCGGCCGTCGGGCACGCTGTCCGGGGGAGAGGCGCAGCGGACCAAGATGGTCCGGCACCTCGGATCCGCCCTCACCGACGTCACCTACGTCTTCGACGAGCCCACCGTGGGCCTGCACCCGCACGACATCGCGCGGATGAACAAGCTGCTCCTCGACCTACGCGACAAGGGCAACACCGTCCTGGTCGTCGAGCACAAGCCGGAGACCATCGAGATCGCCGACCACGTCGTCGACCTGGGCCCCGGGGCGGGCACCGGGGGAGGGACGGTCTGCTTCGAGGGCACGGTCGAGGGGCTGCGGGCCTCCGACACCCTGACCGGGCGGCACCTCGGCCACCGGGCGCAGCTCAAGGGCGACGTACGCCCGCCGTCCGGGCGGCTGGAGATCCGCGGTGCGAGCGAGCACAACCTGCGAGACGTCGACGTCGACGTGCCCCTCGGCGTGCTGTGCGTGGTCACCGGCGTCGCCGGCTCGGGCAAGTCGTCGCTGATCCACGGCTCCATCCCCGCGGAGGAGGGCGTGGTGTACGTCGACCAGTCCGCGATCAAGGGGTCGCGGCGCTCCAATCCGGCGACGTACACCGGTCTCCTCGAGCCGATCCGCAAGGCGTTCGCGAAGGCGAACGGGGTCAAGCCGGCGCTCTTCTCGGCGAACTCCGAGGGCGCCTGCCCGACCTGCAAGGGCAACGGGATGGTCTACACCGAGCTCGGGTTCATGGAGACGGTCGCCACGCCCTGCGAGGACTGCGGCGGCAAGCGCTTCCAGGCGACGGTGCTGGAGCTGCGCTTCGGCGGGCTCGACATCGCCGAGGTGCTCGACCTGCCGGTGGCCGAGGCGCATGCGTTCTTCGCGGCCGGCGAGGCGAGGACGCCGGCGGCCGCGTCGATCCTGGAGCGCCTGGAGGACGTCGGACTCGGCTACCTCAAGCTCGGGCAGCCCCTCAACACGCTCTCCGGCGGCGAGCGCCAGCGGCTGAAGCTGGCGATGCACATGGGGGAGGACGGCGGCGTCTACGTCCTCGACGAGCCGACGAGCGGCCTGCACCTCGCCGACGTCGACCACCTGCTCGCCCTGCTCGACCGGCTCGTCGACTCCGGCAAGTCCGTCATCGTGATCGAGCACCACCAGGCCGTGATGGCCCACGCCGACTGGATCATCGACCTCGGCCCCGGCGCCGGCCACGACGGTGGTCGCGTGGTCTTCGAGGGCACCCCGGCCGACCTCGTGGCCGCGCCCGCGAAGAGGCAGACGCTCTCCGGCCAGCACCTGGCGGCGTACGTCCGCGGCTGAGTCGTGTGGCCACGTCGGTCGACGCCGCCCGGCTTCACGCGATCAGCTCGACGCTCTCGGGGAGCGCCGTCGCGAGTGCCTGATCGAGGGTGGCCAGCCGGCCACCCCGGCTCGCGGCGAGGGCGGCCAGGTAGGCGTCGGTGACCTGGCGGTAGCCGACGACATGGCTCAGCTCTGCTGTCCGGTAGGAGATGGAGTCCTCCCAGAACTCGCACCGGGGCGAGGCGTGCATCGCGGTGAGGATCGCCGCGGCCGTGGCCCGGCTCTCGCCGGTGCGGATGAGGAAGCGGACGAGGGCGCCCTCCACGATGGGGCACAGGGCGATCCGTTCGACGTCCGCCGCCCATCGGGCCGCCCTGTCGTGGTGCTCGTGGTCGGCGATGGCGAGTGCGATGAGCGCGTTCGCGTCGAGGAGTACGGCGGTCACTCGTCGTCCACCGCGTCCGCCACATCGGCGGAGGTGATCCGACGCCCCAGGGTGACCGCGGGGAGACCGCTGATCGGGTCGGTCGACACCTGCACGGGTTCGCCCAGGGCAGCGAGGCCGCGGACGGTCAGGTCGGCGACCACAGCAGACAGGGACTGGTGGCGCTCCCGCGCGAGCTCGCTGGCGCGGCGGTGCACCGAAGCAGGTAGGTCGACCGTCGTCCGCATGTCTGCATCATAGCCGCATCATTCGTGATGCGAGGCGGGACGAGCTGCCTTCGGCCTCCTCCGTCAGGGCTTGCAGCCCTGGGGGAGACGGCGCCTAGGGTCGAGGTGTGCGTACCCATCCGCTCTGGCACCCGTACGAGACGCCGTCGATGGAGGAGATCGACGCCGCGCGCGTCCAGGTGGGCGCGTGGTCGCCGGCGCCGGTCGAGGTCGTCGCTCCCGACCCGGCCTGGCCGGAGTGGTACGTCGTCGTACGCAAGCAGGTCTGTGCGACCCTGGGGGAGCGGGTGCTCGCGATCGCGCACGTCGGCTCGACGGCCGTGCCGGGACTGTGGGCGAAGCCGATGATCGACGTCGACCTCACCGTCGCCGACTCCGCGGACGAGGACGCCTGGCTCCCCGACCTTCGCGCCGCGGGGTTCGTGCTGCGGGTTCGCGAGCCCGACTGGGAGGAGCACCGCCTCCTCCGCGGCCCCGAGCCGGCCACGAACCTGCACGTCTTCTCGCCGGGCGCGCGTGAGCCCCGGCGCCACCTGCTCTTCCGCGACTGGCTGCGCGCGCATCCCGACGACCGCGATCAGTACGCCGGAGTCAAGCGGGAGGTCGCCGCCCGCGGCTTCACCGACTCGATGCTCTACAACAACGCGAAGGCGTGGTTCGTCTACGACCTCTACGAGAAGGTCTTCGCGGCCGACCCGGAGCATG
Source organism: Nocardioides hungaricus (assembly GCF_054782915.1). Lineage (NCBI taxonomy): Bacteria > Bacillati > Actinomycetota > Actinomycetes > Propionibacteriales > Nocardioidaceae > Nocardioides > Nocardioides hungaricus. The sequence goes on along the minus strand of NZ_BAAGRO010000053.1, from coordinate 3,779 downwards.
GGCACGACCCGCACCCGCGCCTGCGCTGAGACCGATCTCGCTCGCAGCTAGCCTCGTCCCGTGGCGGACCTGGGACAGCTCAGCTCTCGATCGTCCAGATTGACCCAGACCGGCTTCGGCTTCCGGCCGTAATGCGCCCGACACTCTCCTCGGGATGCAGTGGCGAGGAGTCACTCAGCGTGCGAGGTCGAGGAAGTCGACGAGCCAGGAGCGGATCTCCTGCAGGGTGGCGACATCGATCTGGCCGGCGTACTTGGTAATGCGGCGCCGGTCGATGGTTCGTGGCTGTTCGGTCATGGCGAAGGAGTCCGGACCGAGGCCCGGGTTGCCGCCGAGTCGGACATGGTTCGGCAGGCCGCGGTCTCGCGTGGTGACGGGAAGCACGACCACGACGTTGGGCACGCTGGCCAGATAGTCGTCGCCGGAGACGATCACGGCAGGCCGGTGGCCGGCCTGCTCGGATCCGATGACGGGGCTGAGGTTGGCCCAGACGACCTGGCCGCAGGAGAGGTCAGGCACCCTCGAGCCCGTCGGTGTTCGCGGCGTCCCACTCGGCGGCCTCGGAGTAGTAGTCGTCGTCGACCGGGAGTGCCGCGTACCCGACGCGCACGGCAGCGAAGCGCTGGGCACGGTCGTCGGCGTCGAGCAGAGCCTCGAGGAGCGCCGCCGGGGTGAGGCCCCGGGCGCGTGCTCGCTCGTTGATGCGGTCGCGTGCGTGAGGAGTGACCTTGATAGTCGTCGTTGCCGCTGCCATGCATCCAGCGTAGCGCTTGAATCCGTTCCAGGCGCTACCGAATCGTATACAGTACGGGACTTGGAGGAGACCCATGTCCGTCACTGCGAGCCAGGCCCGCAAGCGGCTCTTTCCGCTGATCGAGAAGGTCAACAACGACCTCGAGAGCCTTCAGCAAGCGAGGTCGGGCGATGGGTACGAGCAGGAAACTTGCCGAGTATGGCTCGTCTTCACGCCGGACGGCTGGGACGACTACCAGCACTGGCTTCAGGCCGACCGGCAGATTCTCAAGCGGATCAACCGGCTCATCGATGATGCGCTCAGGGACCCGACCGACGGCATCGGCAAACCGGAGCCGTTGAGACACATGTTCGCCGGCGCGTGGTCTCGCCGCATCACCGACGAGCACCGGCTGGTGTATCTGGTCGACGACGAGGACCTCGTGGTCCTGCAGGCGCGTTTCCGCTACCAGTGACACGACGCTGGCAGGATCCCCACGGGCAGGCGCCGAGGTGGTGACGAGACGCGTTGAAGTGGGACGCATGGCCTGCCAGAATGGCCATATTCGAAGGATGCAATGTGGCCAGAAGGAGGCTGTCAATGGATGTCGGGATTCGCGAGCTGCGCGATGGCCTGAGTCGTCACCTGGCATCGGTCCGCGAAGGCCACTCGATCACGGTGACCGACCATGGGCAGCCTGTCGCGCGGATCGTCCCCGTGGGCGTTCCCACCAAGCTCGAGCGCCTGATCGCAGAGGGCAAGGTGACGCCCGCCCGGCGTCGACGCCAGCCGTTGCCGCCCCCGGTCAAGACATCCGGCACCGTCAGCGATCTGATCGACGAGCAGCGTCGTTGATTGTCTACCTCGACTCCTCAGCGATCGTACCGATCCTGGTGGATGAGCCGTCGACAGAGACTTGCCACCGCATCTGGGATGACGCCGATAGGCGCACCAGCTCGAGACTGGCCTACGTCGAGGTGGCCGCTGCCTTGGCTACGGCCGAGCGTCAGGAGCGGATCTCAGCCTCGGAGTACGACCAGGCGTGGACGAACTTCGGCGCGATCTGGCCCGATGTCGATGTCGTCGACCTGACCCCCGAACTCGCGGGAAGTGCCGCTGTCATTGCCCGCTCGGTCTCGCTTCGCGGCTACGACGCAGTGCACTGCGCGTCGGCCGTGGAACTCGACGATGTCGAGCTGGTTGCTGCGACAGGAGACGCTCGGCTGCTCGCGGCGTGGCGGGAACTGGGCGTGTCGGTCATTGATACGAACGGATCCGGCTGACGAGGCTGTCCCGTCCCATCTGATCTGACACATCGTGAGCCTCCTGGCAGCTGTGCGTCAGATTCAATGAGCCGATGGCCCCGCGACTGTCTCACCCAACCTGACGCACTCCCCAGATGTGATCGTTACTCAACCTGGGCGCACGCCGGTGCGTAGGGATTGGATGAGACAACCGATCAGCGAGGGGACGTCACGGTGAGGCGAGAGCAGCGAGGCCGCGAGTCTGACCTGGACTTCGAGGACTTCGAGGACTTCGTCGTCGCTGCGTGGCCCCGCCTTCGGCGGGCGGCGTACCTGCTCTGTTACAACACCGAAGAGGCCGACGACATCGTGCAGACTGCGCTGGCTTCTACCTACGCGCGCTGGCGCACCGTTCGCAAGGCCGATGCCTATGCGTACGTGCGCCGCTCGGTGATCAACGCGTATCTGGACAGTCTGCGCAGGCGGCGTCCGGTGCCGGTTGAGCGTGACCCGGACCGTCCCGTTCAGGCCGATCACACGGTTGAGGAGCGAAGTGAGCTCACCGAACTTCTTGCGCCGTTGTCTCCCCGCGAACGCACCATCATCGTGTGGCGCTACTACTTCGACGCTCCGGAGGCCGAGGTCGCTGACCGCCTCGGCATCTCGACGGGGACGGTGAAGAGCACCGCTTCACGAGCACTGGCCCGGGTGCGTTCGGCCGCGATCGTTCAAGCCACTGCTACCGAAGGAGCGAGCCGATGACGGACCAGGACACCATCGAACTTCGCAGGATGGTCGAGACCGACCCAGCTCACGCCGGACCGCCGGACCTTCCGGCGCTGATTCGCTCCGGTCGGCGGGTCAGGAACCGTCGCCGAGTCGTTGGTGGTGGCGTGGCGCTGGGAGCCGCCGCGGTGGTCACGGTGCCGCTGCTGATCCTCACCGGCGGACCCGGTGTGACGCCCGTCGCGGACGACATGGCCCCAGCCTCTGCGCCGACGTCAACGTCGGTGTCGCCGCGCACTGCGGGGTCCCGCTGCGGTGTCCTGTCCTGTGTGGACCCGCCGAGCTCGGTCGTGGAGACCGGAGCGCTGTTGGACGAGCTGTCGGTCGACACCCTGCCGGACGGCGCCGAGGAGATCCTTTATGTCGCTCGCGCGCAGGGTGCCGGCGCGTGGGCCGGCCAGAGGATCGAGGTACTCTCGGCCGGCTATCGCGCTGACGGGAAGGTGTACCGCACCGCTTGGGCGCTCCAGCCCGAGACCAGCGACCCTGGCGCGCCGAGGTTCTGGGCCAGTCCGGGGCTGGTCAACGGACGGCCCGGCGACAGCGACCACTACGTCGTCCTGGGTTTTGTTGACGGCAGCCCCGAGAGGATTACGTGGTCGACGCCGGATGGTGGGTCTGGCGAGGTGGACGGCATGCTGCGACTCGACGGGTACACGGCGTTCTACCTGACCCAACCCATGCCCGCGGACTATGTCCCGCCGCGGGTGACAAAGAACAAGGACGGATCCGTCACCGTCGAAACCGATGAAGGCCCCAGGACCGTCCGATCGGGCGACGAAACCTCGATCGAGGACCTGATGGCGGGTGCAACCGAGTTCTCGCCCGAGTTGACGATCCACACTTCCGACGGCTGGTCCTGCACTCTGCGGGAGTGCGGGTCGATGGGCTGAGCCAACGGCGTAAGTCAGCGCGCGCCGCGCTGCGTGCCACGATGCGGTCCATCCCATGTTGGCTTGCAGCCGAGCTGTCCAAAGTCTCAGCTTGTTGTCCACAACGGTCAGCCGGGGCTGACG
>NZ_BAAGRO010000052.1:0-24414 GCF_054782915.1 Nocardioides hungaricus | reverse complement strand
ACACCAAGTTCGGGTCATCGAAGACGGGGCGGATCGTGTGAGAAGGTTTCACTTACGAGGTGTCCCTCTTGAGTTGGTGGATCTGACTGTCGCAAGCCAAATCCTCCCTGCTCAGGAGGGCATTCTCGTTCTACGCCACGCTCAGGACCTCGACCGACCTCGGTGGATCAGGGCTGAGCGGTCGTCCTGGTAACGGTCGGGTCGCACGGTCGCCTCGCGATCAGGCATGGTCGGTCGGACTCGTTGCGATTTGAGTCGTGCCGCGTTTATGCCCCGTAAACGCCAGCGCAAGCCGTCCAAACGGATGCAACGGCGTCAAGAAGGTCAACGGTCAGGCTGCCGGGTTCTGCGCGTCTGCGCAGTTCAGAGCCCATATCGCCAAGAGCGATCAAAGTCCTCAGCAGTTGAGTCCCCGATAGTGGTGTAGCGCGGTCGCCAGGATCGTCACCGGCGTGTACGCCAGACGAAGCAGCGGCCACCGCGTGATCCTTCGAGTGAACCTCTCACAGCACTCTCGAATGGAGTCATCACGATGACCGCTCCTCACATTGTCGACCCTGCCCGCCTGCTCGGTGAAGCCCTGGCCGAGGCGTCCCCGGATCTGATGCGATCGCTGCTGCAGACGATGATCAACGCCCTGCTGTCCGCGGATGCCGACGCCGTCGTCGGCGCCGAGTACGGCCGCCCCACCCCGGGCCGGACCGCGCAGCGCAACGGCTACCGCCACCGCGACCTCGACACCCGCGTCGGCACCATCGACGTCGCCATCCCCAAGCTCCGCAAGGGCACCTACTTCCCCGAGTGGCTGCTCGAGCGCCGCAAGCGCGCAGAGACGGCGCTGATCACCGTGGTCGCCGACTGCTACCTCGCCGGCGTCAGCACGCGGCGGATGGACAAGCTGGTCAAGACCCTCGGCATCGACTCGCTGTCGAAGTCGCAGGTCTCACGGATGGCCGCCGAGCTTGACGCCCATGTCGAGGAGTTCCGCCACCGCCCGCTGGATGCCGCTGGCCCGTTCACCTTCGTGGCCGCGGACGCCCTGACGATGAAGGTCCGCGAAGGCGGACGGGTCATCAACGCCGTGGTGCTGCTGGCGACCGGTGTCAACGGCGACGGGCACCGCGAGGTCCTCGGCATGCGCGTAGCCACATCCGAGACCGGTGCTGCGTGGAATGAGTTCTTCGCCGACCTCACAGCACGCGGCCTGTCCGGGGTCCGGCTGGTCACCTCAGATGCCCACCCGGGCCTGGTCGACGCGATCGCAGCGAACCTGCCCGGTGCCGCGTGGCAACGATGCCGCACCCACTACGCAGCGAACCTGATGTCGGTGACGCCCAAGAGCATGTGGCCAGCGGTCAAGGCGATGCTGCACAGCGTCTACGACCAGCCCGACGCCACTGCCGTGCACGCCCAGTTCGACCGGCTGCTGGACTACGTCGCCGAGAAGCTCCCCGCGGTCCACGACCACCTCGACGGCGCCCGTACCGACATCCTGGCCTTCACCGGGTTTCCCAAGGACGTGTGGAGCCAGATCTGGTCCAACAACCCCGCCGAGCGACTCAACCGCGAGATCCGCCGCCGTACCGACGCCGTTGGGATCTTCCCCACCCGCGAGGCCATCGTCCGCCTCGTCGGTGCCGTGCTGGCTGAGCAGACCGACGAATGGGCCGAAGGTCGCCGCTACCTCGGACTCGAGGTCCTCGCCCGCTGCCGCGTCAACATCGTCCCCACCACCGAACCCGAGATCGGAGCCGACGACCTGCCCGCCCTGACCGCCTAATCCGAACTAGAAGGAACGCGAAGCGCTACACCACTCCCGGGGACTTGACCTCCTCAGCACGGCAAGGCGCGAGCGCCCGAGGTCCAGAGGTCGCAGGTTCAAATCCTGCCCCCGCTACGAATTTCAGGCTCGGTTCCCTCTGGGGAACCGAGCCTGAAAGCTTTCTAACTTGACTCGGTCATCACAAAGTCAGCGTTATGTGACGTTCACGCAGGGCAGCGGCGGATGAAGAACCGACCTTGGCGCTGGCCTGGGCGTCGGCTCAGGGGTTCGCGCCAGTACAACCCGGCCATGACCCCCTTCATGAATGCGGCCCTCCCGGCCAGCACTTCACTCGTCCCCACCTCAGCTGGCACCACCGGCCTCCCGCCGGGGCTGACCGACGCCGACGCGGCCCGCATCGCGGCGGCCATCTCCGCCGCCCGCACCGAGTCCACCCGCACCGTGTACGCCCAGACCTGGAGTCAGTGGGAGCGCTGGTGCGGTGCGCGCGGCATCCCCGCACTACCGGGGGACCCACTCGCGTTGTGCGCCTACCTGACCGAACGCGCCGAAACCGGCAAGGCCACGGGCACCCTGGATATGTCCTGCACCGCAATCCGACACGTCCACCGCATGTGCGGAGTGGCCGATCCCGTCGAGTCCGAGGTCGTCCGGCAGGTTCGCCGCGGACTGATGCGCACCTACGGCGCCGCACCCCGACGCCTGGCCCGACCGCTCACTGTCGATGAGATCCGCCAGATCATCGGTGGCATGGACCGCAGTACGCCGATAGGCATCCGCGACGCCGCGATGATCCTCATGGGTTACGCCTCGGCGATGCGCCGTTCCGAGATCGTCGCGCTCACGCTCGCGGACGTCGAGTACAAACCCGCGGGCCTCCTGTTCAACATCCGCAAGTCCAAGATGGACCAGGAAGGACACGGGCAGGTCGTGGCTGTCGCCTACGGGCAGCACGCCCACACCGACCCCGTCGCCGCGCTCAATACCTGGCGAGCCGTCCGCGGCGAGACGCCCGGGGCCCTGTTCACCCGCATCTGGGCCAGCTCGGTCAGTCACGAACCGCTGTCCGGACACGTCGTCGCCCGCATGCTCCGCACCCGAGCCGAGGCAGCCGGACTCGACGGCACCCGGATCACCGCCCACTCCCTGCGGGCCGGCCACGCCACGGCTGCTGCGATGGCCGGTGTGCCGCTCGACCGGATCGCGGCACAGACGCGGCACAAGGACCTCACCGTCCTGGTCAACCGCTACATCCGTCCACTCGAAGTCCTCGCGAACACGTCGAGCAAGGACCTTGGGCTTTGAGCAACGGAGGTCGAGGCGGAGGGGTCTGGATGGCGACGTGGCTCGCGCCGGTCAGCGTGCCTCTCACGGCGGTTGGACGCTGGTCCGCGGCGGCTCGTCGCCGAGAACGGGTGATGGCTGGATCGCGGCTGAACCGGGCGCGGTGGCTCAAACCGTTGGCGGCACGGTGGAGTCTGTCGAGGTCAGTACGCGGGATCGCCTTTGGTCGAGGCCAGACCTGCAGCAGCTGCGGCGAGCAGTAGCGCTCCGCCGAGGTAGTAGACGGCCTCGATGCCGTACACGTCCGCGAGGATTCCTCCGATCGCGAGGGATAGAAGTCGGCCGCCTTGCCAGAGCACATCCATCAATGCGAACACGCGACCGCGCACATGTTCGGGTGTCTCGCCTTGCAGCATGGAGTTGAACGTGACGGCACCGGTGGAGGTGCCGATCCCGTACAGGGCCAGCGCGCCCGCTGCGATTGGGACGGAGGCGACCGAGGCGATGGCGAGGTCGACGACGCCGCGGAGTGCGTAAGGGCCGAACACGAACAAGGGACGAGCCGGGTTGCGGATGAGGCGGAGCAGGACGAGTGGCCCGAGCGCGGCTCCGACCCCGATCGCTCCGATCAGGAGCCCGTACCCACCGCCGCTGACACCGAGGTGCTCTGTGGCTAGGACGACCAGCAGGGCACTGGTCGCACCCGCGGAGAGCGCGGCGAGAAACTGTCCGATCGCGAGCGCACGCAGAAGGCGTCCGTGAACAAGAACCGTGACCCCTTCACGGGCCTCGGCAAGTAGGTGGCGACGCTGGACCTTTTCCGGGTTCCCGGGCACCTGCAGCCCGCGCAAGAGCACGGCGCTGATCGCGTATGAGACAGCGTTGAGGGCGAAGGCTGGACCGTATCCGAGCGAGACGACCAGAAGTCCCGCGAGTGGCGCCAACGCGATCTGGGACAGGACCGCGGCGGTCCAGATGCCGCTGTTCGCGGCGACCAGTGCGTCCTTCTTCACCAGAGCCGGGAGGATGGAGGAGGCGGCTGGGTTGAAGAAGACCGCGCCGACCGACATGCCGAACGCGATCGCGTACACCCCGACCGGGGCGTCGTGCCACACCGCCAGGACGACCGCGAGGACCAGACGGAACAGATCGGAGCCGATCATCACCCGTACCCGGGGCCACCGGTCGACCAGCGGCCCCGCGAAGGGCGCGAGCAGGAGTACCGGCAGGACCTCGGCGACCACGACGCCGCTGACCCCGAGCCCGGAGCCGGTCAGGTCATAGATCAGCAGTGCGAGCGCCACGAAGTTGAATGTGTCGCCCCACTGCGACACGGTCCGAGCCGACCACAAGCGCCGGTACCCAGTGTCCGCGAACACGTCACGAAGTCCTGGTCGCGGCGTGGTCTCTCTGGCGCTCAAATCAGCGTCTCCGTTCTTGATGGGCGCCCGTCTTAGGTATGACCATGGCACTGCGTTCGATGCCCTCCAACGCGCACCGCCCGTGCCGCAGCGCGGTGGTCGTGTGGCGGGCTCAGACGGAGCCGAGCGGCTCCGGCTCCACCAGGTGACGGCGGCGCGGCATGCCGGCAGCACGATGGCCGGGGGCCGCCGGCCGGGCGCAGGGCGATCGGTCCTCGACCATGCGGCGGCGCTGACGAAGGCCAGTGGTCAAGCCTCTGACCAGAGCGGACCCGGAGCATCGCGAAGCCGGGTTGATTGCCCAGATGGCAAGCAAAGCTCATTGCGGCCCGCCGCCGTGGGACGTGGTGCGAGGTCGCTGCGTACGGGGAGTCCGGGTCCGCGACGCGAGAAGCGTGGTGGCGGCGGTGCCGGCGAGGATGACGCCGGCTGCGAGAACGACGGCGAGTTGGTTGTCGCTCATCCACGAGGAGACGTGCGCGGACAGCGCGGCGACGCCTCCGTCGGAGGGTCGCGCGGCGCCGAGCAGTTGCGGGAGCCAGTAGTAGAGGAGGTAGAGGCCGCTGGATGCGAGCAGCGCACCTGCGATGCGGGAGGCGTAGGGGGCGATGGCGCGCAGGCTGCGTGCCAAGGCGCTTGCGGTCCCGGCGGCGAGCAGCGCGAGGCTGATCAGCAGCAGGGCGGATCCGGCGGCGTAGGCAGTGAACACGGCGATGACGCCGATCCAGGTGGTCGCCGCTGCCTGGGTGACCACGGCGAGCAAGACGGCCAGGGTGCAGGAGGCCGAGGCGACGGCGTATCCGGACCCGAAGGCCACGAGACGCCGGGTGCCGGTGACCTTGATGGGGTCGGGGTGGCGCCCGGGCAGCCGGAGTGCCGGGTGCCAACCGGCGAGCATCGCCAGGCCGATGAGGGCGAGAGCGGCGCCGAGGGCTGCGGCGATCCAGGGGACGAGTGCGATCACCGAGCGGACACCGATGGTGAGGAGCAGCCCGATGAAGGTGAAGGTCGCGGTGAACCCCACGGCCAGGGCGAGCCCGGCGCGCAGTCCGCCCGCGAGGCGAGCCACGAGGCCTGCGGTCTCAACGCTGTCGCCGTGTGCGAGCGGTCCGGTGGTCCCGGAGGTCGCGGTCAGGACGGCCGGGAGCAGTCCGAACCCGCAGGGGTTGACGGGGGCGAGCAGTCCGGCGCCAAACGCGAGCGCGAGAAGGCCGCTCACTCGACGTCCGCCTTGGTCAGCGCCGTGCGGATCTGGGTGGGGGTGGGGTCCACGCCGCGGTAGACCTCGGTGCCGGAGGCGTCGAGCACGACCGCGGTGGAGAGCTGGGTGAGCTGGTAGGCCCGGGTCAGTGCTGCGTCGGTGTCGAGTGCGTAGGCTAGGGTGTCGGCGTCGTTAGCGGTAAGGAACTCCCGCACGTCCTCGACGGACTCGTTGGGGTCGATGTCGACCGCGACGTAGTTCGCGTCGGGGGTGCTGGCCTGGGCTTCAGCAAGAGCCCGAGCGCCGGGCCCGCAGGTGCCGCAGGTGGCGGAGAAGAAGAAGACCACACTGGGCTTGCCGCCCGGTACGGGAACCTCCTCACCTGCCAATGTCGAGGCGGTGAATGCGGTCGCCACCGTGCTGGAGCCAGCGGCCGAGGACGCGGCACCGGGAGCGGGGCTCGGCTGGCTGAGCGCGGTGTAGGTGACCGCGAGCACCAGCAGGGTGACGACTGCGGCACCCACGATGGCCAGCCAGCGCCGCCCTGACCCGCCGGCGGGCCCCGGACCGGAGGCCGATGAGGACGTGGACGTTCGAGTGGTGGTCATGGTTGCTTCTCCTGCATCGAGGTCGAGTGAGGTTCCCAAGTGGTTGGTGCGCTCAACAGCACCGGTCGCGCGACGGTGGCGTGGTTGTCGAGCTAATGGCGTCGCGGGTGCGGGAGCGGCGCCGCATCCCCCAGATGCCGAGGAGGGCCGCGCCGGCCAGCAACAGGACACCCCCAGTCACGCCCCCGAGTACGGCGCCGCTGCCGGCGGTCACGCCACCGAGGACGAGCAGGGGCAGAGCGCAGCAGGCAATGGGCAGCAGAGCCAGGAGCCCGAACCACCAGCCGGAGAAGCCCCGTGGCGCTTCTTGGTCCACCGGAGTGTTGGTGACATCGCTCGCGTGCGTGGTGGGGTGCTGTTGGTTGGTGGGCGACGGGATGTGCTGTGTCATGCCAGTTCCTCCAAATGGGACGTTCGCGGGGTTGCGGGGAGATGTGGCCCGGTGCTGTTCATGGACGGCGTCCTGGCAGCGCCGAGGCGGTCTCGCTGGTGGCCGTGACCGCGAGGGCGTACACGAGGTGCGCGAGGAAGCCCGCAGGCGTGTGGTGAGTGGGTGTGCCGATGACGAAGGCCTTTGCGGCACCGGTCACCGATGTCTTCCGGGGGCGTCACTGTCGGGCGTCAGGTCGGGCCGACTGGGTCCCCAATAGATCGCCGAAGACGAGTGCTCCGGCTTCCACCGCGTCCGAGAGCGCAAGCACGAAGCCGTCCAGGGTGTGCGCGCTCTGGTAGGCGAGGGCATGCTCGCTGCAGGTGAAGAAGTTGATCACCGGGCAGCACGTCTCAGTGAGGCGTCCCTGACCCGACGAACCGACGAACACGACTGCCTGAACCGGCTGCCAGGTCCAGCGCCCGGCGCGGCTGCTCGCGGTGATCTGTTCACCGGTCAAGGGGTCAAGCGACTCAACGTCGACATCTCGGTCCAGCATCGCCGCGATGCCCAGGGCGTCGATCGCACAGTTTGCGGACACTGTCGGGCCGTCGAAGATGCGGACCTGGTGGGGTGTTGGTCCGGGCGCGAACGGGACGCCTCCGGTGATCTCTCGCCCGGCGGGGTCCAGGAACACCAGTTCTGACTCGGCCATGTGACGCAGAGCTGCGTCGAGTTCGAGGTGGAGTTCGGTGGCCCAGGACTCGAGCTGAGCGCGGGTCGGTGGCTTGCCGCTCTGAGCCAGCGCGAGCAGCGTGCGTTGGTGTAGCAGCTGGAGCGGCTCGGTTAGCGAGTTGCGTTGGGTCAGCAGCTTGTCCGCGGGTAGCCCCGTGGCTTCCAGGAGGGCACTGACTGGTGAACTCATGCTGTCGCTCCAATCGTGGTGTCGCGGCCGGTCTGTCGAGTACCCAGTCCTGTTGCAGAGGGCAGGTCGGGGGTCAGAGGATGGAGCCGAGGTCTGAGCCGACCGTGGGGTAGGCGGCGGTCATGGACTTCAGCTGGCGGGTGGTCAGGTCGAGCTTCATGGCGAGGGCGAGGAAGTTGATCAGTTCCCCGTACTCGGGGCCGAGGAGGTGTGCGCCGACGATCCGGTCGCTGGATCGGTCGATGAGGATCTTGGCGGCCGCGGTCGTCTCACCGATGCGGTAGTTGGAGTACCAGCCACTGGTGTCGCTGTAGCGGACATCGACATCAATGCCCTGGTCCCTGGCCTCCTGCTCGAGCATCCCCACCCGGGCGAGCTCGGGAATCGTGAACACCGCAGTGGGGACACCGGTGTAGTCCGGGACGGTCGTGGTGGCGTTGAGCATGTTCGACGCGGCGACCTTGCCCTCGAAGACCGCGACCGGGGTCAGCGGCATCCCGGGGCTGTTTGCGGAGTCACCTGCGGCGTAGACCGCCGGGTTCGTGGTGCTCTGCAGGTGAGGGGCGACGTGCACGCCGTGCTCGCCCGACTCGACCCCGGCTGCGTCGAGGTCCATGCCGGCGAGCTCGGGTGTCCGGCCGGCGCCATGGACGACGAGGTCGAACTCCACGGTTTCGGACCGGCCCGATCCTTCGATGCTGACCTGGTAGCCGCTCTCGGACTGCTCGATCGCGGTGATCGTCGTCGAGCGCCGCAGCTCGATCCCGGCTTCAGTGCCGCGCGCGATGAGGAGCTCGACGAGGTCGGGGTCGAACCCCTTGAGGGGCCGTACTCCGCGGTCGATGATGGTCGGGGTGCTGCCGGCACGTGCCGAGATGTGGGCGAACTCGAAGGAGATGAACCCACCACCGACAAATAGGATCCGCGGCGGAAGCACCTCCAGATCCAGGAAGTCGGTGCTGTCGATGAGGTGCTCGTGGCCGGGGAAGTCCAGCGGGCGTGGGCGTGCACCGGTGGCGATCAGGAAATGTGTCGCCTGGTAACGGGTGCCGTCGATCTCGATGCTGTTCGTATCGGTGAATCGGGCGACTCCGTGGAGGGTGTCGATGCCGTTGCCGGTGAGGCTGTCCTCCATGTTCTTAGGAACCGGATCGGTGAAGCCGTGCTTGTGCTTCATCAGGTCGGCCCAGTTGATCGACAGACCGCCCTCGTCGATGCCCTTGCCGCGCATCAGCCGGGCGCTGTCGATGATCTCGGCACCGCGGCGCAGGATCTTCTTGGGGTCGCACCCCCGCAGAGCGCAGGTGCCGCCGTAGGGCAGCGCGTCGACGATCGCGACCTTCCAGCCCTTGGAGGCGCACTTGTTGGCCGCGGAGACCCCCGCCATGCCGGCGCCGATGACGATCAAGTCGTAGCTGGGGGTCATCGTACGGTCCCGTCCGGCCCGGCGAGTGCTGCGCGAAGCTGCTCGATCGTGGGGGCGCCGGCCGGGCCATCGGGGGTGCGGTAGACCCGGCACGACAGACCGACCCCGTCATCCGGCCCGGCGAAGACGTCGACGCCATCGACCAGGATGCTCGGCGAACCGTGGAAGCCCACTCGCTCGGCTTCCTCCAACGTGTCGACGAGGTGACGCGACACCATCAGGTCGGGGCGTTCTGCGGCGATGGCGGCAAGGCGCTCGTCGGCGACCTTCCAGTTCGGGCAGTCGTCGAAGTACAACAAGGCGATGTCCATGCCAGCGACCGTAAACCTTGATCCATGGTGCAAGGTCAAGCGCTAGGATGGACCCATGCTGATCGGAGACCTGGCCAACGCCGTCGGGCTACCCAGCCAGACCATCAGGTTCTACGAACGCAAGGGCCTGCTCCCCGCACCCGAACGCGGTGCCAACGGCTACCGGATCTACGACGAATCCACGCTCGCCCGGCTGCGCTTCGTCCAGACCGCCCAGGCAGCAGGACTCACGCTCGCCGAGATCGGCACCATCATCGATCTCCGCGACGACGGCAACGTCCCCTGCGCTCACGTGGCAACCCTGATCCGCGGCAAGCTTGAAGATGTGCGCTCGCGCATCAGGGACCTCGCCCTGCTCGAGACAGAACTCGACGTGCTCATCGAGCGCAGCCACCACCTGGATCCCGACGACTGCACCGACGCCGATATCTGCCACATCATCGCCGCACCCCAATAGTTGGCCATGACCCGACGCGCGAGGCGCCGTACTCGTCGACGAGACCATGGCCACCGGCCTCCCGCACGTGTGGGCCGCCGGCGCTGCGTCGTCACCCACCACCGCCTACTCGGCACCACCTACCTGCCGCCGGGCACGACCGCCCACAAGCAAGGCCGCGTCGCCGGGGAGACGCCCTCGGCGAATCGATGAAGTACGCCGGATTGCTCGGCACCCAGGTCGTCAGGTCTCGACCTCGTCGCTTCCCGCACCGGCCTTCGTGACCACCAAGCCGCCGCCGCGGTTTGCCTCACGCTAGCCCGCCGGAGATTCAACACGTCATCAGAAGATCATCAGAAACGATGGGCAATCGTTCCGAGACGTTCCGATACAGTTGGAGGCGTCCGATGGGGAATCTCCTCAAGAACCCGAGGTTTTCCAAGGGGACCCGAGAGTTGCAGTAGTCCGGGGCGGGCCTTCGATCATGCCCAGAGGTCGCAGGTTCAAATCCTGCCCCCGCTACTGAAAAGTGGCCCGTGGCCTGCGGAAACGCAGGACACGGGCCACTTGTCATTTGAACCATTCTGGCTTGTGTCGCGCTTTGTGACCCGAAAACCCCCTCTGCAGCGGGGTCCGGCGCCGGGTTCGCCACCTGGATTCAGCCTGGGTGGTCGTCGCCAACGGCTGCGGTGGCCTTCGGCTGTGTCTGGTTTCGGGCGCCGAGGAGGACGGCGGCGAGGATGGGGTTGATGAGCTCGGGCCAGAGCGAATCGGGCATATGAGCTCGATGTCGTCGACCTGTGAAAAGGGCCGTCCTGGACTATGACGCGCGACGTTGTCGCGCTGCGGACACGGCTCGTTGGAACTCGGGGTCGTTGTGAAGCGTTCGCAGCCGACGTCACAAGCGGTCTTCCTTCTTGACGAGTGCCGATGGCACGTGATCGCTCCTCGGATCCGGCGGCGCTGCCTGCCCTCGCAGCGGCAGGACCACTGGTGCCTGGCTGGCGGCCGGGTGTGCCAGTCCCTAGACTCAGGAGGCGATGACTCTTGCCGACCGCCCCTTGCCGGGAGCCGTGAAGACGCGGCTTCCGCGGGTTGTGCTCCTGTGCGCAGTCGCACTAGGAATCGTCGGCATGCACGGGCTGGCGTCCGGGCCGGACTCCGGTGAGCACGTGGGGCACCACGCCGCCCCGTCCATGATGATGACCACCGACACCACCGTGGGCGTGGTCGCGTCCCACGGCGTCGTTGCCGGGGACGAGGCCCCACCCGCGGATGACGGGGGGCTGCTCGCGCTGTGCCTGATGGTGCTCACGCCCGGTCTGGCGCTGGGCTTGTGGATCTTCGCCACCGCGGCACGGGGCGTAGGATGGCGTCTGCCGCGTCTAGTGCCGTGGGTCGTCGCCGCGCTCGACGTGGCGGGGCTGCCACCGCCGTTCGAACGAGGGCTGACCGTACTCCGGATCTGATCAGGCACACCGGCGCACCACCCGCATGGGTCCGGTGCCTCTGTCCTGCCCTGTCATTCGATCCCTTTGGAGTATGCGCATGTGCGCGGCGCGCAAATCGCTGAGTCTGTCTTCTGGTCTCCCTATGGTCACCGGCCTCTCCATGGCCGCGGCCCTGCTCGCCAGCTGCAGCTCTGCCGAGAACCCGACCGCCTCGGACGCCGCTGCGGCCGGGGAGGAGTTCGGCCATATCCACTCTCTCGACGTGAACCCGGCGGACGACACGCTCTACGTCGCGAGTCATCACGGGGTGTTCGCCCTCGGTGCCGACGGGTTCGAGCGTGTGGGGGAGGAGCGTTTCGACGCGATGTCGTTCACCATCGCCGACGCGGACCGCTTCCTGATGAGTGGTCACCCCGAGCCGGGCGCCGGCGGACCCGCGCACTTCGGACTCTCCGAGTCGACAGACTCCGGTCGGACGTGGAGGTCGCTCTCGTTGGAAGGTGAGGCGGACTTCCATGCGCTCGAGGCGGCCGGTGACCGCGTGTACGGGGTCGACTCCCAGAGCGGGCGCCTCATGTCCACCGAGGACGGCAGGCGGTGGCGCGACCTGGGCCCGTTGCCCGCCACCGACGTGGCTGCCCATCCAGGCAACCCCGATCTTGTGCTGCTGACCGATGGCAGCGGTTCGCTCGTCCGCCTCCAGGTCTCGGGGTCTCCCGAGCGTGTGGAGTCCGCGCCGCGGTTGTTGCTCCTGGACTGGGACAGCGAGGACCTGCTGGTCGGGGCCGGCCCCGAGGGGTCGGTCTACCGCAGCGAGGACGGTGGGGACACCTGGCGGGAGGTGGGATCACTCCCGGACGTGCCTCACGCGCTGACCGCCACCGAGTCGCGTTGGTATGCCGCCACGGAGGTCGGCGTCCTCGTGTCCACCGACGCGGGCGCCACGTGGTCCGAGATCGATCAGACATGACCGCGTTGTTCTACGGAGTGCTGCTGGTCCTCGGCGTCGTGCTGCTGGCGGTGACGGCGGTGCGCGTGCTGGCCGGAGGCCTCGAAACCGGTTCGGGCCGGCCCGGTCGGCCGAGCAGGACGGGTGGTGCCCCACAGATCCTTGAGGAGCGGTACGCGGCAGGCGAGCTAAGCACGGAGGAGTACCAGCACCGATCGCGCGTCCTGAAGGAGGGGCAGTCGTGAAATCGATCAGCCGACGCGCGGCTCTGACGATGGGCGGTGCCGGCCTGGTGGGCACCGTCGTCGGTGGCACGGGCCTGTGGCGCGAGCTGTCCACCTCGGTCCTGGACCCCGTCGCCGGGGAACTGTTCACCGAGCCCGAGGCTCTCCGGAGCACCGGGGGTCTACTGGAGGTACGGCTGGAGGCTGCGCTGGGCAAGCACGAGGTCGCCGGACGCGAAGCGACGACCCTGGGCTACAACGGTGGCGTGCCGGGTCCCACGTTGCGGCTGCGACCGGGCGACACGTTGCGGGTGGAGCTGGTGAACCGGCTCGATCGGGTCACGAACCTGCACGTGCACGGGCTGCACGTCTCACCCGAAGGCAACGGCGACAACGTGTTCGTCGCTGTCGAACCGGACCGGGCGCATCGGTACGAGTATCGGTTGCCCGACAACCATCCACCAGGCGTGTACTGGTACCACCCGCACCACCACGGCACGGTCGCGGACCAGGTGTTCGGCGGACTCTACGGCGCCATCATCGTGGAGGACGACGAGGAGATCCCCGTCGACCGGGAACGGGTCATGGTCGTCTCCGACATCAACCTGGACTCCGGTGGCTCACTGGTCAGCCCGTCCACCATGGAGCAGATGATGGGCCGAGAGGGTGAGCTCGTCCTGGTCAACGGTGCCGCCAAGCCGGACCTCAAGGGCCGCTCGGGGGAGCGTGAACGGTGGCGGATCATCAATGCCTGCACCGCCCGCTACCTCGCGCTGAGACTGCCAGAACAGCGCGCCCGGGTTGTTGGCCGCGACGTGGGTCGGCTGCCCCGGGACACGGCGTTGGAGGACGTCGTGCTCGCGCCCGGGAACCGGCTCGACCTGGTGGTCGACCTTTCCGAGGGAGGCAGCGAGCTCACCGCGATGCCGGTCGACCGCGGCGGCATGATTGGCCAGATGATGGGCGGGGGCCCGAGGCCAGTGGGTGGCGGTGCGGTGACCCTCGCCCGCTTGAGCGTTTCCCCGAGCGGCAACCGAGCCGTCGGTGGGATCCCGCCTGGCCCGGCTGTCCGCGACCTGCGTGACGCTGACGTCGATGGTCGTCGGTCGATCATCTTCCAGATGGGCATGGGCGGGATGATGGGCGGCGGCGAGGGTCCGATGAGCTTCACCTTCGACGGTGAGGAGTTCGACGCCGACCGGATCGACCAGCAGGTGGGGATGGGCACGGTGGAGGAGTGGACCATCGGCAATGACAGCCCGATGGATCATCCCTTCCATCTGCACGTGTGGCCGATGCAGCTGCTGGAGGTCGACGGCCGCGAGCTGTCCGAGCCGGTCTGGCTCGACGTCGTGAACGTCCCCGCCCGAAGCCAGGTCAAGGTCCGGGTCGCGTTCGAGGACTTCGGCGGTCGGACCGTCTACCACTGCCACATCCTCGACCACGAGGACCGGGGAATGATGGGCACCGTCCTGGCCAGTTGACCTCGCGGCGGTCGCCGCCCAGAGCGGGCCGCCTGCCAACACAGCGGAGCCCTCGGGGCTCCAGAATCGGAAAGAGAGGTGAGACCCATGTATGGCAACGGAGGGGGCATGGGCTGGATGTGGTTCATCTGGCCGATCATGATCCTGGTCATCGTCCTCGTCGTTGTGCTGCTGGTTCGCGGCAGCGGCGGAGGCACGAACCGCAGCAGTGGCAGCGCGCCACCGCCTGGACCGGGGACCGGGAGAACGCGAGCGCAAGAGATCCTCGACGAGCGCTACGCCCGGGGCGAGCTCACCGACGAGGAGTACCAGGACCGTCTCCGACAGCTCCGAGGCGACAACGACCGATAGGCGCAGGCGGAACCATTGCGCCGGATCACCGACGACAAGCTCCGGTGTCACAACCGGCGATGTGGATGCGTACCCCGATGAGAGGAGTCCCCGCATGACCACGAAGTCCGAGAAGAACCAGTCCTCCGAGCACGAGCAGCGCACGAAGCACGAGCGCAAGATGTACCTCATCTTCGCGGCCATGATCACCACGTCGACGGTGACGATGTTCCTGCTCACCTACACCAACGCGTTCACTTGGTCCCACATGACGTTCAGCGAGGAGCGGGTCTACATGGCCATCCTCATGGGGTCGGCGATGGCGCTCATCATGCTCGGCTTCATGTGGGGGATGATGTACAAGAACGTCAAGGTCAACGTCGCCATCATTGTGGCCGCGCTCGTGGTGGGGGGCTCCGCGTTGTGGCTGTCCCGGTCGCAGACCTTCGTGCAGGACGAGTCCTACATGAAGGGCATGATCCCGCACCACTCGATCGCGATCCTCACCAGCGAGCGGTCCGAGATCGAAGACGTTCGTGTGCGCAAGCTGGCCGACGAGATCATCAAGGCTCAGCGCATCGAGATCGCCGAGATGAAGTGGCTGATCGAGGACATCGAGAAGAACGGTGCCGCCACCACCGAGGAAGAGGCCAAGCAGCGCCCCGTCCCGGACTTCGAGGCAAGCCCCTGAGCACGGATCCCCGTCCATCGCCAGCCAGTGGCGACGATCTGAATGCGAGAGGAGAGTCATGTACGCAGGGGTTGTCGTGATGGCGAGCGCGGTCGGGGTGCTCGTGCTCGGGCTGTACGCGCTGCACAGGCTCACCGCCGTAGCGCCGGACTCGCTGAACGTGCTTCCGTTCGAGTCGGGCTGGGCCCCCGAGCAGCACGCACTGTCGCGGTACCACGTGCGCTGGTACCTCGCGACGCTGCTCTTCCTCGCGTTCGACGTCGAGATGCTGTTCATGTATCCCTGGGCGGTCGTCGTCGCACAGGTCGGCGTGACCGCGGTCGTCGAGATGTTCCTCTTCTTGGCTGCTTTGTTCGTCGCCGTGCTCTGGGCATGGCGGGAGGGGGCACTGCGTTGGGTCTGAGTGACGCAATCGCACGGAGCGCTTCCCGGCACGCTCACGCCCTGGTCGTCGAGGTGCCGGGCTCGTGGCGCACGCGAATGGCGGCGGAGCGCAACGTGGCCGCCCGTGGATGGCGCCTCGCCATCTCACCCGCGGACGCCGACGTGCTCGTCGTGTGCGGCGAACCCGGGCCGGGGCTCGCGGAGGCGATCGAGGGCATCTGGCACCAGATGCCGGGACCTCGAGTGCGCGTTCACGTGCACGCGGGCCACGAGGTGGGTGCTCGACTGGACGAAGCACACACCGGCCTGCTCGACACCGACCGCCACCGCCGTGACGCGCAGCAGCGACCCACCGCCTCCGAACTCCTCGCCGAGCAGGCGGGATCTCGAGTCGAGAGTCATGGTGGCCATGGAGACACGGACCACGGTTCAGCCGGCGGCCACGAAGGCATGGACCACGAGGGTCACGAGGGCCACGAGGGCCACGAGAGCCACGATGGCATGAACCACGGCGCCCATGAGGGCATGGACCACGGCGGCCATGAGGGCATGGACCACGGCGGCCATGAGGGCATGGACCACGGCGGCCATGAGGGCATGGACCACGGCGGCCACGAGGGCATGGACCACGGCGGCCACGAAGGCATGGGCCACGGCGACATGGAGATGTCACCGGGAGGCATCCCTCTCGCGGAGGGCGGCGAGGACCGAGATGGGCTCGAGATGGACGTCTTGCAGGTGCGTCTCGGGCCTGTGCTGCGGTACTGGCCGGCCGGTCTGGTGTTGCGCTGCTCGCTTCAGGGCGATGTCATTGTCGAGGTACAGGCCGAGCTCGTCGACGGGCGTGCCCGCCAGGATGACGAAGTTGTCGGGCCGGCCCGCGGCATCGACAACATCGCCTCGCTGCTGGCGTTGGCGGGGTGGGACGACGCTGCGGCAGAGGCCCGAAGGATCCGCGACACCGCCCTGGAGCCCGGGGACGGAGCGGCGGGGTCGGAACTCGAGCGTCTGCGCCGGAGGGTCCGTCGTTCGAGGACGTTGCGCTGGTCGCTGCGAGGCGTCAGGCGGCTGAGCGACGAGGACGCCCACGCCCGGGGGTTGCCGGCCGCCGCGGTCGGTGACACCTATGAGCGGCTGATGGGCATGCTGGACCGGGCGGTCGCCGGTGTTGCCGCGACCGCCGCCGGTGACACCGGCACTCGGACGGACGACGCCGGCCGGACACTCTCGACCGACCACCTGGCGCATCTGGTCATGGGTCTGGATCTCGCCACGGCACGTCTGGTCCTCGCCAGCCTCGACATCCACGAGCTGCTCGCCGGACAGGCGGAGCACGAGGTGTCGCATGGCTGACCCGATGCCGATGACGGACTCGCCGATCACCACCGTGGCGCCCGGCTGGGCGATTGCCGCGTTGGGGATTCTGGGTGCGCTGGCCGTCACCGCTGCCATGCTGGACGGTGCCCTCGCCGCGCGTGCGGGGGGCGGGCCGGGCGGGAAGATGGGCGGGGCGGTCCGGCCGTTCGGTGAAGCGGCCCGGCTGATGCGGCAGCGACGTCGTACCACCGTCGAAGCCGACCGCCTGCTGTGGCGCATCGGGGGTGCCGGGCTGCTGGTAGTGGCGGCGCTGATGGTGACGGTCGTGCCGTTGGGGGAGTGGACAATCTTCGACCTCGACGTGGGCGTCATGTGGTTCAACGCCATGGACGTGATGGTCTGGGCGCTGGTGTGGTTGACCGGGTGGGGTGCGAACTCGGCACACTCGCTGGTCGGCGGCTACCGGTTTCTGGCGCACGGACTGGGCTACGAGCTTCCGTTGATGTTCGCCCTGGTCGCTCCGGCGATCGCCGCGGAGACCCTGAACGTGGGCGCGGTCGCGGCGGCCCAGGAGGGCCTCTGGTTCGCTGTCTGGATGCCGGTGGCGTTCCTCGTCTACCTGCTCGGGGTCGCGGCCTTCTCTGTGTGGGGGCCTTTCGCCCCGGCGATCGGGACGGACGTCTCCGGCGGCGCACGGGCGGAGCTGTCGGGCGTGGACCGGCTGGTGTTCGAGGCGGGGCGATACGCGCTGCTGGCCGCCGGCGCGGCGTTCGCGGTCCCGATGTTCCTCGGCGGCGGCGCCGGTCCGCTGCTGCCGGGATGGGCCTGGGTGCTGGTGAAGACCGTTGCCCTGCTCGCGGTCCTGGTCTGGCTGCGGCGGCGGCTGCCGGCCTTCCGGCCGGACAAGTTCATGGAGGTGGGCTGGATGCTGCTGCTCCCGGCCGTGCTGCTGCAGGACCTGGTCGTCGCCGTCATCGCCGTCTGGAGGTCGTGAACGTGCTCAGTGACATCGCCTTCTGGGGGGTCGGGCTCGTCGCGGTGCTCGGCGGCGCCGCGGTCTTCTACGTCGACTCGATGGCTCGAGCGACGTACGCCCTCGCCCTGTCCTTCGTCGCGGTTGGCCTGCAGGTGCTCTTCCTGCAGCAGAACTACGTCGGCGTGGTGACGATCCTGATGATGGTCATGGAGATGGCGATCATGGCCGTCTACATGGTCATGTTCATGGGGATGAACCCCGCGCTGATGCCGATGAGCATGGTGCACAGCAACAAGACCGCTATCGCCGTCGCCGTGACCACGTTCCTGGCGCTCGCGACGGGCATCCTGATGGTCGACTGGCCCACCCGCCGGGGCAGTCCACCGCCAGACGTCACCATGGCGCTGGGGGAATCGTTGATGGGCCCGAAGATGCTGGTGATGGCCGTGATCAGCCCGGTCATGGTGGCCACCATCGTGGCCGGCGTCGTGCTCGCGGCGCACCGCACCCGCTACGACCGGTTCGGCGATGACCTGAAGCGGCGCCCCGCGGACGACCCCCAGCCCGGAGGTGTCGGCAGATGACCTTGGAGGCGACCCTGCTCATCGCCGCGGCGATCTTCAGCGTCGGGCTGTACGGCGCGATCTCCCAGCAGGTCGTGGTGATGGTGATGATGGGCCTGGAGCTCATGATCAACGCTGTCATCCTCGCCGCTGCCGGCGTTTGGTGGTTCCTCGCTCCCGACCCGACCGGGCAGGTCCTCCTCATGGTGATCATCGCCGCGATGACCGTGGAGATGGCGATGGGCTTCGCGGTCGCCACGCTTCTGCATCGTGAGCGTGGTGCCGACATGACCGACATGGCCACGGACCTGTCGGGGTGACCATGTCCATGTCCGAGACCGCACTCTGGCTGCTCGTGCTCCTGCCCGCCGTGGTGGGCGGAGGGCTCGCCCTCTCCCGCCTCGAGCGGGCGGCGGCCGCCGTGTCGCTGGCCACGGCCTTCACCACAGCCGCACTGTCGGTGGTGGTCGCCCTCGAACGGCCGAGGGTGTCGGTCCCGTTCATGGCCGGCAGCGATCTCGCTCTCGGGGTGGATGCGCTGTCGGCCTTGGTCGCACCGACGGTCGCGGTCGTGAGCCTGCTCGTGCTCGTCTTCTCAGCCGGTGAGATCCGGGAGTCACAGGCCCGGTTCCACGGGCTCATGCTGCTCTTCGCCTCCGCCGCGCTCCTGACGGCGACTGCCGAGACGCTGCCCGCGCTGCTGTTCGCCTGGGAGGTGATGGGCGCGACGTCGTTCGCACTGATCGGGTTCTGGTGGCGCGACGACCACCGGGTGTCCGCCGGCATCACGGCGTTCGTGACCACGCGCACGGCGGACGTTGGGCTGTACGTCGCGGCCGGAGCAGCGCTCGCCGGTGGAGCCGGCCTGTCACTGGGCGACCTGCCCGCAAGCAGCGAGGGGTGGCGCCACGTCGTCGCGGCGGGTGTCCTGGTCGCAGCACTCGGCAAGGCGGCCCAGCTGCCGTTCTCGTTCTGGCTGTCGCGCGCGATGGAGGGTCCGAGCCCGGTCAGTGCACTGTTGCACTCCGCGGCCATGGTCGCCATGGGTGGCTACCTGCTGCTGCGCACCGAGCCGCTGTTGGCCTCAACCGGCTGGACCGCGCCGGCTGCTGCCTGGGTCGGCGCACTCACCGCGCTGCTGCTCGGCGCCGTCGCCGTGGCGCAGCAGGACCTCAAACAACTGCTTGCCGCCTCCACGGCCGCCCAGCTCGGGTTCGTGGTGATGGGCGCCGGGCTGGCCTCGGTGAGCGGGGGAGCGGCACACCTCGTGGCACACGCCTCGACCAAGGCGCTGCTCTTCCTCGCCGCCGGGGCCTGGCTCACCGCGCTCGGCACCAAGCAGCTCGCCGGCCTGCGTGGCGTGGCTCGGCGGTGGCGGCTGGTCGGCTGGGCCGCCACCGCCGGTGCGCTATCCCTCGCGGGCGTCGCCCCGCTGGCGCTGTGGGCGACCAAGGACGCGGTCCTCGCCGCGGCCCTGGAGGAGTCACCGTGGATCTACGCCGCCGGCCTCGCCGCGGCCGCGCTGTCGGCGGCGTACGCCGGCAAGATCTTGGTGATCCTGTGGCGACAGCTGTCCGAACAAAACCACGCCGAGGTCGAGGCGCATCTCGACGCGGAGGAGCCGGGCACCCGCCACGTCGGCATGCTGGAGCAGATGCCGCTGATCGCACTCGCGCTCGGCGCAGTGGTCCTCGGAGTGCTCGCGCTGCCGCCGTTCGGCGACACGATCGCCCGCGCTCTCGGCGAGGAGCCGCTCCACCCGACATGGGCGGAGATGACCGCGTCGGTCGTGATCGCACTGGGGGTGCTGGCGCTCGTGTGGTGGCGTCCGGTGCCGGAACCGGGATGGGCCCTGGCCTGGCTGGGTCTCGAGCGCGCGACACAGGCCCTCGTCGTACGCCCGACCCTCGCGCTGGCAGAGGCGCTGGCGCGCTTCGACGACCGCGTCCTGGACCGGGGCGTGGCCGGGTCCGCCGCGGCCGCGCTCGGTCTGGCGCGTCGGGCAGCGACCTTCGACGACCGGGTGCTGGACGGTGCGGTCGAGACAACGTCCCGGGCGTCGCTGTGGACCGCGACTCGCGCGGCACGGGACGACGACCGGTGGTTCGACGGGGCGGTCGAGGGGCTCGCTGCGCAGCTGCGCCGCCTCGGCCGCCTCGCACGTCGTCCGCAGACCGGCCAGCTGCACCAGTACTACATCCAGGCCGTCGCGGTGCTCGCGATCGGCGTCCTGCTCCTTGTCACGGTGAGGTGAACGTGCTCAGTCTGATCGTATTCCTGCCCCTGGCTGCCGCTGTGGCCCTGCTCGCGCTTCCGCGGCTCGGCGACGCGGCCGCACGGTGGACGTGGGTCGCGGTCGCAGCCGCCGACCTCGCCCTCGTGGTCGCGGCGTGGCTGCGCTACGAGACGCCCACGGCCGGACGACTCGCCTTTGAGGAGCAGGCCGAGTGGATCCCCGGCGTGAACAGCAGCTACCACCTCGGCGTCGACGGGTTGTCCCTGCCGCTGATCGCGATGACCGCGGTGATCTTCCTCGCCTGCGCGATCTTTGCGCTGCGCGAGACCGACCGGCCGCGTCTCCAGGCTGCGCTGTTCCTCTTCCTGCAGAGCGTCAGCATGGGCCTGTTCGTCGCCGCCGACCTGATCCTCTTCTTCGTCTTCTTCGACCTCTCGATCGTCGGCATGTACTTCGTGATCGCCGGCTGGGGGCACGGCAACGCAGCCCGGTCGGCGATGAAGTTCTTCCTCTACACGTTCCTGGGCTCCCTGGCCCTGCTCGTCGGGTTCATCGGCCTCTACATCGCCGCCGACCCGCACACCTTCGACATGGTCGAGCTGGCCGAGCAGACCCCGCTCGCCGGGTCGTCGCTGGCCGGTGGGCTGGTGCTGGCCGCCATCCTGGTCGGACTGGCGGTGAAGACCCCGACCGTGCCGTTCCACACCTGGCTGCCCCCGGCCCACACGGACGCGCCGGCGATCGGCTCGGCTGTCCTGGCGGGCGTGCTGCTGAAGATGGGCACCTACGGGTTCGTGAGGATCGCGATGCCGATGCTGCCCGAGGCGTGGCGGGACTGGGCGTGGGTGATCATCGTCGTCGGCATCGTCTCGGTCGTGTACGGCGCCCTGGTGGCCCTGGCCCAGACGAACTTCAAGCGGATGGTGGCCTACACGTCGGTGAACCACATGGGCTACATCGTCCTCGCCGTCGGCGCCGCAGGGCTCGTCGCCGACGACACCGCGCAGGCCCGGTCCATTGCGGTCACCGGTGCCGTCACACAGATGGTCAGCCACGGCCTGATCACCGGTGCGCTGTTCCTCCTCGCCGGCGTCCTCCAGGACCGGGCAGCGACCTACGACATGGACTCCTACGGCGGCCTGGCCGGACCCGCCCCCCGATTCGCCGCCTTCTTCGCCGTCGGTGCCTTCGCATCCCTTGGCCTTCCCGGGCTGTCCGGCTTCATCGCGGAGTTCCAGATCTTCACCGGCAGCATCGCCGCCGCCCCCGTCACGGCGATCGCGCTCTTCGGAATCCTCCTCACCGCGGCGCTGTTCCTCCGAGCGCTGCAACGGATCTTCACCGGCGAGACCCGCGGCCGCTCGGTCGGCTTCACCGACCTGCGCGCCGCCGAGGTCTGGTCGGTCGGCCCGCTGCTGGTGCTCTCCCTGCTCATCGGAGTGTTCCCCCGACCACTGCTCGCCGTCATCGAGCCGGCGGCCGAGGTCGCCGTCGAGCTCGTCGGAAGGTAGGCCCGTGGGCTCCGACATGGCCATGCGGCCGCTCCTGCTCCTGCCGGAGATCGTGCTGTTCCTCGGCGGGCTCGCGGTCCTGGTCAGCGGGTCCTTCCTCCCGCGGACCCGCCAGTGGGTCACCCGCGTCATCGCCGCGGCCGCGCTGATCGCCGCCGCCATCCTGGCCGCGGTCGACCTCCCCGGCCCGGCCCAGCCGGCGATGGAGGCCACCTTCACCGTCGACACCGCCACCGGAGTGGCGCGGATCGTCGCCGCCCTCGGCACGTTGATCGTCCTCGCGCTGGCCTCCGACGAGATCGCCGGCTCGCCGCGGGAGAGCGAGACCTACGCACTCTTCCTGTTCTCGACGACCGGCGCGCTCGTCCTCGCCGGCGCCGACGACCTGCTCGTCGTAGTGGTCGGGTTCCTGCTCGCGAGCATCCCGCTCTACGGCCTGATCGGCATCGCGCGCACGCCCCGCGGAGCCGAGGCGGCCATGAAGACCTACCTGCTGGGTGCCCTGTTCGGCATCCTCCTGCTGCTCGGGGTCACGTTGCTCTACGGCGTCTCCGCGACCACGTCGTACGCCGACCTCACCGACCGACTTGCTGAGGCGCCGCAGGGCGTGGTCGCGGCGAGCGTCGTGGCAGTGCTGGGTGGCCTGATGTTCAAGGCCGGCGGCGTCCCGGGGCACTTCTGGGTCCCCGATGCCGCCGAGGGTGCGGGCGGAACGGTCGCGGCCTTCCTCACCACCGTGCCCAAGATCGGCGCGATGGTCGCCGCCTACAGGCTCATCGCCATGCTCCCCGACACCCTCGCCTGGCCGCTGCTGGTCGCCGTCCTCGCCGTCGCCAGCATGACGCTCGGCAACCTCGCCGCCTACTGGCAGAGCGACCCCCGGCGCCTGCTCGGCTGGTCCACGGTCAGCCAAGTCGGCTACCTGCTCGTGCCGGTCGCGGTCGCCGGGCGCAGCGACCTCGCCCTGCCCTCCCTGCTGCTCTACCTCGCCGGCTACACCGTCACCAACCTCGCGGCATTCGCCGTGACGACCGCCTTCCCCGACCGGCGCGACCTCGACTCCTACCGCGGCATGGGCCGAGCCCGGCCATGGCTCGGCGCATCCCTCGTGGTGGCGCTGCTCGGCCTCGTCGGCACCCCGCCGACCGTCATCTTCGCCGGCAAGCTCACCACCACCGCCGCCGCCTGGGACGGCGGACTTGCCTGGCTGGCCGTGCTGGTGTTCGTCAACACCGTGATCAGTCTCTTCTACTACCTTCGGTGGATCGCACCCGTCTACGGCCGAGGGGAACCCCCCGCGCCAACCCTGCCAGGAGCGTTCATCCCTGCGGCCTGGTCGGCGACGACGGCGGTGGTGACCTCGGCTCTCAGCCTCGTGCTCGGCATAGGCGCAGGCGTCATCTGGAGTGTCTTCTCGGTCTGACCTGCATCTGGCACGTGGGCGCCTCGGCGGCCGACGCGCAGTGGTGGGAGGGTCAATCCCAGGCGCCGGCTGTCGAGTCCCCGCGGAGCCCGCGCGGGAACGCCAGGTGCAGGATGATCCTTTCCCACGCGGCTTGCCGGGTCCCGACCGCGTGGGGGTACTTCGTGTCCCAGACCGAGTCACGGAAGGTGTCGGACTCGGGTTGCGCGGCGGCCCCGTCCGGGGCGGGGTAGATAGGTTTGAGCGCTTTCGCGAAGCCCGTGCGGTCCTTGTGGTAGACGCCCGATGCGAACGTCGAGCAGGCCCCATCGCCCAGCCACGCGGGTCCCCAGACGTGGTTGATGAGCTGGCGCCGGGTGAGAACGATCCTCGGCGGCTCAGACAGTGCGGCCAACACGTCGGACTCGGTACGCGTCGACGCCACGGGTTCACCAGCGAGCCAGACATCACGGCCGGGCCCGGTCGATGCTGAGCGCACCGAAGGACTCGGGCGGCCTGGATGCGTTTCCGTCGTGTGAAAGCGGGCGTGAACCCCCGGAATGGGTAGGCAGCGAGTCCTGCGGGCTTCTTCAAGGAACCCTCGCACAACCGCGACCAGGCCTCCACGAAACCCGGGGCGATTCAGGTTGCGCATGCCCGTCAACTCCTCGACGCCCGTGAACGGCCTCATCCCGGCCACACACAGCCCAGCACCGGCGGTGATCAGGGCTCCACCGGCGACGCGCGCTGGTCCGGGTGGGATGGGAAGGCGTACGGAGCGGCGGGCCAGCACCCACGCGGTCAGTACTGCGTGGGCGGAGTAGGCCGTCCACATGGCAGCCGCTGTGGATGCCCGCATTGACCCGTGCCCGTCCATGTCGTTCGCCATTCTGGCGAGAAGAGGCAGGCGGTGCGCGATGGTCGTATCACCGGTCATGGGCTGGGTCTCCGTCGCTGACGGTCGGTCGACGCGATCGGACCAATAGCGCCACCAATAGTGGGCGATGGGCGACCGTCCCTTCTTGCCACCGTCGCCAAACTGCAACATGAGCTCCGTCAGCTGGTGTTGGCTTGCAGCCGAGCTGTCCAAAGTCTCAGCTTGTTGTCCACAACGGTCAGCCGGGGCTGACG
>NZ_BAAGRO010000051.1:0-11424 GCF_054782915.1 Nocardioides hungaricus | reverse complement strand
CACTACGCGACTCTCAACCGAGAGCCGCAACCCGTATAGGACCGGCAAGGAACCTGGGGCGCTTCACCTTGCGTTACGACACGACCACGCTCAACTGCGAAGAGCCGCCAAACGCCATATGCCACAGCATCTGACCGTTGGTCCACCGAGTCCCGTTAGTGCGGCGACGAAGGTCGGCGGAAGTGGCGCTTACGACGAGGTGGTGGAAGTCTGCGCGCACTCGTTCCAATTCGCGGTGGATGCCTTGCCGGTCGGATCGCTGACCCTCGATGGGCATGAGGCAGTGTCACCCGGTTCCCACCATCGCGAAAGCACCCCCTCTTACACGCCGACTGCGGATGGCCACGTCGAACACGCCGGCGCGCCAGGGAGATGGGGCGACGACAGGGCTCGCGGGCCTTCCAGGCCGCTCGATCGCATGCACGGTGGCGGGCAGGATGCCTCGCCGGATGGTCAGAGGCCGAATGCGCCGCCCTCGATCAGGATGACGAGGCCGAGCACGATGAGGACGAGGGGGAACAAGATGTGCTCCCAACGCTCGAGCACGTTGGCGATCGGTTTGCGGGTGGCCACGAACTTAGCGGCAAGGACGAGGACTGGGACCAGCGCCAGGAAGACGACGCAGTAGGCGACGAGGGCGCCGGTGCCTACCGCGAGGAACACCGGTGTGTAGACACCGATGTTGTCTCCACCATTGGCGAAGGTGACCGCGGCCACGGTCAGGGCGCTGATCGGCTTGTCGGCGAGGCTGTCGTCGTCTTCGTCGCCGTTGCGCCACACCTGCCAGGCGGCGTATCCGCCCAGCAGCAGGGGGATGAGGCCGAAGTACGGGATGGCGTCGTCGGGTAGGAACAGGCCAGCTCCGAGGGTCACCGCGAGCGAGGCGAGGAGAATGCCACCGAATCCGAGGTACTGCCCTGCGACGATCCTCGCGGTCGTACCACGCTGCCCGGCTCCGCGGGCGAAGAAGAGCGACAGGACGATGATGTCGTCGATGTTGGTGACCAGGAACAGGCCAATCGCCTGCAGGGAGGAGCTGAGCAATCCCATGTCCATCATCCTTCGGCTGACTACTTCTCTTGGTGGCGTGGCGGGTGCCGGCTTGGGGTGCTCGACGTTCGATCTGCCTCCCGGGGCCCTGGTGCCCCGCTCGCACAGGCACCGAGAACGCGCTCGGCACTGCCATCACCAGGCCGCGATCGTGGGGAGCCGGCTGACAGTGGGCGCCGGTCATACGGTCCAGTCCTTAGGTCGCGCGCCGCTCCCGTGGCGCCTCTGACGAGCTTCTCGGGTTGTCAGCGACCGTCGAGGCGGACGGCTGGTCCGCAACCGACTCCGGGGTATCCGTCCTCCGCTCGGAGCGGGTATGCAGCAGGGCGATCACGACGAATCCGGTGACGAGGAAAGTGTCGGCGAGGTTGAAGGTGGGCCACCAGCCGGTGTGCAGGTAGTCGGTGACCACGCCGTCGCGGGCCCGGTCGACAACATTCGCGAGGGCGCCGCCGATCACGGCGCCGCCGGCGATCCGTTCGACCCGCCCGGCGTGCGGGGCTCTGCGCCACGCGTACACCATGATGGCGACGGCGATGGCCGCGGTGATGGCCACGATCACCCCGACGGGGAGTCGGTCGCCCATGCTGAACGCCACGCCGGAGTTGTAGGCCAGCCGCAGCTGGAGCAGGCCGAGGTCGACCGTGGAGTCGACGAGCCGGGACTCGGATGCTGCCTTGGCGGCCAGGTCGACCGCGGCCACCGTGGCTGCCGCCAGCACGACCGTGAGGCGGCCGGTTCGCGTCCGCGTCGAGGCCTTGGAGGGCCCGCGGCTCACCGGATCCCGGCTTCCGCGGGATCTGACACCGGGGCCGGGTGGGTGGCGGCCGGCGGGGGAGGCAGCGGGCGGGCGCGGCCGGCGCGGACGCCGTTACCGATCACGAAGATCTCGGCGATCTCGTGGACCAGGACCACGGCGGCGAGCCCGAGCACACCGAGGGCGGCGAGCGGGATCAAGATGGCGATCAGGCCGAGGGAGAGGCCGACGTTCTGCAGCATGATCGACCGTGCCCGGCGGGCGTGGGTCAGGGTGTGCGGCAGGTGGCGCAGGTCCTCACCCATCAGGGCGACGTCGGCGGTCTCGATGGCCACGTCGCTGCCCATTGCACCCATTGCGATGCCGACGTCGGCGGTGGCCAGGGCGGGCGCATCGTTCACGCCGTCGCCGACCATCGCTGTCGGACGAGTCTCGCGGAGCCGGTGAATGATGGCCGACTTGTCCTCGGGCCGAAGTTCGGCATGGACGTCGGTGATGCCGGCCTGGGCGGCCAGCGCGGTGGCAGTGCGTTCGTTGTCGCCGGTGAGCATGGCGACCTGGTAGCCGCCGGCGCGGAGCCGGGCGACCACCTCGGCGGCCTCGGGACGCAGGTCGTCGCGCACGGCGACGGCGCCGATCACAACTCCGTCGTACTCCACCAGCACCGCGGTGGCGCCAGCTTCCTGCATGGCGGTCACTGGCCCGGCGAGGTCGCCGGCGACGATCCAGCCCGGTCGCCCCAGGCGCGCCGGCCGGCCGTCGATGGTGCCGGTGAGGCCGGCGCCGGTGACGGCCTCGACATTCTCGGCGTCGCGGTGGTCAGGAGCGGCGGCGAGGATGGCGCGGGCCAGGGGGTGTTCGCTGCGGGATTCCAGGGCGGCGGCGATCTCGAGGACCTGCTCCCGGGTCTGGCCGGGTGCGGTGGCGACCTGGACCACGGCGGGCTGGTTGCGGGTGATGGTGCCGGTCTTGTCCAGGGCGACGGTCCGGATCCGGCCCAGGGCTTCGAGGGCGGCGCCGCCCTTGACCAGGGCGCCGATGCGGCTGGCGGCGCCGATGGCGGCGACCACGGTGACCGGCACCGAGATCGCCAGCGCGCACGGGGAGGCGGCGACCAGGACGACCAGGGCGCGTTCGATCCAGGTCGCGGGGTCGCCGAGCAGGCTGCCGGCGATGGCGATGATCGTGGCGAGGACCATGATCCCGGGCACCAGGGGCTGGGCGATCCGGTCGGCCAGTCGCTGGGCGTTGCCCTTGCGGGACTGCTCGGCCTCGACGATGGTGACGATACGGGCCAGGGAGTTGTCCTCGGCGGTGGTGGTGACCTCGACCTCGAGGACACCGGTGCCGTTGATCGAGCCGGCGTAGACGGTGTCGCCGATGCCGGCCTCGACCGGGACGGACTCGCCGGTGAGGGCGGAGACGTCCAGGGCGGTGCGGCCGGTGCGGATCACGCCATCGGTGGCGACCCGTTCCCCTGGCCGGACCAGGAGCAAGTCCCCGATCGCGAGCTCGGCGGGGGAGACGGTGACCTGGGCACCGTCGCGGAGGATGGTGGCCTCGGGCGGGACCAGGGAGAGCAGCGCGCGCAGGCCGTGGCGGGTGCGGGCCACGGCGTACTCCTCCAGGCCCTCACTGATGGAGTAGAGGAAGGCCAGAATGGCGGCCTCGGCGACCTCGCCGAGGATGACCGCGCCGACCGCGGCGATCGTCATCAGCGTGCCGACGCCGATCTTGCCCTTGGCAAGCCGCCTCAACGTGCCCGGCACGAACGTCCACGCGCCCAGCGCCAGCGCGACGGCGTTCAACCCGGTGACCACAGTGTCCGAGGCGTCGGTGAGATCCGCAATGAAGGCGGCCAGCAGGAGGACGCCGGCGGCCGCGGCGAACCTCAGTTCGCTGACCTGCCATAACCGCTCCGGCTCGCGCTCTTCCAGCTCGCTGCCGTCGCCGCGGGGCTCGTCGTCGCCGCAGCCACACGCCGTACTCATCGGATCTCCCTCTTGGCCGCCGACTCGGCGGTGGGGGTGCCGTAAGTGGGGCACAACGCCACCGCCTGCCCGGTCGCGGCCAGCAGGGTCTCTGCCGAAGCTAGCAGGTCCATCAGCTCCGGGCGGGTCAGTGAGTAGAACGACTGCCGGCCCACCGCCCGGTACTCGACCAGGCCGCATTCGCGCAGGCACCCGAGGTGCGCCGAGACCGTGGACTGGGCCAACCCGAGTCGGCGCTCCAGGTCCACCACCCGCGCCTCCCCGGAGGCCAACTGCCGCAGGATCGCCAAGCGCACCGGATCGGCCAGCCCACGGAACAGCGCGGTCGCGGGGGCCAACGTCTCCCGCTCCTCTTGCATCATCGTCATAGTCGGATGATAACCTACCGTCTAGATGAATCGTCAAACCCGGGTGCCATCCACGCTGGATGCTGAATCCGAGCAGGCGGGTGAGGAGTACGCGATGTTGATGAACCGGACCGAGACGTGGGTGGTCGACAACCCGGCCCGCAGAGCGCTGCAGCGCTGGTACGAGGCGCCCACCCTGCGCCGACTCGGCGGTTCGCTGCCGGCGGGATCCCGTGCCGTGGAGATCGGCTGTGGGTCGGGCCACGGCACCAGGCTGATCCTGGACTACTTCGGGGCTGGGCACGTCGACGCGGTCGACCTGGACCCCCACATGATTGGCAAGGCCGAGCGACGCCTGCGCCGCTACTCCGACCGGGCGCGGCTGGCCGTGGGCGATGCCACCGACCTGCACGCCGTTTTCGGTGCGGGCGAGGCGGCGTACGACGCCGCGTTCGACTTCGCGATCATCCACCACATCGAGGACTGGCGCACCGCGCTGGCCGAGATCGCCCGGGTGCTGCGCCCGGGCGGGGTCTTCTACTTCGAGGAGGTCACCGCCCACGCCCTGGCCCGGCCCAGCTACCGCGCCCTGTTCGACCATCCCGAAAACGACCGGTTCACCGCCGGGCAGTTCCTCGACGAACTGCCCCGCCACGGCCTGCAGCCCCTCGGCTCGGTCACCCGGATCCGTGGCGACTACCTGCTCGGCGCCGCCCGTCGCGCTTGAGCACAGGTGCCCGGTGTCCACGCACGGCAAGGCGATTGAAGGGAGAAGGCAGATGACGTCGACAACTGCGGAGGCAGTCATCGCGGTGGCCGGCCTGCGCAAGAGCTTCGGGCCGACTCGCGCGCTGGATGGCCTGGACCTGAGTGTCGGCGCTGGTGAGGTGCATGGTTTCTTGGGGCCCAACGGGGCCGGGAAGACCACCATGATCCGGATCCTGCTCGGCCTGATGCGTGCCGATGCCGGCTCGGCGCAACTGTTCGGCGGCGACCCCTGGCGCGACGCCACCCAGCTGCACCGCCGGATCGCCTACGTCCCCGGCGACGTCGCGCTGTGGCCCAGCCTGACCGGCGGTGAGGTGATCGACCTGCTCGGCCGGATGCGCGGCGGCCTGGACGGCAAGCGCCGCGACGAGCTGCTCGAGCGGTTCGACCTCGACCCGCGCAAGAAGGGCCGCGCCTACTCCAAGGGCAACCGGCAGAAGGTTCCGTTGGTCGCGGCCTTGGCGTCCGACGCCGAGCTGCTGCTGCTGGACGAGCCAACCTCCGGGCTCGATCCGTTGATGGAGGCTGAGTTCCGCCAGGTCATCGCCGAGGATCGGCAGGAACGAGGGCGGACGGTGCTGCTGTCCAGCCACATCCTGGGCGAGGTCGAGGCGCTGTGTGACCGGGTCACCATCATCCGCGCCGGCCAAGCGGTGGAGACCGGAACGCTCGCGCAGCTTCGGCACCTCACCCGCACGTCGGTCTCGGCCGAACTGACCGGACCGACGCAGAAACTCGGGGCGCTGCCCGGTGTCGAGGACGTCCAGGTTGACGGCACCCGGGTCCGGTTCGCGGTGGACAGCGCCGGGCTGCCTGGTGTGTTGAGCTTCCTCGGCGCGGCCGGGGTCCGCAGCGTCGTCTGCCAGCCGCCCACCCTGGAGGAGCTGTTCCTGCGCCACTACGAAGCCCAGCCCTCCGCCGCCCAAGCCGGACCCGGGCAGACCCGATGACCAGCTCGGTCGACTCCTGGGCCGACTCGGTGGTCGGCACCGGCGCCCTGGTCCGGCTGATCCTGCGTCGGGACCGCTGGCTGCTGTCGGCGTGGATCCTGCTCCTGGCCGGCTACCCGATCCTGGGCGTCGAGAACGCGTCGCCCGGCTACGTCGGGCTCGCCGAGAGCCCGGGGTTCCTGATGCTCTACGGGCCGTTGTACGGCGATAGCCGCGGCGCTCTGGCTACCTGGTCCTCGAGCGACCTGTTGTGGATGTATGGACTGGTGAGCCTGCTGATCGTCATTCGGCATACCCGCCGATGAGGAGGCCGGCCGGCGTGAGCTGCTCGGTGCCACCGTGGTCGGTCGGCAGGCCGGGCTGGTCGCGGCGCTGGCCGTGACAGGGGCCGGCAATCTGGTGCTGGCGCTGGTTGCCGCGGCCGGTGAGGTCGCCCAGGGGCTTCCCGCCGCCGGGTCGCTGG
This sequence comes from Nocardioides hungaricus, assembly GCF_054782915.1. NCBI lineage: Bacteria > Bacillati > Actinomycetota > Actinomycetes > Propionibacteriales > Nocardioidaceae > Nocardioides > Nocardioides hungaricus. Next base: position 5,098 of record NZ_BAAGRO010000051.1, on the reverse strand, counting down.
CCATGGGACTGAAGCTGGCCGCGGTCGGCTGCGCGTTCGCCGCCGTCGGGGCACTGGTCGCGCAGCTCACCGAGAGCGCCTCGGCCGCCCGGGGCATCGGCGGAGCCGTGCTCGGCGTCGCGTTCCTGGTCCGCGCCGTCGACGGTGGTCCGGGGTTGTCGTGGCTCTCCCCGCTCGGCCTGGCGAACGAGATCCGACCGTTCGCCGGGGAACGGTGGTGGATCCTCGCCCTCTTCGCCGCCCTGGTCGCCGCGCTCACCGCCGCGGCCGTGGCGCTTTCGGCGCGGCGTGACGTCGGTGCCGGGCTGGTGCGCCCCGGGCTCGGCCCGGCCCGGGCGGCCCCGTGGCTGCGCGGGCCATTCGCCCTGGCCTGGCGGCTCCAGTGGGGACCGCTGGTCGGCTGGGTGGCCGGGCTCGCCGTGATGGGTGGGGGTGTTCGCCGGGGCCGCCGAGAGCGCCGGGGAGGTGTTCGCCGACAGCGAGCAGCTCAGGGACATGTTCCAACGCCTCGGCGGACGGGCCGGGGCCAGCGACGTGTTCCTCGCCGGCATCTTCGGCATCCTGGGCGTCATCGCTGCCGGCTACGCCGTGCAGGCCGGGCTCCGGCTCCGGGCCGAAGAAGAACTGCTGCGCGCCGAGCCCGTCCTGGCAACCGCGACCGCCCGACTCCGCTGGATCGGCAGTCACCTCGCCTTCTCGCTGCTGGGTCCGGCGGCCGCGCTCGCGGCGGCCGGACTGATCGCGGGTCTGGTCTATGGGCTGACCATCGACGACGTGGGAGGGCAGGTCCCCCGGCTGTTCGCCGCGGCGTTGGCGCAACTGGTCGGCGCCTGGATCTTCACCGGAATCGTGGTTGCGCTGTTCGGCCTGGCGCCCCGGCTTGCACCCGCGGCCTGGGTCGCCTGGGTCGGGTTCCTCATCTTGGAGCTGACCGGCGCGCTCTTCCAGTCCCCCCAGGCCCTGCTCGATCTCTCCCCGTTCGCTCACCTGCCGGAGCTGCCCGGCGGACACCTCGAGACAGCGCCGCTGGTCTGGCTCCTCGGCATCGCTGCCGCACTCATCCTCGCCGGGCTGATCGGGTTCCAACGCCGCGACGTCGCCCGCACCTAGCCCACGAGTCAGCACGTCTGAGGACCTTGGACCCCTAGCCCGGGGGCGGATCTGCCCTACCGGAGTTGCCTGCTGTGCGGAACCGTGAGGTGAGGAACGTCCCCGAACACGAGGAGGCTGCCATGCGACGCCTGCCCGCCCTCGTCATCGCCCTGGTCGTGGTCGTGGTCGTGGCGAGCGTGACCGCGGTCGGCGCGATCGCCTGGGCGATCCAGGACGACGACGACTGGTCGGCGCGGATGGGGCCCGGGATGATGACTTCCGGCTCCGGCAGTACACCGGGTTGGTGGGACGACTCCTGGGGCTCGATGATGGGGATGATGGGTCGGGCCGGCGTGGCCAGCAAACCCGAGTACCTGGCCGAGATGGTCGCCCACCACCAGGAGGCGGTCGACGCCGCCGGTGAGCTGGCTCGCTCCGACCGGCCAGAGATGCGGGCCTTCGGTGAAGCGATCGTGCAGACCCAGTCCGCGCAGATCCAGCAGATGCAGGCCTGGCTCCGGGACTGGTACCCGGAGCAGTCCGCCGCCGTCGACTACCGGCCGATGATGCGCGACCTGTCCGGACTCTCCGGCGACCAGCTCGACCAGACGTTCCTGCAAGACATGGTCGGCCACCACATGATGGCGGTGATGACGTCCCAGCAGCTGCTGTGGCAAGGCACCGACCACGACCAGGTCGCCCAACTCGCGCGAAGCATCCGAGACGACCAGCACGCCGAGATCGTCCAGATGCAACGCTGGCTTGCACAGTGGTTCGACACCGACTGGCGCGGCGCCATGGGCTGCGGCGGGTGGTCGGGTCAGGCCTCGGGCTGGGGCATGGGCCCGGGGATGATGTGGGGATCCGGGCGCTGAGCCGCTCGTCAGTGGCACGCGCAGCCTCTGGGTACGCCGAGCCGGCGAGCGATGATCGCTGCGGGGCACCAGCCGGTGAGACTGGCCTGGAGCTGGTTGGCGCCGACGAAGCCGGCGAGCAGGAGCCACCATGGCGAGATCAGACCAGCGAGAATCGCGCTGGTGAGGGTGAGCGTGCCAGCCAGTGCGAGGACGACTCGGTCGATGTTCATGCGCTTCCTATTGTTTCAGCGGCCGAAGATTCGGCTGAGCCATCTGTCGTTGTTCGGGTCCTTGTGGCCGGTGCACCACTGGTCGGCCGGGACGAGTGCCCTGACCTGGGCGACGTGCTGGCCGCACCCGGCCCAGGTGGTCTTACCGCAGGCGCGGCAGCGTTTGGGGTGGCACATTCTCTGGGGCTCCGTTCAGCTCAGGTGCGGGTCAGGTGGTGGCTTCGCCGGCTTCGAGGGCGTCGGCGAACTCGCAGAAGGCCTGGTAGGCGCGGGCGCCGTGGATCGTTGCGGGACCGCCGTGCATCAGGAAGGTGACGCCGATGGCTTCGGCGGCCTCCTGGCGGGTGGCGCCGGCGCGGGCAGCGGCCTGGCCGTGGGAGGCGATGCACCCGTCGCAGCCCTCGACGACGCCGATCGCCAGGGCGATGAGCTCCTTGGTCTTCCGGTCGATTGCGCCGTCGGCGAATGCGGCCTGGCTGAGCTCGCCGAAGCCCTTGTAGACGTCTGGAATGGCCCGCCGAAGGTCCCGGTGCAGAGGGGCGAGCTCGCGGAGAACGGCCTTGCCGTGCGGCGAGCCGTGGTCGGTGGTGGCGATGGTCACGGGAGTTCCTCTCAGCCGTGGGAGAAGGTGATGCGGGGCAGGATCCGGCGCAGCCAGGCCGGAGTGGCCCAGGCGGCTCGGCCGGCCAGCCGCAGCATCACGGGCAGCAGGATGAGCCGGATCAGGAAGGCGTCGAGCAGGACGGCGATGCCGAGGATGACGCCCATCTCCTTGGGCGGCAGGGGCCCGGAGAGCGCGAAGGTGAAGAAGACCGCCACCATCACGCCGCCGGCGGCGAAGATCACTCGGCCCGAGTGGGCCACCGCCCCGACCATGGCCTCGTGTGGATCGCCCGACTTCTCCCAGTGCTCCTTGGCCGAGGCCAGTAGGAAGACGGTGTAGTCCATCGCGATGGCGAAGATCATCGCGAAGAAGAACACCGGCGCCCAGGCGTCGAGGAAGCCTTGGGGCTCGAAGCCGAGCAGGCCAGAGCCGTGGCCATCCTGGAAGACCAGCCGGGCCACGCCGAAGGCGGCCGCGGTGGAGAGCAGGCTGGCAAGCGTGCCGAACAACGAGATGAGCGGCGCCTGCAGTGCGATGAGGAGCAAGAACCCAACACCAGAACGACACCGATCACCAGCGGGGTGGACTCGTCGAGCTGGGTCTTGAGGTCGATGTTCTCCACGGCCGCACCACCGACCAGCGCCGAGGCCGGGAGGTCGGCGCGGAGACGCTCGATGGTGGCGGCGAGCTCGGGCTCGGAGGGATCGACGGTCAGCACTGCCTGGATGAGGCGGTGGTCGCTGCCGTCGGCGGCGGGCATGGCAGGCAGCACCGCACCGATCCCGGCGTCGTGGCTGAGGACGTTGACTGCGGTTAGCGTGTCAGCGCCGTCGACGACGATCTGGAGCATCCCCGGCGCTCCCGGACCGAAGGCGTCCTGGACCTGGTCGTATCCGATGCGCGCACTGGCGTCCTGGGGCAGCACCTTGATCGACGGCATCGCCGTCCTCAGGCCGAGGATCGGGGCAGCCAGAGCGAGGAGCACGATCAGCGAGCCAGCGCCCCACAGCACCGGGCGGCGCCAGAGCCGTTCGCCCCACGCCGCGAAGGCAGGGGAGCGATGCTCGCCGGCACGCACCCAGGGCAGTGAGAACTTGTTGATCCTCTCGTCGACCAGCACCAGCACCAGCGGCAGCAGAGTCAGTGTCGCGGCGAGGACGAAGACGACCGAGAGCATGATCCCACCGGCCATGGACCGGAACGACGGCGACGGCACCAGCATCACCGCAGACAGGGAGACCAGAACGGTGGCGCCCGAAAGCAGGACCGCCTTGCCGGCGGTGTCCATCGTCTCTGCGATCGCCTCCCGCGCGGACTCATGGTGGCCCATGCGTGCGGCGCGATAGCGGACCACCAGGAACAACGCGTAGTCGATGCCCAAGGCGAGTGAGAACATCATCGCGAAGTTCATCGCCCAGATCGAGACCGGCACCAGCTCGTTGATCAGCACCAGGGAACCGGCGGAGCTGGGCTCGGTGGAAGTCGTAGTGCTGGGCGCCGTACGCGTACACCTGCTCAAGGGTCATCGTGTCGCGGAAGAACGGGTCCCAGCCGACCGGGAAGTGCATCCGGCGAGTCAGCGCCTCCTCGCTCTCCGCGTCCATGCGGCTGTGAAGCAGGTCGATGGTGCGGTCGACGTGCCGGCTCAGGCGTGGCCCGTGGAACACCAGCGCGCCACCGACGCCGCCGAGGTAGTTGATGACGTGGAAGGGCCGTGTGGCGGCGTTCAGCACTGCGGCAAAGGAGCGGCTGAACGCGACGGGAACACGACCAAGGAGGCGTATCAGCGGCAACAGCCGACGCACGATGAGAAAGCCAAACGCCATGTGCCACAGCATCTGACCGTTGGTCCATCGGGTCCCGTTCGTGCGGCGACGCAGGTCAGCAGAGGTGGCGCGTGCGACGAGGTCGTGGAGGTCTGCGCGCACCCGCTCCAGCTCACGGTGAATGTCCTGCCGCCCGGTCTGCTGACCCTCGATGGCCATGATTCAGTGCCCCCCGCACTACCCGCCGCGGAAAATGCCCCTGGCTCATGCCAAGTGCGGGTGGCCACACCGTCCGTGGCTGCGCAGCACGGGCTGGTCGCCGTGACCACCAGTTCCGGACGGAAGGCAACCGGGCACCTGCCGCCGGTCGCCATCGCGAGCACCAGCCCAGCACCAACCCAAAGCTGTGCGCGCCCGGGGACGTCGCCGCCACCACTGGTCGCCGACGCTGTCGCGAGCGAGATCGATGGGGTGTTCGAGATCTAGGGAAGCACTGATCTTTGGGACAGTGCGGCCCGGCGTGTGGCGTGGCTGGTGGGATCGCGAAAT